>CAYWKV010000100.1:0-8675 GCA_964458835.1 uncultured Gammaproteobacteria bacterium | reverse complement strand
TGCGCCTGTTCGCGGTAGAGCTGCAGGAAGGCGGCGCAATGCTCCTTGACCTCATCCTCGCTCTTCACGTGACACAGAAAATCCGTGGCGCGCACCTTCACGCCGCCGTTGCCGCCGATGTGCAGCTCATAGCCCGAGTCGACACAGACGACGCCGAAATCCTTGATGGTGGCCTCGGCGCAGTTGCGCGGGCAGCCCGACACTGCCATCTTGAACTTGTGCGGCGTCCAGGCGCCCCAGGTGAGTTTTTCGAGATCGATGCCGAGCTGCGTCGAGTCCTGGGTGCCGAAGCGGCACCAGGCCTTGCCGACGCAGGTCTTCACGGTGCGGACGGCCTTGCCGTAGGCATGGCCGGAGACGAAGCCGGCGGCCGCCAGATCGCCCCAGATGCCGGGGAGATCCTCCTTCCTCACGCCGAGCAGATCGATGCGCTGGCCGCCGGTGACGTGTACGGTCGGCACGCGGTACTTCTCCGCGATCTCGGCGATCGCTTTGAGTTCGGCGGGCGTGGTCTCGCCGCCCCACATGCGCGGCACGACCGAGTAGCTGCCGTCCTTCTGGATGTTGGCGTGCACGCGCTCGTTGATGAAGCGCGCCTGGTTGTCGTCGCGGTACTCGCCGGGCCACTGACAGAGCAGGTAATAGTTCAGCGCGGGGCGGCACTTCGGGCAGCCGTCCCCGGTCTTCCAGTTCAGATAGTCCATCACCGCGCGCAGCGATGTCAGGCCCTGCTCGCGGATGGCCCGGCGGACGTCGTCGTGAGGATGGTCGGTGCAGGGGCACAGCGGTTTGCGGCCCGGCGCCTGCGAATAGTCACCGCCCAGGGTGTGCGCCAGCAGCGCCTCGACCAGACCGGTGCAGGAGCCGCAGGAGCTGGAGGCCTTGGTGTGCGCGCGCACCTCGTCGAGGGTGAACAGTTTCTTTTCGGTGATGGCGCGGACGATGTCGCCCTTGCGCACGCCGTTGCAGCCGCAGATCTCGGCGCTGTCGGCCATGGCGGCGACGCGGCTGCCGTCGCCGTGACCCGAGTCGCCGAGGTGCGCCTGGCCGAACAGCAGGCTGTCGCGGAAGCCGCCGATGTCGGTGCCGTCGCGCATGAGCTGGAAGTACCAGGCGCCGTCCAGGGTGTCGCCGTACATGACCGCGCCGCGGATGCGGTTGCCGGCGATCACCAGCTTCTTGTACACGCCCCGGCCGGGGTCCTTGAGCACCATCTCCTCGGTGCTGTCATTGCCGCTGAAGTCGCCGGCGGAGAACAGGTCGATGCCGGTGACCTTCAGCCGGGTCGAGGTCACCGAGCCGTCGTAGCGCGCATAACCGAGCCGTGCGAGGTGGTTGGCGCAGACCTTCGCCTGCTCGAACAAGGGCGCGACCAGGCCGTAGGTCGCGCCGCGGTGCTGGACGCATTCGCCGACGGCATAGATGCGCGGGTCGTAGGTCTGCAGGGTGTCGTTGACCACGATACCGCGTCCGCAGTGCAGGCCGCAGGCCTGGGCGAGTCCGGTATCCGGGCGGATGCCGACGGCCATCACCACCAGGTCGGTGAGCATTTCCACGACATCCCCGGGACGGCGCGCAGCGCCCTTGCCCAGGCGCAGGCGTATGCCCTCGACCCGGTCGACGCCGAGGATGGCCTCGGTCTGCGCGCCCATCAGGAATTCCAGGCCGCGCGCCTCGAGCGAACGCTTGAGCAGCGCCGCCGCCGGCCCGTCGAGCTGTTTCTCCATCAGCGTGTCCAGGAGATGCACGACAGTGACGGTCATGCCCTGCCGGAGCAGGCCGTTGGCCGCCTCCAGGCCGAGCAGGCCGCCGCCGATCACGACGGCGTGGCCACCCGCGCGGGCGGTCGCCAACATCCGGTCCACGTCCTGGATGTCGCGGAACCCGACCACGCCGGGCAGATCGCTGCCCGGCACGGGGATGACGACGGGCGTGGAGCCGGTCGCCAGGATCAGGCGGTCGTAGCGCGCCGCGCTGCCGTCGGCCGCGTGCACCATCCGCCGCGCCCGGTCGATCTCCACCGCCTTGCTGCCTTTGTGCAGGGTGATGCCGTTGTCCGCGTACCAGCGCTCGTCGTTGAGCATGATCTGCTCCAGCGTCTTCTCGCCGGCGAGCACCGGCGAGAGCAGGATGCGGTTGTAGTTGCCGCAGGGCTCGGCGCCGAATACGGTGATGTCGTAGACATCGGGCGCGATCTTCAGGAGCTCCTCCAGCGTGCGCACGCCCGCCATGCCGTTGCCGATCAGAACCAGTTTCTCTTTCATGGGGAATGCTCCGTGGGATGTCCGGGGATTGCCATTGCCGGGGGGTCGGGCCGCGGCGGCAGGCCGCTGTGAATACATCCCTGTAAGCTTGACGGCAGCATCCCTGCTGCCGACACCTGCCGCCACGGCCCGACACCCCGCAGCAGAGGTGCGCGGCGGTTTGCGGCCATGGATCGGAATCTCGTCATGTCCGGCCTCACGCCACCCGCGCATGCCGCTGGTGCAGGAAGCGCAGCACCTCGCCGCGCAGGTGCACGTAGCGCGGGTCCTCCATCAGTGCCAGGCGCTGTCGCGGCCTGGGCAGATCCACCTCCAGGATCTCGCCGATGGTCGCGGCCGGGCCGTTGGTCATCATCACGATACGGTCGGAGAGCAGCACCGCCTCATCCACATCGTGGGTGACCATGAGCACGGTGTTGCCGCTGTCGCGGGTGATGCGCATCAGTTCGTCCTGCAGGTGCGTGCGCGTCAGCGCGTCCAGGGCGCCGAAGGGTTCGTCGAGCAGCAGCACCCGCGGCTGCATGGCCAGGGCGCGGGCGATGCCGACGCGCTGTTTCATGCCGCCGGAGAGTTCACCGGGGTACTTGCGCGCGGCATGCGCCAGGCCGACCAGTTCGATCACCTCCTGAGTGCGCGCCTTCAGTCCGGCCTTGTCGTCGCTGCGCCCGAAGACGCGCTCCACGGCCAGATGGACGTTGCCGAACACCGACAGCCAGGGCAGCAGGGAGTGGTTCTGGAACACCACCGCCCGTTCCGGCCCGGGCCCGGCGACCTCGCGCCCCTGGTACAACAGCGCGCCGCGGGTCGGTTCCAGCAGGCCGGCGACCAGATTCAGCAGCGTCGACTTGCCGCAGCCGGAGTGGCCGATGAGGCTGATGAACTCGCCCGCGGCGATCCGCAGGACGATGTCCTCCAGCGCGTGGAACACTGCGCCCTTGGTCTCGAAGCGCATGCTGACGTGACTGATATCCACGATGGCGTTCATGACGGCTCCCGTTCAGACGTTGTGGTAGTCGAAGCGGTCGGC
The DNA here is from genome assembly GCA_964458835.1 of uncultured Gammaproteobacteria bacterium. Classification (GTDB taxonomy): domain Bacteria; phylum Pseudomonadota; class Gammaproteobacteria; order Thiohalobacterales; family Thiohalobacteraceae; genus JAHJQQ01. The sequence goes on along the minus strand of CAYWKV010000100.1, from coordinate 5,384 downwards.
GATCAGGGTCATGCCCCGTTCCAGTGCCAGGCCGACGAAGCCGACGATGAAGATAGCGATGATGATGTGTTCCATGTTGAGGTTGTTCCATTCGTCCCAGATCCAGAAGCCGATGCCGACGCCGCCGGTGAGCATCTCGGCGGCGACGATCACCAGCCAGGCGGTGCCCAGGCCGAGGCGCAGGCCGCTCATGACATGCGGCAGCGAGGCCGGCAGCAGGATGCGCGTGAATACCTTCCACTCGGACAGCCGCAGCACGCGCGCCACGTTGAGGTAGTCCGCGGGCACGCGCTTCACGCCCAGCGCGGTGTTGACGACGATGGGCCAGATGCTGGTGATGAAGATGACGAAGATCGCGGACGGGTGCGCCGCCTGGAACACGGCCAGTCCGATCGGCAGCCAGGCCAGCGGCGAGACCGGCCGCAGCAGGCTGATCAGTGCCCCGCTGGCGCGGTCGACGAAGGCGAAGCGGCCGATCGCGAAGCCCAGCGGCACGCCCGCCGCGATCGCCAGGCCGAAGCCGAGCGCGACGCGTTCCAGTGAGTTCAGCACCAGCCAGCCGACACCCACGTCGTTCGGGCCGTTCACGTAGAACGGATCGGCGAACAGCGGCAGCGCCGCCTGCCAGGTTTGCAGCGGTCCGGGCAGATGCGTCGCGTGCTGCGCCACCGCGGCCCACACGGCGAGCAGCCCCAGGAAGCCGAGCAGCGGCGCGATTGCTCCGGGCAGCGCGGCCGACAGGCGTTGCGGCCATCCGGACGGGCGGCAGTCCGCGCCGGTTGCGGGCGCAGCCGGCGGTACTACGGCGGTGGACGACGCCATAGCGGCCGGAGGCCGGCGCTCCGCCGTCCGCTGCGGAGGCGCATCGGCCTCGTTCCTGTGCTTGAAGTCGATGATCGCTGTCATGGGGCTGCTCCCGGGTTGCGCGTTGCGGCGCATGGCTCAGGCGTGGATCGCGAAGCCGGCGGCGTACTCGGCCGCGCGGGTCGCATCGAAGGTGACGCCGTCGAACAGCGTCTCCACCTTCAGCGGACTGGACGGCACGGCCACCTTGAGTGACGCGGCGACCTCGCCGTAGAGCGCGGTCTGGTTGATCCGGCGGGCCACGTCCAGGTAGTCGACCTCCTCCTGCAGCAGGCCCCAGCGCTTGAACTGGGTGAGGAACCAGACGCCGTGCGAGAGATAGGGGTAGTTGGCCTCGCCGTCGTTGAAGAACTTCATGGGGTCCGGGTCGTCCCAGGTGTGGCCGCGACCGTCGTCGTACTTGCCGAGCATGCGGCCAAGCACGACGGCCTCCGGCGCGTTGACGTAGGACTTCGCGGCGATGATCCTGGCGACCTGCTCGCGGTTTCTCATGTCGTCGATGAACATGGACGCCTCCAGCACGGCGGCTATCAGCGCGCGGGTCGTGTTGGGATACGTCTGCGTGAACTCCAGGGTAGTGCCGAGCACCTTTTCGGGATGATCCTTCCAGATGGCCTGGGAGGTGGTGGCGGTGAAACCGATGCCGTCGGCGACGGCGCGGGCGTTCCACGGTTCGCCGACGCAGAACCCGTCCATGTTGCCGACCCGCATGTTGGCGACCATCTGCGGCGGCGGGACGGTGATGGTCTTGGCGTCGGTGAACGGATCGATGCCGTGCGCACCCAGCCAGTAATACAGCCACATGGCATGCGTGCTCGTCGGGAAGGTCTGGGCGAAGACGTATTCGCGAGCACGGGTGTCGATGAGCTTCTTCAGGGTCTCGCCGTCGGTCACGCCCTGGAGCTGCCGGGACAGCGTGATGCCCTGGCCGTTGTGATTGAGGCCCATGAGGGCGGTCATGGCCTTCTTCTGGCCGGCGATGCCCAGCGTCACGCCGTAGATCATGCCGTAGAGGACGTGCGCGGCATCCAGTTCGCCGAGCACCAGCTTGTCGCGCACGGCCGCCCAGGAGGCTTCCTTGCTGACGGTGACGTCGAGGCCGTATTTTTTGAACAACCCGAGTTCGCCGGCCATGACGACGCTCGCGCAGTCGGTCAGCGGAATGAAGCCGACGGTCAGATCGGTCTTCTCCGGCGCGTCCGATCCACCCGCCCAGGCCGCGTGGCGCAGGGCCGGCAGGAGGCCCAGTGCTGTCGCGCCAATACCGGCGGTGCAGGCCCCGATGAAGCGGCGCCGGCCCGCGTCGGGAGCCCGCTCGGTAGCCGCGCCATCCGGGATCTGCAATGTGGCTGTCTCGTCCGTGCTCATGTCTCACCTCGGTCGTGGCCAAAAAAAACGGCGCCCATCCCGCCACGCTGCGCGTGACGCAATGGACGCCGTTGTCCGTGGGACGGGCCGCCGTTGGCCCGTCATCGCCTTCCGGTTCCGCCCCGCGTCGGGCGGTCACCGTCGATTCGCCTGCCGGTCTCAGCCGAGCAGTTCGGCCGCGTCGACGACGCTCTGCGCCACCTCCGCCAGCCGACGGTTGCACGCCATGGCCGAGCGCCGCAGCGCCTGGTAGGCCTCGTCCTCGCTGCAGCGCCGTTGCCGCATGAGGATGCCCTTGGCGCGTTCTATCACTTTGCGCTCCGCCAGCGAGGCCTGCGCCCGCCGCAGCTCGGCGCGCAGCGCCTGATGCTGTTCGAAGCGCATGACCGCCACCTCGACGATCGGTCCGACCCGCTCGCCGGAGACGCCGCCGACGACGTAGGCGCTGACCCCGGCGCGGATCGCCGCGCGCATCTTCTCCGCATCGTCGTCGTGCGTGAACATCACCACTGGATGCGGCGCGTCGCGGGCGATGCAGCAGAGATCCTCCAGCGTGTCGCGATCCGGTGCCTCCACGTCGATGACGATCACGTCCGGCCGCAGCCGCGCGATGTCCCGTATCAAGTCACGGCCCGGTGCCGCGCCGGCGATCACGCCGTAGCCCGTGGCGGTCAGCGCCGCTTCGACGGCACATCTGCGTTTCTCGTCGTCGTCCAGCAGCAGCACGCGGAGCTTCATGACCGTCTTGTCGATGCAGGGGACCTGTCTGCGGGAGAGCAATCGGCGTGCCAGTCCCGGACGCGGAGCGATTATCCAGCCCGTTCAGGCAGATGACTCAGTGTCGGTGGACACGGATGGTGGGGCGGCGCACCGACTTGGGGAGTCGGGAGGCGGCGCGCGCAGACATGGTGCGCAGCCGCGGGGAGACGGTACGGCGCGTCAGGCGCTCTGGAGGTAGGCGTGTTCGTGGCAGATGCGCGCCGTGTCGTCGGCGTCGAGGGCCTCGCCGTTGAGGCCGCAGCGCCAGCCCCTGTCCTGACGCTGCAGATGCCGGCAGCTCCGGCACACGCCGAAGGCGCGCTGGCCGTTGGCCTGCTGCAGCGTGCGCAGCAGCTGGTCCAGCGCGCTCTCCGCGGCCGCGCGCTGGGCTGCGGACAAGGTGCCGAGGGCGCGCTCCCAGTCGGGCGTCGTCTGCAGGCCCCGCAGTGCGGCACGGCCTCCGCGGGTGAGCCGGAAGCGCACGACGCGCCCGTCGGCCGCATCGGCGTGCCGTTCGACCAGGCCGTTGCGCTCCAGCACGGCGAGCGTCTGCGAGACCGTGCCCTTGGTGGTGCCGAGGTAGGCGGTCAGCGCGGCCGGCGTGTTGCTGAAGCGGTTGCAGCGTGCCAGATAGCCCAGTGCCTGCAGATGCACGGGCTGCAGGCCGGCCGCCTGGCCGGCGCGGCGCTGCCCGGCGCGCAGCAGGTTGCCCAGGCGCTCGATCAGTTCCAGGATGCGGGGCGGGTTCATGGCGCTATGGTATCGCCTCGATACCTTCTTGACAAAGCCCTGTGGCGATCCTATGGTTTCGAGTCGAAACCAAAAGAGGAGGGGCCGTCATGTTCAGAATCCTGTGGTCGGGAACACTGCTGTCGGGGGCCGTGCTGCTGTGCATCACGCCGGGCCTACAGGCCGGGGAGGTCGCCTATCCGGACGACTACCGCGCCTGGTATCACGTGAAGTCGATGGTGATCGAGCCGGGCCATCCCCTGGAGGATCCTTTCGAGGGCATCCATCACATCTACGCCAATCCGGCCGCACTGCAGGGGCTGCAGGGCGGCGAGTACGCCGACGGTGCCGTGCTGGTGTTCGACCTGCTGGAGGCGCAGGCGGGCGACCATGCCGTTACGGAAGGGCCGCGCAAGCTGCTGGGGGTGATGCAGCACGATGCGGCCGCGGCCGACACCGGCGGCTGGGCCTTCGAGGCCTTCGCCGGCGACAGCCGCAGCGAGCGGCTGGTGAAGGACGGCGGCACGAGCTGCTATGCCTGCCACACCGACGTGCGGGACAGCGCCTTCGTGTTCACGAAGTTGCGGTAGCAGGGCCGGTCAGGAGCGGCGGCCGGCATCGCGCATGCCGCGCGCCACGTCGATGCGCGGCAGCAGCGCGGCGATCAGGCTGTTGGAGGGAAAGCCCGGGGACATTCCGATATTCATCGTCATTCGAACGGACATTTCTCGTCAATGGCCGCCCGAACAAATGTGCATCCGCGTGAGGACCTTCATGAAACGTCATCGTCCCCAGCGTTTGGGGTCAAGCATTTGGGCCCCGAGCATTTAGAGTCAGCGTTAAAACGCTTTCCATTTTTACTCTGACACCAAATGCGCCAAATGCGCCACAAATGCGCCATGGGAACAGGAAGGTGTGCGGCAGCCGGCCGATCTCGTGCAGGGTTCAGCGCAGCTGGCTGAAGCCGCGCGCAGAGATCAATAGAGACAGACTCGATGGATACATGCAGTTCCAATCAATCGAGTCTGACCCCATTGATGCGCGTAGCCATCTGTATGCCGATCGCGGCCTCAGGTGGTGCCATTGCCGGAGTGACGTTGCCGGTACCGGAGATGCAGTAGCCAGAGCAAGGCTGCTACCGCCATGAGAGTACCTATCACCTCGAGCTGATAGCGCTGGATATCATCGATGACCGCCGCGACGGCATGCCCGACAGAGTAACCGGCCAGTCCGACCGCAGTTGCCCAGATAGCCGCGCTAATGGCATTGAGGCAGGTGTAGCGGAGCCAGGAGATATCACTTATGCCAATGGCAAACGGGGTGACGGTACGCAGTCCGTAGAGAAAGCGAAAGCTGAGGATGAGCAGGTTCTGGTGCCGTTCCAGTCTGCGCAGTATCCGTTCGGTAGCCGGCTGCCAGGCCGGGCGTCTGGCCAGCAGGGTCTTGCCATAGCGTCGGCCGAGGAAAAAGTACAACTGGTCACTGGTGATAGTCCCAACGAAACCCCAGATGATCACCCACTGCAGCGACAGGTAACCCAGGTGTGCAGCCACGCCGCTCAGCACCAGCATGGTCTCACCTTCGAGAAAGGTGCCGACCAGGACAACCGGATAACCGTAGGCTGTAAGCCATGTTTCAAGCATGGTCGCTAGGTTACAGCAAGG
>CAYWKV010000099.1:8665-10745 GCA_964458835.1 uncultured Gammaproteobacteria bacterium | reverse complement strand
TCGTCATTGCGAGGATGCCTTGATCCGCAGGATAAGGTACCCGTAATGAACCCCGCAGGGGTGAGCGCAGCGAATAATCTCCAGGCTGTTGATCTGCCTTCGAACGAGATTGCTTTACCGAAGGGTATCCTTTAGGGCGCTTCGCTCGCAATGACAGTACGACGAATTGATCAGAGGTTCCTTAGTGCAGATAGGGGGTGAGCACTGCGATTCCCAGCGATCGACCGGCGGCGGCTACGTTGGGCCTTGGCACAGAACGCCTCACCCCGACCTGCCGGTCACATTCCGATACACACGCACCATCTCCGGCAGCACATCTTCCAGCCGATAGCGCGGCCGGAATCCCAAGACCCGCTCCGCCTGTACCGAACGGTAACAGGCCGAATCCAGCAGGCGCGACGCGAGCGTGCCGTTGAACGGCAGGCGGCGGCGCAGCAGCCGCTCGCCCAGATCACCGGCACGGCCGAGCGCGCGCAGCGCGCCGGCCGGCACGCTCCACCATGGAACCGGCCTGCCCAGCGCGGCCGCCATGGCGATATAGATGCGGTGCGTCGAATAGGCCTCGCCGTCGTCGACGATGCAGACCTGGCCGGCGGCCTCGGTGCGCGCGCCGGCAGCGAGCAGCGCCGCGACCAGGTCCTGGACGCTCACCATGGAGCGCACGTTGTGCGTTTCCGGCACGGGCGGGAAACGGCCGCGATCGACGGCGCGCAGCATGGCGGCGAGATTGCCCTTCACGCCCGGGCCGTATACCAGCGCCGGGCGCAGTACGCTGATCTCCACGCCCGCCCGCGCACCTTCCCCGAACAGCCAGTCCTCCGTCTCGCGCTTGATCCGGCCGTAGGGGTCAGCCGGCAGGCGTGCGCTGCGCTCGTCCAGGCAGTCGTGCACATCCTCGCCGCCGGCCTTGACGCTGCTGACGAACACGAAACGGCCCACGCCAGCCCCGGCCGCGCAACGGAACAGGTTCCGCGTACCTTCGAGATTGATGCGGCGGTGGCGCTCCAGCTCCGCGGGATCCGGCGTGGAGACGGCATGCGCATACCCGGCGAGGTGGAACAGCGTATCCACACCGTCCAGAAAGCCCTGCAGCGAGGCCGGCTCGACGAGGTCGCCGCGGTGCACGACCAAGCCATCGGGCAGCGGTGACAGCCCTGACAACGGGCGACGGGCGAGCAGCCGCAGCGGGACGGCACGCGCGGCCAGCGCGCACAGCAGCTCGCCGCCGACGAAGCCGCTCGTCCCGGTCACGGCCACCGTGCCGAGTTCGCGCCCAGCCAGCGTCACGGCCATCGCATCCTCATCGGCGCCGCCTCAGAACCGGTCCGCGCGCCGCAGCAGTCGCACGCTCAGCGCCTTCAGCAGCCGTGCGGCCAGCCCGCCGGCGACCAACGCGGCCACGGCGGCGAACAGGCTCGGTGGATAACCCGGCAGGCGGTCGAGCCGCAGGGCGCTCCTCTGGCGCGGCGGCTCCGTCCAGGCTGCATAGCTGTCCATCACGTTCTCCCCCGATCGCGCCGCTCGGCCAGCGCTCGAGCTTAGCGCAACTGCGGACGTCGAGGCGCGGGGATCGAGCGCCCGCCCCGCCGGTTCAGACGTACCGCGCCCCGGCGACCACCGGCGCGCCCTCCTGCTGCCAGCGCGCGAACCCGCCGGCGAGGCTGCAGACGTCCTTGAAGCCCATCTGCTGCAGGGTCAGCGCGGCCATCGCGGAACGGCCGCCGGTCGCGCAGTACAGCACCACCGGACGCTCACGCGCCGTCACCAGCGACTCGACGCGCTTGGGGTAGTTGAAATCGGCCGCGGCCTCGAGGATGCCGCGCGGCACCAGCAGCGCGCCCTTGATGTGTCCCTGCTCGTGCTCACTGGACTCGCGCACGTCCACCACCAGCAGATCCGGATTCCCGGCCAGCATGCCCTGCAGACCCGCCGGATCGACCTCTTTGATCTGAGCGCGCGCGGCGGCGACGAAATCCATCAGGGACATCGGTTGGGAACTGTTCATGGGGCACCTCGTGATACGGCGATTGAAACGGCCGGCCATTATCCGAGAGGCGCCGGCGCGGGTCCAGCGCGCGCC
>CAYWKV010000099.1:0-8655 GCA_964458835.1 uncultured Gammaproteobacteria bacterium | reverse complement strand
CGGGGGGGGGCGCGTCGGGGCGGTGGCGCCGCGGTGGAACGTCCCGGTTGCAATGTCGCCGGCCGCAGGGAATGATGCCCGCAGTCCGGGCACGCCCGCCGCCACCCACCGCACATCCGCCGATGCCCGAACCGATGCACGGTCTTTTCCTGCACTGCCGCGCGGGTTTCGAATCCGAGTGTGCCGCCGAGATCCAGGCGCGCGCCGCCGGGCTGGGCGTGGCGGGCTGGTGCAGAACCAAGCCGGCGGCGGCCTACGTAACCTTCGTCACGGCGCAGGCTGCGGACGCCGAGCGGCTGCAGCGGGAACTGCCGTTCACGACGCTGATATTCGCGCGCCAGTGGTTCCGCATCATCGCACTGGCCAACGACCTGGATATCCAGGACCGCGTCCGCGGCCTGACGGCCGCGTTCGCCGACGACCTAGCCGCGGCCGGCGAGCTGTTCCTCGAGACCCCGGACACCAACGCGGCCAAGGAGCTGCAGCCGCTGTGCCGCAAGCTCGACCGGCCGCTGCGCGCTGCGCTGCAGGCGGCCGGCCGGCTGAGCGCCGCGCCCGGCGCACGGGCCGGACGGCTGCACGTCTGCCTGCTGGCCACCGTCGCCGCCTACGTAGGCATTGCGCCGGCGGCGAACAGCAGCCCGTACCCCATGGGCATTCCACGGCTGCGCTTCCCGGCGGGTGCACCCAGCCGCTCCACGCTCAAGCTGGAAGAGGCGCTGCTCACCTTCCTCGACACCCAGGAGCGCGCGGCGCTACTGCGTCCGGGCATGCGCGCCGTCGACCTCGGCGCGGCGCCCGGCGGCTGGACCTGGCAGCTGGTGCGGCGCGGCCTGCGCGTCACCGCCGTGGACAACGGTGCCCTCGCGCCGGCGCTGCTGGACAGCGGCCTGGTCGAACATCGCCGCGAGGACGGCTTCCGCTTCCGTCCCGACGCGCCGGTCGACTGGATGGTCTGCGATATCGTCGAGCAACCGGCGCGCGTCGCCGAACTCGCCGCGCGCTGGCTGGGTGAGGGCTGGTGCCGCTGCAGCGTGTTCAACCTGAAGCTGCCGATGAAGAAACGCCACCAGGAGGTCGAACAATGCCTGGCGCGGGTGCGCGCCGGCCTGGAGGCGACCGGCCGGCCGTACCGCCTGGCCTGCAAGCAGCTCTACCACGACCGCGAAGAGGTGACCGTGTTCGCGGCCTCCGGCGCGTGACGCGGACTGCCGGCGCGGGCCCCCAGTAATTCCCCTGCCGTTTGTGGCGAATGATGCGGCGTGTGCGGCGTCCCACCCGGCCGCCGCAGCCACCGTTTCGTCAAGCCGCTGATTCCGCACGACCCACCGACCGGCATCGCGCGTGCGGCTATGCTCGACAAGGGCGGGCGGAGGTCGTCATGATCCAGGTTCTGGCGGACGCCGATTCCAATCGAGTCAGTATCTGGCTGCAGGCCGACCGCGCGCTCGGCTGGACGGAGACGGCGCGCCACCTCCGCCTGCATCTCCTGCTCACGCTGGGCCTGGGCGCCGGCTTCGTCTCTCTGGGCTTCTGGCCGATCGCCGTCTACCTGTTGCTCGCCAGCGCTCTGCTGGCGGCCGCCTCCTGGTGCACGCTGCGCCGCCTGGCCTGGCGGGAGTGCATCACGATCACGCGGGAGCAGATCCGCCTGCAGCGCGGACGCCGGCAGCCGCAGCAGGAACAGTGCTGCGCGCGCAGCTGCGTGCGGCTGCGCATCCTGCGCGGCGCCACGCCCTGGCATGAACCCACCGTCCTGCTGGACTGTGCCGGACTGCGCTGGGAACTGGGTCACGACCTGGTGGCCAGCGAACGGCGGCGCCTGATCCGGCTGCTCGGCGCGGCGGGGCTCGCCGAGTCGGCGCAGGACGCGCCTCCCTGGGATGCGGTGTGAACCCCGCCCCGGCGCCAGACGCAAGGCGGCAGGACTCCGCGCTCAGCGCGGCTCGCGCGGTGACGACCGGAACATGGTGACCGCCTCGTAGAGCAGGCCGCTGAAGGCGTTGAAGCGTGTGACGCGAAACACCAGCTGCCGCGGCGACATGCGCCGGCGCGGCACCCGCGCCTCCTCCAGCCGTGGCAGGAACACGACCGCCACCATACCGCGCAGCACGGCCGAGGCCGCGAACGTGGCCAGCAGCATGCTGCTCCACTGCCACTCGATACCAAACAGCACGCCCTGCTGCGGCAGGCTGCGGATCAGCAGCGTACCCAATACCCCGCCACCGAACACCGCCATCGCGGTCAATACATTGTGCATGGCCATGTAGCGCGAGCGCCGCTCGCTGGGCACGAGTTCATAGAGAAAATTGCCGACGCTCAGGCTGAAGCCCGCCCAGCACAGGCCGGAGATCACCTGCACGCCGAGCAGATACCAGAAATCCGCCGACACCAGCCACAGCGCCGGCAATACCGGGATCATGCTGCCGGCAGTGATGAGGATCAGCCGGTTGCCGAACACGTCGCTGATCCGGCCCCAGGTGTTGAGGGTGAGAAACTGCACCAGCACCGCCATACCGGTATTGGCCATGAACTGCAGATACGAAAACTGCAGGTCGCGCAGCATGTAGACGGCGAAGAACGGCGCCGCCACCGCCACTGCGCCCTGCATCGCGGCGATGAACAGCGTGAAGCGCCAGGCGTGCGAATCGCGTAGCCGCCCGACGCGCGGCGCCGGCCGCTCCGGCTCCGGCGGCGGCTCCGGTTCGTGCATTCGGCTCAAGTGATAGACGGAGACCACCCGCGCCACGGCCGCGCCGGTGAAGATGCCGAGAAAGCCGAGCAGCGTCCATTCCCAGCGGGCGAACAGGTGCAGCACCAGCCCGCCGCTCACCAGCGCCAGGAACGCCGTCATCGTCGCCAGGCGCGTGCGCCGGCCGAAATAACGGCCGCGCTTGCGTTCCGGCACCAGATCGCCCATCAGACCGATCCACGGCGGCGCGGCGAAGTTGCCCATCGCGTGATACAGCGTGACGCAGGCGATCAGCAGCAGTACCGCCCGCTCCGGAAACAGCAACGGCAGCGCCATCAGCGGCAGCCACACCAGTGCCTGCAGGCTTGCACCGAGCATGATCAGCGGTTTGCGCCGCCGCAGCCGCTGCACCAGCCACGCCGACAGCAGCTGCGCCAGCGAGCCGAGCAGCGGCGGCAGCGTCGCCAGCAGCGCGACCTGCGGCGCGCTCGCCTTGAGGAACAGGGCAAAAGCGGAGAAATAGGTCTCGCCGCCGCCCGACATCGCGGCATAGGCCACCCCGTCGCGCACCGAGTGGCGCAGCGTGCGATCGACGACAGGGTCCTTGGAATAGCGCATGGGTCTCCGGGGGCAGCGCAGCGGCGGGCGCCATTATGGGGCGGCCCCGGAGGCAATACGAGACCCGGGCGCTAGGCGGGCACCGCCAGCGGCGGCACATCGCCCGCCGCGGCGACGACACGGTTGCCGCCGGCGTGCTTGGCGAGGTAGAGGGCGCGGTCGGCGCGCCCGATCAGTTCCTCCGGCGATGCGTTACCGAAAGGCACCAGCGCCGCCACGCCCAGACTGAGCGTCACCCGTCCCGTGGTCTGCGCGGCCGGGTGCTCGAGCGCGAGCCGCTCCACGGCGGCACGCATCTGCTCGGCGAGGTGCCGGGCGCTGGTGAGATCCGTGTCCGGCAGCACGACGACGAATTCCTCGCCGCCGTAGCGCGCCACCAGGTCCGCCGGGCGCACCGCCTGGCGGGCGAGCACCGCCGCCACCTGCCGCAGACAGTCGTCACCGGCCTGGTGACCGAGCGCATCGTTATAGGCCTTGAAGGCATCCAGATCGGCCATGATCAGTGCCAGCGGGGATTGGCCACGGCGGGCGCGCCGCCACTCCATGTCCAGCGCGCGTTCGAACCGGCGCCGGTTGGCGATGCCCGTCAGCCCGTCCTGATGCGCCCAGGCCTCGAGCACCCGCTGCTGCCGGCTGCGGTCCAGCAGCACCAGCAGCTGCCCGAACAGCGCGAGCAGCACCACCGTGCCGCCGACGATCTGCAGGGCATAGCTGCGCACGGCGGCCTCCACGCCCCGCAGATCCACTTCCAGTTTGAGGCGCACCTGGCGGGCATGGCCGTAGGCAATGTTCCGCGACAACAGCAGATGATCCGCGACCCGTCCACCGGACGCTTCGGCGCCGTAGTGTGCCAGCACGAAACCGTCGGGCGTCTCCACCGAAAGGTGGACGGCGGCGGCATGCTGGTGACCCCAGCTGTCGACCAGGAGCTCGACGAGCCGGTACTGCTCGCTGGTCAGGGACTCGGTGATCAGTCCGGCCAGGAACCCGAGCTCGGCCTCGGCCGCCTCGCGCTCGCGGGCATGCGCCTGGTGGTATTCGCGGCTGATCAGCAGCGCATCCGCGACCAGCACCAGCACCAGCAGCAGCGCGAGGGTCGCCCAGTAGAGGTCGCGATGGCGGCCGGCGTAGCTGGTCATGGCGCCCCCTCGCCGTCCGGCGAACCCGCGACCACGGCGTCGGGCTCGCCGAGCAGTTCCCGCAACGCCGCGTAGTCGCCGGCCTCCGCCCCGACGATACCCGTGAGGTCAGGGCGGATAGCCCGCAGCGCCGCGCGGCCGGATTCGCTGTCGCGCAACCCGATCAGGACCTCACGCAGGCGTGCCACCAGCTCCGGCGGAAGGCGCGTGCTGGCGACGAACAGGTGCTCGGGTATCGGCGGCGTCACGGCGATGGCGCGCAGCCCGCGCAGCCGGTAGTGCTCGTAGACCTCGGCGCGTGCGGCGCCGGCCGCATAGTCACCCGCCAGGACGGCCAACGCCGTATTGTGGGGACTGCCGAGAAAGCGGTAGCCGCCGAGATCCTGCAGATCGACGCCGGCACGGCGCAGCAGCTCGCGCGGCACCCGATAGCCCGCCGCCGAATACTCGCTGTCGAAGGCGAACCACCGTCCCTGCAGTTGATCCAGACTGCGGATGCGCGTATCCGAGCGCACGAAGATCACACCGTGGAACGCCGCGTGGCCGTTCGCCTGGAGGCGGCCCAGCAGCGGGCGCGGGCCGTACCGTTCCAGCAGCGTCAGGCAGGCGACCGGGGTGGCGTAGGCGATATCCACGCGGCCGCGGCCCACCTGCTCGATGTGCTGGGCATGGCCGTGGGCCACGCGCAGCCTGACCTCGCGGCCGAGGCTTGCCGTGAGGTACTGGGCGAGCGGCCGAAACCGTGTCTCCAGTTCGGTCGCCGCCAGGTAAGGAGGAATACCCAGAACGAGCGTGTCTGCCGCCGCCGCGGCCGGCACGGCAAGCGACCACAGCCACAATCCCAGCGCAACCGCACCCTTTGCATACATCCGCATCATGGGCTTGCATACCTCGGCCTGCGGCCCGACCGGCAACGCCTCCTGCGACGGGTGTGACGGTCCGGCGGCATGCTCCGAAAGACCGCAGTGAAAATGTAGTTGAGCGGTCTGCCCGCGGCAACCCGGCAGCGCCAGCCCGACGGCGGCTTCATTGCCAACCGTGCGCTTTTGCCGTTCTGTTGCGGCCCGCGTCACGGTGCGCACCCGGGCCCGTGCCGCACCCGGAAACCGCCCGCTGTGATGCCATGCCCGCGCCCGGCCGGAACCCCGGGCGAAAACGCCGCAGTCAGCCCCGCCAACCAGCCACCGGCGCAGAGCCGGCCCGGGCGGACGCATGCTACACTTGGGCGCCTTTGCCGGCCTCCCGGTATACGACGTCATGACCACCGCACTGTCCCTGCGCAACCTCACCAAGACCTACACCAACGGCTTCACCGCCCTGAAGGGCATCGATCTGGATGTCCAGGAGGGCGACTTCTTCGCCCTGCTCGGCCCCAACGGCGCCGGCAAATCGACGGCCATCGGCATCGTCGCTTCGCTGGTCAACAAGACCGGCGGCACGGTCGAGGTGTTCGGCCACGACCTGGACACCGATCTCGCCGCCGCCAAGAGCTGCCTGGGCTTGGTGCCGCAGGAATTCAACTTCAACGTGTTCGAGCCCGTGCTGGAGATCGTGGTCAACCAGGCTGGTTTCTACGGCATACCGCGCGACGAGGCGTCCCGGCGCGCGGAGCATTGCCTCAAGCAGCTCGGGCTCTGGGAAAAGCGCCGCGCCATCGCGCGCAGCCTGTCGGGCGGCATGAAGCGCCGCCTGATGATCGCGCGCGCCCTGGTGCACCGGCCGCGGCTGCTGATCCTCGATGAACCGACTGCCGGCGTCGACATCGAGATCCGCCGCTCCATGTGGGACTTCCTGCGCTGCATCAACGCCGAGGGGACGACCATCATCCTCACGACGCACTATCTCGAGGAAGCGGAAAGCCTGTGCCGCAACATCGCGATCATCGACGAGGGGCAGATCATCGAGAACACCGGCATGAAGCAGCTGCTCGCCAAGCTCCAGATGGAAACCTTCGTGCTGGACATCAAGGTGCCGATCGCGGCCTGCCCCGACATCCCCGGCTACCACATCACCCTGCTGGACGAGACCACGCTGGAAGCGGTGATATCCAAGGATCGCAGCGTCAACGAGCTGTTCACGGCACTGACGCGACTCGGCATCGAGGTGCTGAGCATGCGCAACAAGACCGGCCGCCTGGAGCAGCTGTTCGTGCGCCTGGTGGAGGACAACGACGGCGCACGACGGGAAAAGGCATGACTCCGCGCGAAAAATACATCGCCTTCAAGACCATCCTGATCAAGGAGATCCTGCGCTTCATGCGCATCTGGATCCAGACCGTGCTGCCGCCGGTGATCACCACGGCGCTGTACTTCATCATCTTCGGCAATCTGATCGGCGCCCAGATCGGCGACATGGGCGGCTTCCGCTACATGGACTATATCGTCCCGGGACTCATCATGATGGCGGTGATAACCAATTCCTACGCCAATGTGGTGTCGTCCTTCTACGGCTCCAAGTTCCAGCACAACATCGAAGAAATGCTGGTGGCGCCGATCCCGAACTATCTGATCGTCAGCGGCTTCGTGGCGGGTGGCCTGGCGCGGGGCCTCACCGTGGGCATCGCGGTGACGATCACCTCGCTGCTCTTCTCCGAGCTCCGGATCCACAACCTGTGGATCGCGGCCAGCGTGATCGTGCTGACATCGGTGCTGTTCTCGCTGGCCGGACTGATCAACGGCGTCTACGCCAAGAGCTTCGACGACATCTCGATCATTCCGACCTTCGTGCTGACGCCGCTGACCTATCTGGGCGGCATCTTCTACAGCATCGACATGCTGCCCGGGTTCTGGCAGAAGGTGTCGCTGATCAATCCCATCCTGTACATGGTCAACGCCTTCCGCTACGGGATTCTGGGCGTGAGCGACATCGGCCTGGCCGCGTCCTACGCCATCATCCTCGGCTTCATCGCCATGCTGTTCGCGTTCAGCCTGCATCTGCTGAACAAGGGGCATGGCATCCGGACCTGAGGCGGCGGCGGTGAAATCTCCTTCAAAAACACCCTATGCGAAAGCGGCCGCGCGATCCCGGAAGTGGAAGACGATACGCTCAGGGAAATCATCGTGCAGGGCTATCGCATGATATACGACGGGAAGCTGACCGTGCGCTCGTTCTCACCGTCATGCATGGCCGCCGCAATGTGGGCGGTCAGGAGAATAAGCCGTGGGGGACACCGTGAAAGGGGGCGGCATCCCTACTGGATTTAGCCGGTACTGACCCCATTATCCGATAGTTGAGCAACGGCAAAATATACATCCCTGAAAATGGCAACGGCGCCGCAGGCGCCGTTGCCATTTGGTCACTACCTGGAATCACCCACGACTACGGCCCGCCATCCCGAACAGGCCCAGTAGACCCGAGCCGAACAGCCAAACCGCCGCCGGTACCGGCACGGCGGTCACCGACGTCACATACATGCTGTTACCGCTGCCGATATCGAAAAAGCCGTAAATGCCGTAGAAGGGAGACATGGGATCCGTTACCCCCGGGCTCCCCGAGGTCGCTGCAAGAGGCGCGGGGCCCTGCAAGGTGTACGGGCCGTAGTTGCCCGCCTGCATCAGCACATCTGCATAGGGGGTAGCGCTACCGATATCCGCCACCCATTCCGATGCATCCCACATCTGGTCCCCGTTCGCGTCGCGATACAGGTTCGTCCCGCTGAGTTTGTCACCGACCTGCAGACCGTAATCGATGGCGTTCATCAGGCCTGTGGCGTCCCACTCCACGAGGACCTGGATATCATTAGTCACGTTCCAATCGACGAGCACTTGGCCTTCAATAAGATTCGTGCCTGGCTGATGCGCCATGGTGATGTCATGAAATTGCATCGGCGATCCGAAGAAGAGCGTGTCCGTCGTCATCGACAACCCGCTCGAACCGACACCACTCGCCGTATCATAGGACAACGACGCACTGATCGGCTGGTAGGCAATTATGTCGAATTCCTGAACACCTCCCCCGTAATCAACCAAACCCGCAATGGTCAGGCGGCCTGTAAAATCGAAAGTCAGAATATCCGCTTGAGCGACCCCGGATACCGCACAGCAGAATCCGAGGGCAGCCGCAGACTTACAAAATGATGGGTGCCTCATGAACCTCCCTCCTCTGTTATTGTTGTTTGCTCCCTGGTCGCAACCAGCGGACCCGCCGGAGCTGACATTGGTCAAAGTAACCCAAAACTTTCTCGCTCACAACTCAACTCAAAAACCG
>CAYWKV010000098.1:0-10797 GCA_964458835.1 uncultured Gammaproteobacteria bacterium | reverse complement strand
GTCGTAGAATACGCAGGCACGGCACACATGCAGTTCGGCATGACAGACCGGACACTCGGCCAGGCGGTGGATGGGCACCGGCACATCCTCCAGCGGTGCGCCGCATTTCCAGCACTCGGGCAGCGTCGCCATAACGGACCTCCTCGCCGACGGTCGTGACCGCCGATCATAACCCAAGATTCCCGCCGCCGGCCCGTCCGGGGCGGACCGGAGGCCCACCCGCATGTCCCGCTACCGCCCCCCGCAGCCCAAATCCTTGCCTTACATCACGCCGGAGGGTTATCAGCGTCTGCAGGACGAGCTCAAGGCGCTGTGGCAACGCCGCGCCGGCGTGACCCAGGCCCGGGCGGCGGCCGCCGCCGAGGGCGACCGCTCGGAGAACGCCGAGTACATCTACCGGAAGAAGGAGCTGCGCGAAATCGATCGCCGCATCCGCTACCTGCAGAAGCGGCTTCCCGATCTGCAGGTGGTGGAGCGGCCGCCCGGCGACCCGGAGCGGGTGTTCTTCGGCGCCTGGGTGGAGCTGGAGGACGAAAGCGGTGCACAGCGGCACTACCGCATCGTCGGTCCGGACGAATTCGATCCGGAGCGCGGCTGGATCAGCCTGGATTCGCCGCTCGCACGGGCGCTGCTCAAGCACACCCTGGACGACGTGATATGCGTTCGCACGCCGCAGGGGGAGCGGCGTTACTGGCTGACCGGCATCCGCTATCGGGCCGGCGGGGACTGAACGCCGCCATCCCACTGCAAACTTCCTGTTTTAGCGGGCCGCCACGGGGAGTACACTCCCCCGCATGGCCGATGAGGAAGATCCCATACTGCGGCGCGCCGTCGATGCCCTGAAACGCGGCGATTTCGAGACCTCGTTCGTGCTCACCGAGGCGCTCGCGATCGACGGCGACCTGCTCGCCCAGCATTTTCTCGGCTGGCACTACCACAAGGGCCTCGGCATACCGGCCGACGACAACAAGGCCGCCTTCTGGTGGAAGCGCGCGGCAGCCGGCGGCATCCCCGAGGCGCAGCAGGGGCTGGGCTGGGCCTACGAGCACGGCCGCGGCGTCGAGCGCGATACCGAGCAGGCCTATGTCTGGTACAGCCGCGCCGTGGCCGCCGGCGATGCCACGGCCCGCGAAAGCCTGACCCAGCTCGCGGCCCGCCTGAGCGCCGAACAGATCAAGCGCCTCGAGGCCGAGGCACAACTCCCCCCTTCGGACGATTAGCGTCCGTTCCGACCGCACGTCCGCCTCGACCCCGGCGGGTCCCCAGGCGTGTCCGCATACCGCATCGTGAAACGCGCCTGCCCGCCGTTCGCGCCCACCGCAGGTGACTATAGTTATAGCGTTGCAACACCGGTGCGTCAGATGCATCACCCGAATACGCCAAATCCCACACTTTCTTGATACGCGTCAAGGTTGGGTCCGGGCGGTGATGGTTAACTTGCGAACCTGTATCTGCGTCGCATGATTGTAGAGGTTTCCCTTGCGCCGATTCCTGCTCCTGATGTGCCTGTTGCTGGTTGCCGCGCATGCGGGTGCCGCCTCGGTCGCCGCCACCTATCCCGCCGCCAAGACCTTCTTCCCGGACGCCGATCGCTTCACCGACTTCGAGGGAGAGCCTCTGGCGGCAGCCGCCATGAAAGGCGACCAGGTGATCGGCTATCTGTTCCGCACCGACGACGTGGTGCGCATCCCCGCCTATTCCGGCAAGCCCGTCAATCATCTGGTGGGCATGGACATGGAAGGCGCCATCGTCGGCGTGAAGGTGATCGAACACCACGAGCCCATCCTGCTGGTGGGCATCCCGGAATCGCGGCTGGACGAGTTCGTCGACCAGTACCAGGGCAAGAAGGTCACCGAGCGCATCAAGGTCGGCGCCGGCAAACGGCCCGGCTACGTCAATATCGACGCCATCACCGGCGCCACCGTGACCGTCATGGTCATGAACGAGGGCATCCTGCGCTCGGGCCGCAAGGTCGCGGAATCGCGCGGCATCATCAAACCGGACATCACCGCACCGACCCAGCCGGCACGGGTGCGTACCGAGCTCTTCGAGCAACAGGACTGGAAGTTCCTCACCGGCAACGGCGCCATCCGGCGCCTGCACCTGACCCGCGGCGAAGTGGACGGATCCTTCAAGGGTACCGAGGCCGAGGGCCTGGAGGATGCACCGGCCGACAAGATCAACGATACCTTCATCGATCTGTACTACACCTACCTCAACGCCCCCACCATCGGCCGCAATCTGCTGGGCGAGTCCCAGTACAACTGGCTGATGGCGGAACTCAAGCCCGGCGAACACGCCATCGCCGTCATGGCCAACGGCATCTATTCGTTCAAGGGTTCCGGCTACGTGCGCGGCGGCATCTTCGACCGCGTGCAGCTCATGCAGGGCGGCCGGGAGATCTCGTTCCGTGATCTGGACTTTCACCGCCTGAACGACGTGTATGCGGAGGGCATGCCCGAGTTCAGCGAAATGGCGATCTTCATCATCCGCGACACCCATGGCTTCGACCCGGGCCAGATCTGGCGCCTGGAACTGCTGGTGAAGCGCCAGACCGGGCCGTTGGACAGCGTGTTCTCCAGCTTCGGCGGCGAATACGACATTCCCGAGACCTACATCGAGCGGCCCGAGCCGGTCGCCGCGCCCGCGGACATCGACGAGCCCATCTGGGTCGGCGTGTGGCGTGAGCGCAAGTTCCAGATCTTCGTGCTGGTGAGCAGCCTGGCCCTGCTGACCCTCATCATGGCGCTGCAGGACTGGCTGGTGCGCTTCCCGCGTCTGGTCTTCTATCTGCGCACGGGCTTCCTGGTCTATACGCTGTTCTTCATCGGCTGGTACATGCTCGGCCAGCTCTCCGTGGTCAACGTGCTGACCTTCATCGGCGCGCTCATCACCGATTTCAAGTGGGACACCTTCCTGATCGATCCCACCATGTTCATCCTCTGGACCTTCGTCGCCGGCTCGCTGCTGCTGTGGGGACGCGGCGTCTACTGCGGCTGGCTATGCCCGTTCGGCGCGCTGCAGAAGCTGGTCAACGAGATCGCCCGGCGCTTCCGGGTGCGCCAGTTCGTGCTGCCGCAGATCATCCATGACCGCCTGTGGGGCATCAAATACCTCATTCTGATGGTGCTGTTCGGCATCTCGCTGCAGTCACTCGGCACCGCCGAACGCTATGCCGAGGTCGAACCCTTCAAGACCGCCATCACCCTGCGCTTCGACCGCGAATGGCCCTTCGTCCTGTACGCCTTCGGCCTCGTGGTGGTATCCGCCTTCAACTGCAAGTTCTACTGCAAGTACCTCTGTCCGCTCGGTGCAGCGCTGGCGGTGCCGACCAAATTCTCGCTGGCGACCTGGCTGCGGCGCCGCCGCGAATGCGGCAAGCCCTGCCAGATCTGCGCCAATGAATGCGAGATCCAGGCAATCCATACCACCGGCGAGATCAACCTGAACGAATGCCATTACTGTCTGGACTGCCAGGTCACGTACTGGAACGACCATAAATGCCCGCCGCTGATCGAACGCCGCAAGCGCCACGAGCGCGCCGGCCGCGCACGCGAGAAGGCGCGGGAGATGGAAGCGGATCTCACCGCCAAGTCCGGCCTCGAAGAGATCCCGGTCACGATAGAAAAAAAGCGCTGACAGCGCCACCAGTCAACACAGCAACCCTGAGAAGTAAGGAGGTAGAGAAATGAGCAAGGACACGGAAAAGACTGGCGTAACCCGCCGCGGCTTCCTCGGCGCCACCGCGCTCGCCGGCGTCGCCGGCGCCGGTCTCGGCACCGGCATGATGGGCATGACGCCCGCGCAGGCCAAGGAGAACGGCAACAAGGTGCACATCGAGCCGGGCGAACTCGACGAATACTACGGCTTCTGGAGCGGCGGCCACTCCGGCGAAGTGCGCGTCCTGGGCGTGCCTTCCATGCGTGAACTCATGCGCATCCCGGTGTTCAACATCTGCAGCGCCACCGGCTGGGGCATCACCGACGAGAGCAAGAAGGTGCTCGGCGACAGCGCCAAGTTCCTCAACGGCGACGCCCACCATCCGCACGTCAGCATGACCGACGGACGCTACGACGGCCGCTATCTGTTCATCAACGACAAGGCCAACACCCGCGTCGCGCGCATCCGCCTGGACATCATGAAGTGCGACAAGATCACCACCGTCCCCAACGTGTCGGCCATCCACGGCCTGCGCCTGCAGAAGGTACCGCGCACCAACTATGTGTTCGCGAACGCCGAGTTCCCGATCCCGCACCTCAACGACGGGCGTGATCTGGAGGATCCGAGCAAGTACCTCACCATGTTCAACGCCATCAATGCCGACACCATGGAGGTCGCCTGGCAGGTGATCGTCGACGGCAACCTGGACAACACCGACGCCGACTACACCGGCAAGTATGCCTGCTCGACCTGCTACAACTCCGAGGGTGGCGTGACTCTGGCCGAGATGATGCGCAACGAGCGCGACTGGGCGGTGGTGTTCAACATCCCGCGCATCGAGGCCGCGGTGAAGGCCGGCAAGTACACCACCCTGGGTGATTCCAAGGTGCCCGTCCTGGACGGCCGCAAGGGGTCCGAGCTGACCCGCTACATCCCGGTGCCGAAGAGCCCGCACGGCCTCAACACCTCGCCCGATGGCCGCTTCTTCATCGCCAACGGCAAGCTGTCCCCGACCGTGACCATGATCTCCATCGAGAAGCTGGACGATCTGTTCGATGGCAAGCTCAAGGACGAACGCGACGTCGTCGTCGGCGAGCCGGAACTGGGCCTCGGCCCGCTGCACACCACCTTCGACGGCCGCGGCAACGCCTATACCACGCTGTTCATCGACAGCCAGGTGGTCAAATGGAACATGGACGACGCCATCAAGGCCTACCAGGGCGAGAAGGTGAACTACATCCGCCAGAAGCTCGATGTGCACTATCAGCCCGGCCACAACCACGCCAGCCTGACCGAGTCGCGCGATGCCGACGGCAAATGGCTGGTGGTGCTGTCCAAGTTCTCCAAGGACCGCTTCCTGCCCTGCGGCCCGCTGCACCCGGAGAACGACCAGCTCATCGACATCTCCGGCGAGGAGATGAAGCTCGTGCACGACGGCCCGACCTTCGCCGAGCCGCACGACTGCATCCTGGTGCGCCGTGACCAGATCCGCCCCATCAAGCTGTGGAAGCGCGACGACCCGTTCTTCGCCGACATCACCGCCCAGGCCAAGAAGGACGGCGTGGTGCTGGAGCAGGACAACAAGGTCATCCGCGACGGCAACAAGGTGCGCGTCTACATGACCTCCTCGGCGCCGCAGTTCGGCCTCACCGAGTTCAAGGTCAAGAAGGGCGACGAGGTGACCGTGTCGATCACCAACATCGACCAGATCGAGGACGTGAGCCATGGCTTCTGCATCGTCAACCACGGCGTCAGCATGGAGATCAGTCCGCAGCAGACCTCGTCGGTGACCTTCGTGGCCGACAAGCCCGGCGTTCACTGGTACTATTGCAACTGGTTCTGCCATGCGCTGCACATGGAGATGAGCGGCCGTATGCTGGTCGAGGCCTGAGGCCGGGAGACCGGGCGACGGCGGCGTACGCGCCCCGTCGCCCGGATCGTCTCCGTGCGGACGGCGCCGCATGTGCCCTTCCGTCGTGCAACACGCGCTGTGGAGACATCGAAGACCCGCATCCTGCCAACCGCTGCACTCCGACGGATTGATCAGATTTCCCCCATGACGTTCTCTCTGCGCACCCTCGCACCGCGGCTGCTGCTCGGCCTCCTGTTGCTGGCCGCCCTGCCCGCCCCGGCCGTCGACAGCGGCACGGTGTCCGCGCCCGTGGAACGCACCCTGGCGCAGGGGGAGGACATCCAGACGGCCCTGGACGCATTGCCGGCCGGCGCCACGCTGAACATCCCCGCCGGTCGCCATATCGTGCACCTGCACATCCGCACGCCGGTCACCCTGACGGGCGAACCGGGGGCGATCCTCGACGGCGAGGGCCACGGCGACGTCATCCGCATCAGCGCACCCGACGTCACCCTCCAGGGCCTGACCATCGTCGATTCCGGCCGCAATCTCACCCAGATGAACGCCGGCATCTTCGTGGAGCGCAGCGCCGAGCGCGTCACCCTCCGCGACAACCGGCTCGACGGCAACGCCTTCGGCATCTGGCTGGATGCCTGCAAGGCCCCGCGCGTGATCGGCAACAGGGTGCACGGCATTCCGGACATCCGTTCCCAGGACCGCGGCAACGGCATCCACCTCTATTCCGTCACCGGGGCCGAGATCCGCGGCAACGAGGTCTGGGAGACGCGCGACGGCATCTACATCGACACCAGCCAGGACAACGTGCTGGCCGACAATCTGCTGCACGACCTGCGCTACGGCGTCCATTACATGTATTCCTATTCCAACAAGGTCGTCGGCAACCGGACCTACAACACCCGTACCGGCTATGCCCTCATGCAGTCGAAGTACCTCACCGTGCTGGACAATGAATCGGATCGGGACAGCAACTACGGCATGCTGATGAACTACATCACCTACAGCACCATCGCCGGCAACCGCGTGCACGACGTCCAGGAGGGCACCGGCTACGTCACCGGCGGCGACGGCGTGACCGGGGCCGAAGGCAAGGCGATCTTCATCTACAACTCGCAGTTCAACGAAATCCGCGGCAACCTGTTCGCCGACAGCGACATCGGCATCCACCTGACCGCCGGTTCGGAGGACAACACCGTCTTCGGCAACAGCTTCCTGCGCAACCGCGTGCAGGTGAAATACGTCGCAACCCGCGATCAGGACTGGTCGCACGAGGGCCGCGGCAATTTCTGGAGCGACTATCTGGGCTGGGACCTCGACGCCGACGGCATCGGCGACAAGCAGTACGAGCCGAACGACGCCGTCGACCACCTGCTGTGGAAATACCCCATCGCCCGCATCCTGATGAGCAGCCCCGCGATCGAGACGCTGCGCTGGGTGCAGGAACAGTTTCCGGTGCTCAAGCCCCAGGGGGTGCGCGACAGCGCCCCGCTGATGCTGCCGCCGGAGGAGCATGCATCATGAACGCCGTCGTCGAATTGCGCAGGGTGGTGAAACGCTTCGGCGACTTCACCGCCCTGCAGGACATGGACCTGCAGCTCGCCGAGGGCGAGATCCTCGGTCTGCTCGGCCACAACGGCGCCGGCAAGACCACCACCATGAAGCTCATCCTCGGCGTGATCGGGGCCAGCGCCGGCGAGGTGCTGCTGTTCGGCGCATCGCCGGTCGGCGAGCACGCCCAGGTGCTGCGCCGGCGCATGGGCTACCTGCCCGAGAGCGTGAGTTTCTACGGCCAGCTCACCGGCCGTGAGGTGCTCGACTACTTCGGCCGGCTCAAGGGCGTGGACAGGGCCGAACGCACGGCACTGCTGGAGCGCGTCGGCATCGCCCATGCCGCCGACCGGCGGGTGCGGACCTATTCCAAGGGCATGCGCCAGCGTCTGGGACTGGCACAGGCCCTGCTCGGCCACCCCCGGCTGCTGCTGCTCGACGAACCCACCGCCGGGCTCGATCCGACGGCGACGCGCGAGTTCTACGAGATGCTCGACGAGCTGCGGCGCCAGGGCACCACGGTGCTGCTGTCCTCGCACATCCTGCCCGGCATCGAGCGCCACATCGACCGCGCCGCCATCCTCGGCGGCGGCCGCCTGCTGGCGGCGGGCAGCCTCGACGAGCTGAGCCGCAAGGCCCACCTCCCGCTGACCATCCAGGTGCGCGGCCGCTGCAGCCGCGACGGCTGGCGGCAGCGCCTGGACGCGCAGGGCGTGCAGGTGCGCGAGGTCAACGGCACCCGTCTGGAGCTGAAGAGCCCGGTGGCGAACAAGATGGCGGTGATGCGCCTGCTGCTCGACGAACCCGAAGTCCAGGACGTGGAGATCATCACGCCGACCCTGGATAATTTGTACGCCTTCTACAACCAGCCCGCCGCGCGCCGCGAGGAATCGGCATGAACCCGAAATTCGCCACGGAAGCACACGGAAATACACGGAAGGCAGAATCCGTCCTATTCCCAGCTTCTGTGTACTTCCGTGTGTTTCCGTGGCCCAGATGAGGTCTTCAGAATGAACGCCCTGCTCATCGTCGCCAACAAGGAATTCCGCGACGGCCTGCGCAACCGCTGGGTGCTGGCCATCACCGTCGTGTTCGCGCTGCTGGCCGTCGGGCTCGCCTATTTCGGCGCCTCCGCCTCGGGCGTGGTCGGCTTCACCTCGCTGGCCACCACCATCGTCAGCCTGGCGAGCCTGGCGATCTTCCTGATCCCGCTGATCGCCCTGCTGCTCGCCTACGACACCATCGTCGGCGAGGAGGAACAGGGCACCCTGCTGCTGCTGCTCACCTACCCGCTCGGCAAGGTGCAGCTGCTGGCCGGCAAGTTCCTCGGCCACGCGGCGATCCTGGCGGTATCGACGACCGCGGGTTTCGGCATCGCCGCGATCCTGATCGGCATCCTCTCGGGTAACGTCGGCGACGCAGAGCTGTGGCGCGCCTTCGCGTTCTTCATTCTGACCTCGGTGCTGCTCGGCTGGGTATTCGTGGCCATCGCCTACGTCGCCAGCGTCGTCGCCAGCGAGAAGTCGCGCGCGGCCGGCGTGGCGCTGCTGGTCTGGTTCTGGTTCGTGCTGGTCTTCGACCTGCTGCTGCTCGGCGGGCTGGTGGCGAGCAAGGGCACGCACGGCGGCGACTGGCTGCCCTATCTGCTGCTGCTCAATCCCACCGACGTGTTCCGGCTGGCGAACCTCGCCGGCTTCGAGGCGGCGCGCAACTACACCGGCCTCGCCGCGGTAGCCACCGGCCCCCTGTTCCGGCCCGGCGTGCTCGCCGGCATTCTCGCCCTGTGGGTGGCGGCGCCCCTGGGCACGGCGCTGTGGCTGTTCAAGCGCCGCCGCGTCTGACATTTTCGACGGAGGTCATGCTCATGTACCTGCAGGCTGTGCGCGGGAAATCCCTTTTGCGGCTGATCATGCTGCTGACGGCCCTGGCATTCGGCGTATCCGGCTGCGAACGGCAGGCGGAGGCGCCGGTCGCGGGCCACGAGCTCCAGCCGATCGCCGCCGGCGACGAATGCCATGTCTGCGGCATGGAGATCGCGGGCTTCCCCGGCCCCAAGGGGCAGGCCTTCATCCGCAACCGCGCCGCACCCCTGAAGTTCTGCTCCACCGTCGACCTGTTCAGCTGGCTGTTGCAGCCGGAGACCGCCGCAGTGCTCGAGGCGGCCTACGTGCACGACATGGACGGCAACGACTGGGAGCGCCCCGACGACAACCGCTATGTCGACGCGCGCGACGCCTGGTACGTGATCAGTCACGAACAGCGCGGCGCGATGGGTCCGACCCTGATGAGCTTCGCCGACAAGGCGGCGGCCGATCGGTACGCCGCGCAGCATGGCGGCCAGACCATGGCCTATGCCGACGTCACGCTGGAAACGCTGGCGGCCCTGAGCGGCGCCGGCGCGCCGCACGACGACCACGGCGGGCACCACCACTGACGGGTTCCGGCCCGTCGCGTACGGAAATGCGCGGGTGACTCACCCCGTGATGTAGACTCACCCCGTGATGTAGACTCACCCCGTGATGTAATGGATGAGCTGATCGATGATGAACTTCTGTTCGTCGATGATCGCCTTGACCAGATCGCCGATGGAGATGATGCCGATGAGGCGGTCGTTCTCCATGACCGGCAGATGCCGCACCCGCTGGTCGGTGAGCACCGCCATGCATTCCTCGACGGTCTGATCCGGACGCGCATAGGGCACCCGCACCGCCATGATCTCGCGCACGCGCGTATCCTTCGAGAGGCGCCCCTTCAGAATCACCTTGCGGGCGTAGTCGCGCTCCGAGATCAGGCCGACCACACGGCCGCTCTCCATCACCACCAGCGAGCCGATCTCCTTGTCGGCCATGGCGGCGATGGCATCGTACACGGACGCATCCGGCCCGATGGTCGCGACCTCGAACCCTTTGCCTTCGAGCACTTGACGGACTATTGGCATCGGCTTCCGAAACCTCGCCGATATGAACGGGTATCACTAAGCCTAGCAGCCGCGCGTCTGAGCGCCAGGCCGGCGCCGGCGCTCAGACGCTTTCCAGCGTGACCGGCGAAACGAAGCCCTCGGGCTTCACCGTCAGCACCGAACAGCCCACGGTGTTCAGCACCTTCTCCGCCGTATTGCCGATCAGCAGGCCGGCCAGCCCGGACCGGCTCAGCGTGCCCATCACCAGCAGATCGAAGCGCTCCTTGCGCACCAGATTGGTGATCATACGCGGCGCGTCGCCGTGCAGGACGTGCTCGTGCGCGTGCAGGCCGCCGAGATTCTGGCTGGCGACGAACGTGCGCAGCTGCAGCTCGTAGTGTTCGCGCGTCTCCCGCCGCAGCTTGCGCAGGGCGCCTTCATCCATGCCGCCGCGCGCCTGCATATAACCCTCCTGGTACAGGGTCCACGCCTGCACGACGTGCAGCTCGCTGCCGTCCATGCGTGCCAGCGCGGCGGCGTACTGCAGGATCACCGGATTGAGGGAGCTGCGTCCGGACAACTGGAACTCCTCGCCGATGTCCACCGCGGCCAGGATGCGTGCGTAGCGCTGCGGGCCGCCGGCCTTCACCACCCAGACCGGACAGGGGCACTTGCGCATCAGGTGCAGCGACAGGCTGCCGAACAGCCGCTCCCGCAGGCCCACCCGCCCCTCGGCCGCCTGGATCACCAGATCGTGGCCGTCGCGCAGCACCTTGCGGATGACCTCGACGAAGGGCCGGCATCGAGGCCGAGTCGATGG
>CAYWKV010000097.1:0-10837 GCA_964458835.1 uncultured Gammaproteobacteria bacterium | reverse complement strand
GGCTTGGCGGCCTTCCACAGCACGAAATCCAGCGGATCGTCCTTGGCCTCGTCGACATCGACGCGCGCGCCGGCGCGCAGGGCGTCGGGCTGTTCGCCCGAGAGCTGCCCGTAGCCGGCGAAGCTGCTCACGTCGTAATACACGTCGCCGTTGGCGGCCGCATAGGCATGACCGCGTTCGATCAGCGTGCCGATCATGCGGATGATGTCCGCCATCGAGGCCGTCGCCCGCGGTTCGTGGTCCGGCGGCAGCACACCCAACGCGGCGCTGTCCTCGTGCATGGCCCGGATGAAGCGTTCCGTCAGCGCCGTGTAGTCCTCGCCGTTCTCCTGGGCGCGCTTGATGATCTTGTCGTCGATGTCGGTGATGTTGCGCACGTAGGTCAGGTCGTACCCCGACTCCCGCAGGTGGCGCGCGATCACGTCGAACACCACCATCACCCGCGCATGGCCGAGATGGCAGTAGTCATAGACGGTCATGCCGCAGACATACATGCGGGCTTTGCCCGGTTCGATCGGCTGGAAGGGTTCTTTGCGCCGGGTCAGGCTGTTGTAGATGTGTAGCATGCGATGCACGTCCTAACGGGAGGATTCACAGAATTGTTCGGCGGCGTGCAGCCGCGCACGAATGCGCGCCGCGCCCAGCAGCGTCCAGATGCGGCCGAGCTCCGGACCGTTGCGCCACACGCCGCCGCACTCGGGATCCTGCAGCTGCCCGCTGAGCGCGGCGCGCAGCGGCAGGAACAGCGCCTTGCCCTTACGCCCGGTGTCGGCGGCCACGGCCTGGCTGAACGCTTTGAAGTCCGCATGGCGGTCCGCCTGCGCCCGCGCCGCCCGGAACAGCTCCGCGCCGGCGTCCTGCAGCACCGCGCGCGCGTCCGGATCGAAGGCGTCGTCGGCCGCGTACAGATTGCCGGCCCAGACGTAGGCCTCGACGGGCAGCGCGATGTTGTCGCGCACCGTGCGCACGAAGGCCAGCTCCGCGCCGGCCGGCACCAGGTCCTGGATGCGTGCGCCGGCCTGGTAGGTACGCGCGCACATCCAGGTCCACAGCTCCTCGTCCGTGCAGCGCAGCACCGCCTCCTTCTGCCAGTGCAGCAGCTGGCGCGGATCGTGCCGCGCCGGCGCACGCCCCAGGCGCGCGGTATCGAAGTCTGCGGCCAGCGTGTCCATGTCCATGAAGCCGTCCGCCTCGTAGGCATGCCCCATCCGCGCCAGGTGGTTCGCGAGCGCCACCGGCAGAAAACCCTCCTCGCGCAGGGCGCGGATGCTGGTGCTGCCGTCGCGCTTCGACAGCGGGCTGCCATCCTCGCCCACGATCAGCGCGATGTGCCCGTAGCGCGGGATCGGCAGGCGGAGCGCCTCCAGGATCAGCAGCTGGCGCGGCGTGTTGGCCAGATGATCCTCGCCGCGCAACACATCGGTGATGCCCATGAGGGCATCGTCGACGGCATTGCAGAAGAAGAACGCAGCGCTGCCGTCGGCGCGGCGGATGACGAAGTCGCCGATGTCGTCGCTGGCGAAGCGCTGCGGGCCGCGCACCCGGTCCTCGAATTCCATGACCCGGCCGTCCGGAACCCGGAAGCGCAAGGCCGGTGTGCGCCCCGCGGCCAGCCGCGCCTCGCGTTCGGCAGGCGTCAGGCGCGCGCAGGTTCCCGGATAGCGCGGCGGCCTGCCGGCCGCCAGCTGCACCTTGCGCGCGACACCGAGTTCCTCGGCGCTGCAGAAGCAGGGATAGGCATGCCCGTCCGCCTCCAACGTCTCGAAGTGTCGCGCATACACGGCCGTGCGTTCGGACTGCCGGTAGGGGGCGGCCGCCCCGCCGACCTCCGGCCCTTCCTGCCAGTCCAGCCCCAGCCAGCGCAGATCGGTCTGGAGCGCGGCCGCGAAGTCATCGCGGCTGCGCTCGCGATCGGTGTCCTCGATGCGCAGCAGGAAGACGCCGCCGTGACGCCGCGCCAGCAGCACATTGAACAGGGCGGTGCGCACATTGCCCAGGTGCAGTTCGCCGGTTGGACTCGGGGCGAAACGGGTCTTGACGGGCGACTGGACGGAGGTCGGCTGCATGGCGCGGCCATGGTAACGGAAAGCCCCGATTCCGACAAAAGGATCAGGGCGGAACCCCGGACCGGCAAGACAACTTTCTCGCCTGCCCCAAACGCTTTATGATGGCGCCTCTTCATTGATCGAGCGAGAGCCGCAACCCATGTCCAGCCTGCGTCGATTGATCCTCAGCCTGGCCGCCGCCTGCTTCATCGCCGGCACCGCCGCCGCCAACCCGACTGCCGCTACAGGAGCCACCACCGTGACCGTACAGATGCAAACCAACAAGGGCCTGATCGTCCTCGAGCTGGACGCCGAGAAGGCCCCCGAGACCGTGGCCAACTTCCTGGAATACGCCCGCGCCGGCTTCTACAACGGCACCATCTTCCACCGCGTGATCCCGAACTTCATGATCCAGGGCGGCGGCTTCGAGCCCGGCATGAACCAGAAGGACACCCGCGCGCCGGTCAAGAACGAGGCCGACAACGGCCTGAAGAACGGCATCGGCACCATCGCCATGGCGCGCACGCCGAACCCGCATTCCGCCACCGCGCAGTTCTTCATCAACGTGAAGGACAACGGCTTCCTGAACTACTCCGCGCCGACGCCGCAGGGCTGGGGCTACTGCGTGTTCGGCCGCGTCGTCGAGGGCATGGACGTGGTCCACGGCATCGAGAAGGTCGCCACCGGCAACCGCGGTGGCCACGGCGACGTGCCCGTCGAGGACGTCGTCATCGAGAAGGTCACCATCGTCGAATAGGCATCCGGCGCGCCGGGGCGATCGCCCCGGCGCTCTCCCCATGAGCACCACACTGTTCATCTCGGATCTGCACCTCGATCCGCGCCGGCCGGGCGTGACCGCGCTGTTCCTGGATTTCCTGGCCGGACTGGGCAGCGACTGCGCCGCGCTCTACATTCTCGGCGATCTGTTCGAGGCCTGGATCGGCGACGACGAGGACGATCCGCACGCACTCGGTATCCTGGCCGGCCTGCGCACGGCCACCGCCCGCGGCCTGCCGATATCCGTCATGCGCGGCAACCGCGATTTCCTGCTCGGCGACGGCTTCGTCCGTAGAACGGGCTGCCGTCTGCTCGCCGAGCCGGCACTGATCGAACTGGACGGCGAGCGCGTCCTGCTGCTGCACGGCGACACCCTGTGCACCGACGACCACGAATACCAGCAGTTCCGCACCCTGGTGCGCGACCCGGCATGGCAGGCGCAGTTCCTGGCCCGGCCGCTCGCCGAGCGCCGCGCCATGGCCGCGCAGATGCGCGAGACCAGCCGCCAGCGCACCGGTGAGAAGCGGGCCGAGATCATGGACGTCAATCCGGAGACCGTCGCCGCCACCATGCGCGCGCACGGCGTGCGCACGCTGATCCACGGCCACACCCACCGCCCCGCCCTCCATGCCGTCGACCTCGACGGACGGCCCGCGCGCCGCATCGTGCTGGGCGACTGGTACGCGCAGGGCAGCCTGCTGCGCTGCGAGGGGAAGGACTGCGAACTGCAGTCGCTACCGCTCGGCGGCTGACGGACGAAACCTTCAGGGAATCTCTTCGCGCTGGTAGCCGGCGGGCAGCCCGAACAGCGCGGCCGGCAGCGTCTGACCGGCCCGGAAATCCTGCAGCATGCGCTGCATGCCGCCACGCACCGATTCCTGGACCGGCAGTCCGGTCTCCAGCGCCCGGCCCGTCTCGTAGACATAGTTGGCGAGGAAACACGGTGTGCGGAATTCCTCCGGCGTCTTGTCGAGATCACGGTACTGCCGGCCGGCCAGCCGCGCGCGCATCTCGCGCAGGGCCGCGGCGGCATCGGGCAGCAGACCGGGAACCACCGTCGCCTGCATGCAGAGCGCGCCGCCGCTGTGCAGCCGGACCTCCTTGACCACCCGTCCCGCGATCGACGGTGCGGCCGGATCGCTGCCGACCTCCACCCGCACCTCCGGCCGTGGTCCCGCATCGGCAGGCACCGGATCGGCCGTCACCACCAGCAGCGTGCGCCGTTCGTGCGAAACGCTGTACAGGATCCCGGTGCGGCGATCGAACAGCAGGTAGTCGCCATGATCATCGCCATCGTCGCTGCGCAGATGGTCGGCGGTGATCAGCATGCGGTTCACATAGGGCTCGACGCCGGGTTCCTGTTCCTGCCAGACCAGCACATCGCCCGTCACGGTGGCGGCTTGCACGGCCGCCGCGGGGACCATCGACATCAGGTAATACAGCAGCACCGTCGCAAGGATCCGCCTCATCGCTCGCCCACCTCGTCCAGGTGTTCCAGACCGTCCAGTTCCACCGCGCTGAAGCCGGCCTGCTCGCGCGCCTCCCGATGAAACGGGCCGCGGATGCGGCCCCGCATGTGCTCGCCGAGCAGCGCGGCGAAGGTTGCCTCCGGTTCGAGACCACGCTGCGCGCAGGCGTGCCTGAACCAGCGCGTGCCGATGGCGACATGGCCGATCTCGTCGCGCAGGATGATGTTCAGCACCTCGACACTGTCGGTATCGCCCGCCTCGCGCAGCCGCTCGATCATGCCCGGCGTGACGTCCAGCCCGCGCGCCTCCAGCACCCGCGGCACCAGGGCCATGCGCAACAGGACGTCGTCGCGCGTCTTAAGCGCCATCTCCCACAGGCCGTCGTGGGCCGGGAAATCGCCGTAGTCGTGGCCGAGGGCCCGCAGCCGCGCGCGCAGCAGGCGGAAATGCGTGGCCTCCTCGTCGGCCACCCGTGCCCAGTCGCGGTAATAGGCATCCGGCAGGCCGCCGAAACGGCACACCGCGTCCCAGGCCAGATTGACGGCGTTGAACTCGATGTGCGCCAGCGCGTGCAGCAGAGCGGCACGGCCGGCGACGCTGCCGAGCGCACGGCGCCGGAGATCACGCGGCGCGACCAGTTCCGGCCGGGGCGGGCGACCCGGCGCATCCAGCGAGACGCCGGAGCCGGCTCCATCCACGGGCATCGCCCCGGCGTCCAGCGCAGCGTACAGTGCGTGCGTCAACGCGCACTTCCGGTCGGGCTCGGGTTCGGCGAGACAGGCGCGCGCCGCGTCGAAAAACATCTCGGTGTCACTCACTGCGTTCGTCAGGGACGAAGGATATCAGACGGGCGCGCCCGGTTTGAGCGCCAGCACCAGATCGTTGACGTTGCTCCCCGTCGGACCGGTGTGGATCAGATCGCCGGTCGCCGCGAGGTAGCTGCCGGTATCGGCCGCGATCAGGGCCTGCGCGGCATCCAGTCCCAGGCCGCGGCCGCGCGCCAGGGTCATCCCGTCGACCAGCGCGCCGGCGGCGTCGGTAACACCGTCGCTGCCGTCGCTGGCGCCCGCCAGCAGCGCGCAGTCGCTCCCGTCCAGGACCTCCGCGGCGGCCAGTGCCAGGTGCTGGCAGCGCCCGCCGCGGCCGGGCGCCGCCGGCAGGACCACCGTCGTCTCGCCGCCCCGGATGTACAGACCGGGCGGTCCCGACAACAGCACCGCGGCCAGTCGCCGCCCCGTCCCGGCCGCATCGCCGGCAAGCCGTTCGGGATGGCGCTGCACGTCCAGCCCCAGGGCCGCGCCGGCCCGTGCCGCGGCGTCCAGCGCCGTATCCAGATTGGCGACGATGGCGGTGTCTATGATGGGAAGGACCGTCGTCACCGCCGGCGCAGCACCTTCCACCCACACCCGCAGCCAGCCCGGGAGTTCGGACGGCAGAGCCTCCGCCGTCGCATGGAGCAGACCGGAGCCTATCACCCCGGGGTCGTCACCGGGCACGTCGGACATCAGCAGTGCCGACACGCTGCCCGCGCCGTGCCGGGCGAGATGCGCCGCCAGACCGCCGCCCTTGATGCGCGAGACGCGCCTGCGCACCGCATTGATCTCGCCGATGGCGAGACCGCTGGCGAGCAACCAGTCGTTGATGCGCTGCAGATCGTCCAGCGACATGCCGCCGGGCAGCACCTCCACCAGGCTGGAGGCACCGCCCGAGATCAGGATCAGCCACGCTCGGTCGGCCGGCGCATCGGCGATGAACCGGAGCAGACGGCTCCCCGCCGCCAGACTCCGTGCATCGGGAACCGGATGCCCCGCCTCGATGCACGCGGTCCGCGGCAGCGTGCCGTCCGGTGGACCGTAGCCGCGCCGGGTGATCAGCAGCGCCGCCTCGATCTCCGCGCCGAGCACGTCGAACGCGCCGGACAGCATGGCGCCCGCCGCCTTGCCGACCGCAACCACGCGGACCGGTCCGCGCGGTCGGCGTTCCGCCAGGGCCGCCCGGACCCGTGCCCGCCCGTCCACGGCGGCCAGTGCGGCCCGATAGACCTGCAGCAGGCGGGCTCGTGACGGGCCGGCGTCGGGAGAGAAATGAATCATTGTTTTATGTGGTTATCGAACATTCATCATGATGGGCTTACGAGCGGCCGCGATGTCCGTCAAACCCGATGAATATCCTCTTTGACAGCCTTGAATTTTCTGGTGCATTCTGCGGAACAGGCAGACCGGCTCAGGGGGACAGGCCATGAGCGAGCACAAGCATCTCCTGGAGATCTACGAGCCCTATGAATACGAGGGCCCCAATCCCATGCGCGTACTCGGTGCCGGCGTCCTGCGCGGCCCGAACGGGGCGTCCTACTATCTGCTCGGCGTCAACGGCGGACTGCAATTGAACGACGACCTGGTCGAACAGCTGCTGGTCCTGCCGCGCTACAACGGCGACAAGATCGAACGCGCGGAACAGAGCTGCTGTACGGTGAACATCGTGCGGGTGCGTCCCGGCGTCCGGTTGATCCCCGGGATCCCGTTCGCCTACAGCGACGTCGTACACTGGGGCGTGGGCAAGATCACGCCGATGAACGGCAGTTGCCGGTAACCCGGCCCTAGCCCGAACGGCGCTTACCTAATCCATTCCTGGCCACGGAATCCACGGAACAACACGGAAAAGGCTTATCGTGAAAACCCGATCGCGGAGGGATGATGCCGGGTTGACGCAATGAATACTTTCCGTGCGATTCCGTGGGTTCCGTGGCTACCTTCTTTTCAGGCATCGACTTGGCTTGAGTAAGTGCCGTTCTCCCTAGCCCCGATCCAGACCGCGCGCCAGATCGGCGCGGATATCCGCGACATCCTCGAGACCGACCGCGACGCGGATCAGACCGTCGCCGATGCCGGCGGCCTCCCGCTGCTCTGGCGACAGCCGGCCATGGGTGGTGGTCGCCGGGTGGGTGACCGTGCTCTTCACGTCGCCGAGATTGGCCGTGATGGACAGCAGACGCGTGGCATCGATCACCCGCCAGGCCGCCGGCTGGCCGCCGCGCGCCTCGAAGCTGAGGAGTCCGCCGAAGTCGCGCTGCTGCGCCGCGGCCAGCGCATGCTGGGGGTGCGACGGCAGACCCGGGTAGTAGACGCGCGCCACCTGCGGATGTGACTCCAGCCAGGTGGCGAGCGCGAGGGCACTCGCACTGTGCGCGCGCATCCGCAGCGACAGCGTCTCCAGCCCCTTCAGGAAGACCCAGGCGTTGAACGGACTCATGGTCGGCCCGCAGGTCCGCAGGAAACCATAGACATCCTTGCCGACGCGCTCCTTGTCGCCGATCACCGCCCCGCCCACGCACCGCCCCTGGCCATCGAGGTATTTGGTCGCCGAATGGATCACGACGTCGGCGCCCAGTTCCAGCGGACGCTGCAGCGCCGGCGTGCAGAAGCAATTGTCGACCACCAGCAGGCAGCCACGGGCATGCGCGAGATCCGCCAGGGAGCGGATGTCGCCCAGTTCGGTCAGTGGATTGGACGGCGTCTCCAGAAACAGCATGCGCGTGTTCGGGCGGATGGCCGCGGCCCAGGCATCGAGGTCGGCGAGCGGCACGTAGCTGGTCTCGATCCCGCAGCGGGCCAGGTAGGTGCTGAACAGCACCGTCGTGGTGCCGAATATGGCGCGCGATGACAGCAGGTGGTCGCCCTGCTTCAGCAACGCGAGGCAGGTCGCCAGGATCGCCGCCATGCCCGAGGCGGTCGCCACGCAGGATTCGCCGCCTTCGAGCGCCGCCAGGCGCTGCTCGAAGGTGCGGACCGTCGGATTGGTGAAGCGCGAATAGATGTTGCCCGGCTGGGCACCCGAGAAGCGCGCCGCCGCCTCGGCGGCGCTGCCGAACACGTAGCTGGAGGTCGGGAAGATCGGCTCGGAATGCTCGCCCTCGGCCGGGCGCCGCTGTCCGGCGCGGATCGCCAGTGTGTCGAAGCCGTAGTCGTCCAGTTCAAAATCCATCGTCCCCCCCCGAATCTCACCAGGACCGCGTCCTACCCCTAGCCCCTGCCCTTGGCTCAAGCACTGTTGTACATCTCGATGACTTCTTCGGCGTCGGCGTCGCGGCGCTCCTGCTTGGCGCTGTCGCTGCGCTGCTTCTGCAGATCTTCGAGATAGGCGGTGTCGACGTCGCCGGTCACGTACTCGCCGTCGAACACCGAGCAGTCAAAGCCGGTCAGTCTGTCGTTGCCCTTGCGCACGGCACTGATCAGGTCCGGGAGTTCCTGGAAGATCAGGCGGTCGGCGCCGATCTCGGCCGCGACCTCCTCGACTGTGCGGCCGTAGGCCACCAGCTCGTCGCGGCTCGGCATGTCGATGCCGTAGACGTTGGGGAAGCGCACCGGCGGCGCGGCTGAAGCGAAATACACCTTGGTGGCGCCGGCCTCGCGCGCCATCTGGATGATCTGCCGCGAGGTCGTACCGCGCACGATGGAATCATCCACCAGCAGGACATTCTTGCCGCGGAACTCCAGATCGATGGCATTGAGCTTCTGGCGCACCGACTTCCGGCGCTGCTGCTGCCCCGGCATGATGAAGGTGCGGCCGATGTAGCGGTTCTTGATGAAGCCTTCGCGGTATTTGATGCCCAGCGTGTTGGCCAGCTGCAGCGCCGAGGTCCGGCTGGTGTCGGGAATGGGAATGACGACGTCGATGTCGTGATCGGGCCAGTCGCGCACGATCTTGGCGGCCAGCTTGTCGCCCATGCGCAGCCGCGCCTTGTGCACCGAAACATCGTCGATGATCGAGTCGGGCCGGGCGAGGTAGACGTATTCGAAGATGCAGGTGGCGTAGCGCGGGGACTCGGCGCACTGGCGCGTGTGGATCCGGCCGTCGACGGTGATGAACACCGCCTCGCCCGGTGCGACATCGCGCACCAGCTCGAAGCCCAGCACGTCCAGGGCGACGCTCTCCGAGGCGACCATGTAGTCCGTGCCCGCCGCGGTCTCGCGCTTGCCGTACACGACCGGCCGGATGCCCTGGGGATCGCGGAATGCGACCACGCCATAGCCGGTGATCATGGCGACGGCCGCGTAGGCGCCGCGGCAGCGGCGATGCACGCCGGCGACGGCGTCGAAGACGTCGTTCTCGTCGATGCGCAGCTTGCCCTGGCGCTGCAGCTCGTGGGCGAAGACGTTGAGCAGCACCTCGGAATCCGAATCGGTGTTGATGTGGCGGAGATCCTCGCGGAACACGTCGCGCTTGAGCTCGCCGGCATTGGTCAGGTTGCCGTTGTGCGCGAGGCTGATGCCGTAGGGTGAATTGACGTAGAACGGCTGCGCCTCGGCGCTGGATTCGCAGCCTGCGGTCGGATAGCGCACATGACCGATGCCCATGGTACCCAGCAGCCGCAGCATGTGCCGGGTATGGAACACGTCACGGACCAGACCGTTGTCCTTGCGGAGATAGAGACGGTTGTCGTCGCAGGTCATGATGCCGGCGGCGTCCTGGCCGCGATGCTGCAGGACGGTGAGCCCGTCGTACAGGGCCTGATTGACCCGTTCGTGGGCTACGATACCGATGATTCCGCACATTGATCTGTCTACCTCGAAAGACCCGTGTCCGGCAGGGCCGGACGGTCGAACTGGACATTATCCGCCACGTCGACCGGCAGATAATCCGCAAGCCACAGCGCCACGCGTTCGAAATGTGGCATCAATTGCGATTCCCGCCACCAGGGATCCTGTGGCAGCGCCGTCAACCCCGCCAGCAGCACCATCGCGGCGACGATCATGATTCCGCGGGCCACGCCGAACACCGTGCCCAGGATGCGGTCCGTCCCCGACAGGCCCGTCTTCCTGACCAGCTGGCCCGCCAGGTAGCCGATCACCCCGCCGAGCAACAGCACCGCCACGAACAGCAGCGCGATCGCCAGCGCCGCACGCGCCGACGGCAGGGATATCCAGGGCGTCAGCAGGTCGGCGAGCGGGTCGGAAAACGCGAAGGCCACCAGGAATGCAACCACCCAGGTGGCCAGAGACAACGCCTCTTTGATGAAGCCGCGCCAGATGCTGACCAGCGCCGAAAGACCGATCAGGCCCAGAATGAAATAGTCCGCCCAGTTCACTGCCCGCCCGCCGTAGTCGTGGCCCGTTCGATCGCCCGGCGACGGGACCTTCGCGGATTTGCCGCTTCCGCCTGCCGCCGATTGTACCAGACGGCTGCCGTGTGGGCTGGAATCCGCCGCCCATCCCCAGAGGGCATCAGGGATAGCTGGTGACGAGGCCCTTCAGATCGACCTGTTCCTGCA
Organism: uncultured Gammaproteobacteria bacterium; assembly: GCA_964458835.1. Taxonomy (GTDB): domain Bacteria; phylum Pseudomonadota; class Gammaproteobacteria; order Thiohalobacterales; family Thiohalobacteraceae; genus JAHJQQ01. The sequence continues at coordinate 278 of CAYWKV010000097.1, read as the reverse complement.
GGCGGTCGCGCAGCTTCTCCGCGTTGGCGCGCTCCAGTTCGGGTCCGACGCGTACGCGATACAGGACGCCCTTGGCGGTCTTCGTCTCCTCGACGAAGGCGGTGTAGCCGAGGCCGCGCAGACGCTCGCGCAGGGCCATGGCGTTGTCCTTGCTCGACAGGCTGGCGAGCTGCACGATCCAGCCGGATTGGGGCGCCGCCGCCGGTGTGGCCGGCGCGGGCGCGGGTGCGGCTGCCGGTGCTGCGGGTGGGGGGGCAGGCGCCGCGGCCGGCGCGGGC
>CAYWKV010000096.1:0-10880 GCA_964458835.1 uncultured Gammaproteobacteria bacterium | reverse complement strand
AGGGGTGGCGCCGAACGGCCGAAGACCGGCTCCCAGCGTGAGCGCCGCGGCGAGTACGAATAAAAAAAACCCCAGCCGAAAACGGTTGGGGTTTCATTGTTGGTGGCGGATGGTTGACCATGTACCGACTGGCCTCCCGAGCTTATGAGCACTGGAGCGGGTTGTTACTGACCGATAGGCTAATCATGCTTAAGACCGCACGTGCCCTGCTCATCCCGACATAGTGGAGCGAGCGCCAGTCTGCGCTCGAGCCAGGAGTCGGTAGATCGATAAGTACTATGGCCTCACTCTCCAATCCTTTGAAGTCTGGGATCTGGGCAAAACCAATGGATTGCCTGGTTGAATTGAGTGGGGACGCACCATCGAGAATGGAAATCACTTTTTGCCAACGCTGAGACAACGACGAAACCAAAGAATCTGAGAACGGCAAATGCGACAACATGACGATGTCGCCATACACGAACCCCTCCTTCTCTGTGAGCGTTTCTAGTTCAAACTCAATAATCTGGATTGCTTTTTGACGATCGTTTGCAAAAGACTCGCGCACAGATGGACCATCTCCGACACCGGAATTCCCCATGTCAGCCTGAAGTGCGCTCTGAATGCGATTCAGTATTGGCAACGAATTCCGGCAATTCGTTCTTAACGGTATTTTTGTCGGTGAAAAACTTCGCAGATATTCGTAAGCATCCGGCACATAAGCGCCACACAATCCGGATTGGTTGTTGATGTCATGAAAAAAACACCAGCGCCCCATTTCAAGCCCGTCCTTCAGGTACTTGTCCAACTTTGATAGGCTCTCCATATTCAATATGTCCTGCCCTTCATCGACAATAATCGCATCGAAATTATCAATGCCGGATCTTCTTGCTGCGAGATGTATGGAGTCAGATAGGCAAACCGTTAGACCAACGAGTGGATTGCGCTCCAGAAAGTTCTTCAGCCACGGCGAGTGGCACGTCATGGCGACGTTCATTCCGGCTGCCGTCCAGCGCTTCGCCAACTCAAGTCCAAGCATTGTTTTTCCTGTTCCCGCACCACCAGAACAAATAACCCGATCATTAGCTTCAACGGCATCGATTAACCGCAATTGGTCCTCTGTCAGTCTTGCGATGCGAGATTCGACCTCACCGGCAGTGACATGCAGCGGAACCACAGCTTCGAAGTCAGGGCGAAGGTGCTGCCGCAACTGCTTAAGCTGATCGGAGGTCGCCCGTGGAGTGCGAGCATCTTTTTCCCGCCAATGCTTGATAAGTCGGATCAGCCACTTCTCGAATTGTTTGAAGTCTTTGGCGTCTGCTAATACGGCGTGATCCCATTCAGCGCTCTCGGGCAGGTTATCGACATCTGGCATTACGACGCCGTAACCTGAAACAAATGCATGATGCAGCGTGTGCGGCAACTTCTTCATCAAACCATGCATGGCGCCTTCCGCCTGTTTGAAGGGGGACTCTTTTAGTCGATTTGTTTCCCCAAAACGATTCCGTGTTTCCCAGACACCATCACGGCATGAAACGCCGCCCCCTTTCACTTCCAGGATAAACACGCCATCAGGGCCGCATACGATGAAATCGATCTCGCCGAACCGTTTGTATTGATGCCGGGGAAGATTGAGTGAGTGCATGGCAAACCACCCCGTCTGATCCGACCCAGAAAAAGAAGCCCGCAACTGGTCAAATACGCGCTTTTCCGCGTAACTTTCGGTGTGTAGCGGCTCACTGGGAATCATCCTCATGCTTGGCCTATTTCCTCTTTTCTTGCCGAGTTCAAGTCATTTCTTATCTTCGATTCCAACTTTGCATCAATTGACGGCCACTCTCCTAGACGCCTCAGAAAGGCGTCATGCAGGATTTTTATCGTCAAACTTGCTTCGCCGGAAAAGACAAACTTTCCGTTCTCATGCCTCGGATTTTCTAGGGGAGAACTATCAGTCGACGCAATGACTGTCTCGATGCAGCCTCTCCACTTGCTGACTTTGGCAATTTCGATGGCAGCGTTGATTTGGCTCTTGTTCCATGACTCTGCATTACAGGGGAATAGGGCGCGCAGAGGTTGTGGGCTTGACGTTTTTGGGAGAATCAACTCACTCCCTTGCTTTTGATGTGCGACACTCGCCATGCGATACATGACATAAGCAGACAACGCTTGGTTGCGCATCTCGCAAGGCAGCCTCAGCCAACCATCCCGTACTCCGAACAGTATGCCCGCTAGCAGATGCTCGGCATCGCTCAATAGAGGATGTGAGAATTCCAATAGGTCTTTGCAATGCTCACGCAAGCAAAACAAAAGCAATGGGCGAGATAGAGATCCTTTGTGGCGTTCGAATAGCTCAGTAATGGTTCCTCCACCTAAGCCGAGCAAACTCCGCATATCTACGGTCAATCGCTCCAGGCGAGACTTGGATTTATCGTCATCTAACTGCGCGGCTTGAGCGGCGAGGTATTCAAGTGCTACGTCCACAGGTTGCGATGAGTGGTTTACTTCCTGTGCGGCAACAAGGGCGTTAATCGTCCCCCAATACAGCTTTGCAGGAGTACTTGAGCGCTCCGATATTCCATCTCCGCTTAACCAATTTGGCAACTCTGCCAATATCGGGTCTTCAACAGAGGCGCTGTTAGTAATGTTTGCGGAACCTGTTATCAGTTGAAAAACATTTACGCCCAACTCACTGTGGTTGGCACAGTGGTAAAGCATGGAAAGCAGTCCACCCAGAGCCTGCGCTGAAATGTGTCGATGCTCTATTTGAGATGCTACATCCGTCTGAACACTCGGTGTCGAAGCAAGTGGAAGACTTGCTTGGGTGCCAGACTCATTTTTTAATTTATTCCGACGTGCCTTAGCTGTTTGCACCGGTGGCCAGGCACTATCGGTCGCATTGCGAAACAAGGATTCTTCAACTGCCAATCGATATGGCTTCAAGTCCACATTGGAAACATCTTTGGCCGCTGCTTCAAAAATCTGTTGGTCTTCATCTGACTGAAAACAGATCCGGGAAATCAACGTTAGTGGCAAAGGCGCTCGGACAAAAATACCGATCCCTTCTTTCCCAAGGCGTATGCTGGGAAGTTTGGCGTCACGAACCTTGCCTTCTCGGGATAACACTTGCACGGGGCCAGAAACACCCGATAGATCAAAGGACACAAGGCAGGGGCGCAGATGCCGGCGCTCACTGATAGCCTCTTCGAATGTCCTGGTTGGAATCGCATCACGGAACAACGGAACCCAGCCGGGAACGGCTCCCAACGAATCGACATAGTGCTTTCCACGGAACCAGGATGGCTCCATCACCAGCCCCGCCGCCAGCATATAGAGTAAGTTCAGATGGTTGGTGACCAGATACCATGGTTGCGGGGTCTTTGGCGTGCCTTTGTTCTTTAAATTTGCTGTGCTCATTACTCTTTCCTGACGAGGATGGTCGAGTCAGTGGGAAGCAAAGCTTCCACGACTGGGCAAGTATTTCCTGTGCGGAGCAGAATGACTTGCTCCCGACCTCGTGCCACCATCACATAAAAGCGTGATTTCAACGCATAACGATTTTGTTTTGGTTTGTGCTGATCAACATCGGCAAGAATGACGATATCGAATTCCAATCCTTTGCAGGATTGGGCGTTGATGATCATGATTCCCCCCTTGCCAAAGTCCAGTGACTCCTGACTCCCTGATTTAAAGGTTTGTATGGGGGGCTTGTCGTTGTCCAGCGTTGGACTGGCTCTACTAAACATGGAGTGAAACTTTTCGCGAACTTGATTGTCTGGCGTGATGATCCCAATCAGTTTGCTTGGAAAGCGATCGCTCAAATGAAGAACTCGGTCCACGATTTCATTCAATGAGGGCTGGCCTGTTGTGCCGTATTTCCATAGCTCCGGTGATGTGGCTGCGGGCTTGGGACCGGGGAGTTCAGGCCTTGGGCTGGCGGGATCGGCCGGGTAAAAATGTTGTGCGAGCTTAGCGATAGGAAGAGTGTTTCGATAATTGGTTTTGAGTTCTAGCGTGTCTCTTTGGTCAATCCCTAGTGCGTTTTCGATGTCCTGACGCGAACTGCATCTATCTGGATCAAGCTGCTGATTTTGGTCTGCCACAACATAGAAATTCTCGAATCCAAGATGTACAAGTACTTGGTAGAAGGCGGGAGGCATGTCTTGCCCCTCATCAATCAACAGAAATCGTTGAGAATGATCCCCCGTGTTTTCTAAATTTTGGACTTTACTCAGGACCGCACCCCAGTCGATCGGTCGGTAGCCACCAGGATAATCAGGCTCCCGCGTCGGAACCGACTTAAGAAAATGTCGGCAAATGTCGCGGAACCATGAGTCCCAAGTCTTTGCAGAAAAGGCTTGCCCCTTGCCAAAAAGATGTCGATTTGAATGATCCAGCAAGTGGTTGTAGACCAGCGTCCGGTAGGTTTTTTCGCTTGCTGCTAGTCGTTTTGCCCGCAGCAATGCCACCACCGACTTCCCGGTTCCTGGCCCTCCAATGATGAGATGCTGTCCCTCCAATGGAAGAGCTAGCGCCTCGTCCTGATCTTTGTTGAGATCCTGAATACCGGGCAAGGCAAAGCGGCGAGTGCGGTCTACAGGCATGATCACGGCGCTCCGAAGAATGCAGGTAGTCCGTGACTGTCATCGCCCTTAACGAAGCTGCGATCCAGCAACGTGTTACCGAATTCACAGGCGGGTTCCGGAACCAACGTGCACGCATGGCAGGCCGCTCGGTTCAGCAGGCCCGGCCCTTGCCCATCGTGCTCACTGCACACTGGGTCAAGTGAGCACCAACGGGCATGTTCAATTGCGCGGGACAGAATGCCCAGAAACCGTTTGGGCTCGGCCAGTTCCGCCAAGCCGCCAAGCGAGCCTGCGATGTCAGGAACGGCGACATGAATTAGAATGCCGGCCATGAGATTCGGCGCATGGGAGCAATAAATGCGTTCAATGAGTGATGCCGCCGGATAGCCACCTTCGGATTCGATTTGCCGAATCAGCAAGTGGGACAGCGTGTGCAGAAGCATGAAGCGTGGAGTCAACGGGTTGGGTTCAGTGCGCCCTGATTGGGCAAACCTCTGCTGCAGTTTCTCCAGTCGTGCGAGCACTGCTGGTTGTTGCTCCCACCTGCCCAGCCTGCTTTCATCTAACGCAATGAAGATCCCCTCTCCGTACAATTCAATGGCCGGTAGCCAGTCGGACTGCCCGATAATGTCAGGCGGAACTATGTCTTCGCCACCAAGGCGAGTAAATCCGCTGAACACTCTCACTGCCTTGAGGCGATCTACCCGAACAAGATGCTGAACACAACGGACAATGGTCTTTGATTCTGCACACATGTCATCGGCGGTAGCCAGTGCTTGCCATTCTTCGCTTCTGTTTCGCGTGACAAGGTCTTCGTCATCGCGCTGATCTGGAAGCACTTCCAGAAAGGCCTCGAACTCGCTTTCTCGTAATTGACCTGGCGTGAGGTTTTCGCCATACAAGGGATAGCCGCGATCGAGATCGGACAATGCTGCTTCGATATCCTGTGCCTGGCACCGGTACTCAGTTGTCAGCGTTTTGATCGCCGACTTTCTCGCCAATGGCGTTTTGGCGCTATCGATTTTTTTTCGCTCGGACGAGTTTCGATATAGAAGATCAACGACCGTGCCCTTGCGGACGCGGGATTCCGGCGGAATGATCAGTACGGATACCACATCAGGTGAGTAGACGCGGGTGTCATTAATGGCAAGCACCTGGGCCAGGTTTTGTCTGCCCTCATCGGAGTCATCAGACTGGTCGACATCGGGTAGCGCGAGATCATCTTTTGTCCATGGCTGCATTCGTTGTTGACCGAAGGGTATTCGCTCGTCACCATGAAACTGGGTTTCAGCACCGCACGCGGCACAACGCAAGATGCGCCGGTCAAAGCCACGATCGATCAGTTGGAGCCGGTCGCGTATCTTGCAGCTCTGTTGGGTTGGGGCGCGTGCATCACGATGGGCAAGAAAGTGCCATGGCACATCGGCCAGGTAGCCAGCCTGGTGAGCCAAGACCCAGGTGACCTGCTCCAATCTAGGCTTTTTCTCACATCTCGTGCAGCGGCACTGAGAGATATCTTCCGTTGAAGCATCTTTCCACGGTCGCAGATAGAGCGCACCACACTTTGGATTCGGGCAGCGCATCCAAGATGGAAACCGCGTTGCAGGTACACAGGCACCGTCGATTTGGCCATGGACCAACTCCTTGGCAACAGGTGGTTCGCGCAGCACTTGTGAAATTCCCAACGCGGCTCGCACGCGCTCTACATAGGGGATCAGTTTGCCCGCAGGCTCCCCTTGACGATCGGTCCACTGGCGGCAGTCTTGAACGACCACCAAACCATTCGCGCCACGGACAATTGCGCCAACACCGCTCTGGCCCAACACATGCGATAAACGAACCGGGATCAATTCATTGGGACTGTTGTTGGGCATAGGGGTCAGAGCGCCTTGAGCAATGCACTGTTTTCGACATTGCGCAAAGATTGCAATGTCGGCCAAAGACCACGAATCCTGTCATTGTGGTTGTAGAGCAAACGATCACGCCCCGTGTCTCGGTCCGGAACCTGATATTCCAGTTTCCTCCGCGAGTCACGACAACGTTCAGCTTCGTTCTGCCATGCAGCGACAAGGGCGTCCATATGTGCATCCACTTCGCCCGGGTTTCCGGAAACGGATTGCCTGCAACGGCGCTTCAAGCGATCAATGGTTTTGGCAATCAATGCGTCACTCGGATCGAAATCGCCTGCGCTCTCGTTGCCCAGCATCCCTTTCCCAGTGTGGCGTATGACGATGACCAATGCGGCATGAAGGGCGCGTAAACGTGCCTGGTAGGTATAGGGCGTGACGCTAGTGGGTTCAACGAAGCGATAAAACGCATCGTGATAAGGACGGAAGCTTTCGTAATGCGACAGGCTTCGAGCTTGGTCGCGATAATAGTTTGCGAATACCAAGCCGGGAACTTCGCTCCGCCCCACGCGACTGCTGGCCTGTATGTATTCCGCCGTGGTCAGAGGCTGGCCATTGATGATCATCAAACCAAGTCGCCCCACATCCAACCCGACTGAAATCATGTTGGTGGCCAATACGGCATCTAGACAGCCCTCTTCATCCCACTGCCTGTTCAGTCTGGCGAAAATATCTGCATTTTCCTCGGCACTCTGCAGGCTGGTGAGTTGGGCAATGCTGGGTGTAGCCCGTTGACCACCGTCTCTCTTTTCAGCGGCGTGCGAATGATTGGTGTATTCGATATCAGGCTGTGCTTGATTGTCGCCTACCGAATCCGCTCCCAATAACCGCATGAAATCCCGGACAGCACTGGCAAACGCTGTATGGCTGTTGCCAACGCCCTTAAGGCTGCCGTGATAGACCATCTGTGTCCACCAGGCATCCAATAATTCACGCTGATCCTGCTCATTCTCGAACAAGGCGTTCGGGGCCAGCAAAAGTGCAGCGGCGAGCGGGGCCATGCACGCTTGACGGTTCAGCATGGGAGCCAGATAGCCAACGTAAATACGGCCAGGGCGTTGGCTCAAAGGCACGGTTCTGGCAAAGAAGGAATCATCGCAGCTTATGCCTGGTGGAGGGAACACGGCCACGTCGCGGCCATACAGACGTTTGACCTGTTGGCTTGCCATACGGATGGTGGCGGTTGATGCAATGTATTTCGGATACAAACCACGCGATTGCACGACGGTGTCTACCGCTGCTTCATATAGCCCCGCAATTGAGCCAAGCGCGCCCGCGATCAGGTGCAATTCGTCCTGGATGATGAGTTCCGGGGGTAAATGCCGCGCTCCGCCAAAGAAGGCATTAGCGCGCTCCTCCCAGGCCAGTCGAGCGAACTTGTCCACGGTAGCAACTAGCATCGTTGGTGGTTCGGCATACAAAGCCTCGTCGACTACGTTGCACGGCAACCTGCCTGTGCCAGAACTTCCAAAACGGCAGGCTGCGTTTCTACATAAAAAATGGAAATGGCGTTCCGAGCTATCGTAGTTGCGCTCTGCCGTAAAAGCACTGCCACACCAAGGACAACGGTCGAGCACCAGTGCGGGTTGATCGCCTGACGAGCGAGCCCTTGCCACAAGTTCAGAGGCTTTTTGTAAGGTATTTGGGCTGGTGGCATCACCAACCCACATGCCAACAGAAATCGGCTCTGAACCGAGGTCACCTCGCTCACGACGAATCAACTCCAGTGCACAGATCAAGCGCGTGGCGCGGATAAATTGATCGCGCGTCAGCAGGCGCAAGGTGTAGCGCATCAAGACCGTCGTCCCTCCCCCCGTATCAGGATGGCGCAGGCGTCTGAGTGTGATCTGGATTGCGATCAGGCCGAGATAGGCCTCAGTTTTGCCACCACCGGTCGGAAACCAGATGAGGTCAAGCGTGTCGCGGAAATCGCTTTCCGGGTTTGCTGCAGATTCCAACGTGGTCAGCAGAAACGCCAACTGGAAAGGACGCCAACGATAAGCGTCGTCACCGCGAGGTTTGCCTTGCAACTGATCGTTTTGTCGCATTTGACTCAGCATGGCGCGATTGGCCAGTGAGAAAGCCAGCCGAACCCGAGCATCCTTACTCAACAAACCCAGCCCCGCGCGCATACGCGACACTGTAATGCCCATGCGATTCACAATGCGCTTAGCCGCAGCGTGATCGTCTGCTGGTTGCTCGGATATGCTGCGCTCTTGTTCGGCAACCCACGCAGCGTATCCATCCACGAAAGCGGCGAGTTCAGGTTGAACGTCTGAATGCAGGTCATCGATATCAGACAGCCTGGCAAGTGATAGAACCGGATCGCCGCGTGCGCCCGTGTCGGCTGTCATCTGCGGTACTTCTACTGATGGCATCGTATCCGAGTAAACCTCGGTCACTTTGCCGTTTTCGATTTTCCATTCAGCGGCGCAGCCATGTCCGATGGCATACACATGCCGACGGACATATTGCAGTTCGATCTCTTGTTCTTCCTCGTCGAGCAGGCTTCGATCTAAGCGAGGATAGGTTCCAACTTCGCCAGTATCGATCACACAGCGCAGGGATGCTTCGAACAAGGTTTTTTCGGCGCGTTCGAAGGCAAAATCCCGTCCGGTTTGTTCCTCGTAAAGGATTTCATTCGAATTGCAAAGGGAGGTTGTAACAATCCAGCCATCGGCGAAACGCCGCCACTCGATATCCACGCGTGCGCTACCACCAAGTTTCTCAAAGCTCTGGCGCGAATTTTTCGAAGGGCATGCGACGTTTACAAACTCTTCGGTTTCTTGAGCATCTGAGACCGGTGGCTTGCGCGTCCAGGAATTCTTGAACCGCCCACGCTCGTCTCGCTCGGTTCTTTCGTACCGGGCCGCACGGCAGAGAACTTGAAAGCCAATATCTTCGCCTTTTATAAAGAACGAGAACCCTAGTGATGATGGCGGAATATAGCGCCGTACAACCGCTGGTTCTTCTTTGGTTTCACCTGCTGCATTGGGCAAAGTGTCATCTTCGCTTCCATCGTCGCCAGCGGGATCAATACCTTCTCCGGCTGGCGAAATTGGATATAGCGCTCCACAGGGGAAGCGTTCAGTTGGCAACACGCCAACGAGATCAGGGCCTTCGTTTTTCGGCAGGTCGGGTGGCCCGATCAGTTGCTTGCGCACCCAGCCAATTAGGCGCTTTCTTGGCTCAACGAAGATATTTTTCTCAGAGTTTTTTTGATTTGCCATTGCAGCCAGCCTCAACCGATCAGGATCTTGAAACTGGTTGCCAGCGCGATAGGTTCAATTTCGCGAACGTTCTTTTTCAACTCCACCAGTCCATACCCCTCCATCATTCGCAACGTGCGCGACAGGTTAGGCACTTGCCGCCCAGTTAGGTCCGCCAATTCGGTCAACGACCTGGGCCGATTGTCACGGATGAGACGCAGCAGAGTTTGGTTATCCTCCGACAGCACCGCAGCCATGGTGGCCATCGGCGGAAACCAGACCGTCGGGACATCTTTTTGAGCAACTGCCCCCTGCGATTCGCCAGGGCGACGAATACCGACAACACAGCGCTTCATATCGGATGTCCTGATCGACATGGCATAAGACCCCCATCTTATCAATGTGGCACAACTGCAGCCAGATTTTGATGAACAAAAGCTTGGCTTGTTGATCGTTCAGCGCGTGAATGGTGGCGTCATCAATCAACCCGGAGCCCCGCTATGACCCGCCAGACCGACGCCCTCGACACCTACCTCGCCCGCGCCGCAGCCATCCACAACAAGTTGACCCGGCTGCGGCAACTGGCCGACGACCACTTCGGCCACGACCCAGAGGCCATTCACTGGGGCCACGTGGGCGACCTCGGGCGGGTGGATCAGGCGCTGGATGACCTGCTGGCGATCTTTGACGGCCAGGCCAAGTGACGGAGGCCATGATGGAGACCCTGCTCAAACTCTCCCCAGCGCAAAGCCTGCTACTGCGTACTGCTGCCCGCCGTGCCGATGGGCGTGTGATTCCGCCTGACACCCTGCGCGGCGGCGCTCGGGCCAAGGTGCTGACTGCACTGCTGCAGCGCGGGTGGATCGAGCCAGCCGACGGCGGCCACGTGCTGACCGACGCGGGCTACGCGGCCATCGGACAGCTGCGACCCGTGCCGCTGGATGATGTCCAGCCAGTGGACACCACCGACGACATCCAACTTGTGGAGGGCATCCCGATCCGCCCCGGCACCAAACTCGCCGCGCTGGTGGTTGCGCTGCGCCGCCCGCAGGGGGCGACCAGCCTGCAACTGATGCTGGCCACCGGCTGGCAGCCCCACTCCGTGCGCGGAGCCATCTCCGGGATGCTACGCAAGAAGCTGGGCCTGAACGTGGTGCTGGCGCACAACGACAGCGGCGAACGGGTGTACAGGGTGGTGTGAT
>CAYWKV010000095.1:264-10882 GCA_964458835.1 uncultured Gammaproteobacteria bacterium | reverse complement strand
GCCTGCGACCGCTGTCCGCTGGCCGGCCTGGCGCGCGTGCAGACCGTCGCGCCCAGATCCATCATCGCCTGGGTGTAGTCCGCCACCCGCGTCACCGGCGTGGCCGCCTCGGCGCAGTCCCACAGTTGCGCCAGCACCGCCGCCGCGCCCGGCCAGCCGGGCACGGCGTGGAAGCGCGCCAGCACCCGCTTCACGTTGCCGTCGAGGATGGCGTGGCGCTGCCCGCAGGCCAGGGCCAGGATGGCGCCGGCGGTGGAGCGACCGATGCCCGGCAGTGCCCGGACCGCCTCGAAGTCGACGGGAAACGCGCCGCCGTGCAGGTCGCGCACCTGGCGGGCCGCCCGGTGCAGATTGCGGGCGCGGGCGTAGTAGCCCAGCCCCGACCACAGGTGCAGCACCGCGTCCGGCGCGGCGTCGGCCAGCGCCACCACGTCCGGGAAGCGCGCCATGAAGCGCTCGAAGTACGGGATCACGGTCGCGACCTGGGTCTGCTGCAGCATCACCTCCGAGCCCCACCACCGGTAGGGCGTGCGCTCGCACTGCCAGGGCAGGTCCTTGCGCCCGTGCCGGTCGTACCAGCGCAGGATGCGGTCACTGAAGTTTCGGTTGGTCATGATGATGAACGTGATCTACCCACCTGTAGGAGCGGGAAAAACCGGGGTCAGAGAGGAATGACACTTACTTAAGCCCTTCTTGGCCACGAAACCCACGAAATCCACGAAAGGTATGAGAAGAAAAACCGTCTCTCCGGAAACAGGGTCTACAGCTCCATAGCTGTCAGTGCTTTCCGTGGCTGGGGTTTTCGTCTTCAAGACTTTCGTGGATTTCGTGGGTTTCGTGGCCATTTCAAGACGTCGGCTTAAGCAAGTGTCATTCCTCTCTGACCCTGGTTTTTCCCGTGTGTTTCCGTGGCCAACATGGTTTTGAATGTCGATCGAACCGCGCCGGCGAATCGCGCTTGCGGTCAGTCCTCCGCCAGCCGCTCGAGGTTGGCGACGCTCCTGAGGGCCTCCGCCTCCAGGGCGCGCTTGATCAGCCAGGGGCCGACGAAGGGCGGTACCCAGAAGGCCGGCTCGATCTCACTGCGGAAGTGCATGCGGGTGCCGTCCGCCTCGGGCCGGAACCGCCACTCGGCGCGGCCGTAGCGGAAATCGCTGCCCTCGGGCCGCAGTGTGGCGAGGACGTCGCCACCGGGCAGCACCTCCACGTCCTGGATCTGCACGATGCGTTTGCAGAACGGCCCGACGCACACCTGCGCCTCGGTGCGCACCCGGTGCTGCCCCGGGCCGTTCACCGCCAGGACCTCGCTGCGCCGGATGGCGTCGTTGATGCGATCGAGGTGCGCATAGTCGGTGATCAGTGCGCGCAGGCGCGCGGCGGGCGCGTCGAAGTGCACCTCGACCTGCACCGCATAGCGGCCCCCGGATTCACCGACGGCGACGTCCAGCAGCTCGCCGGCGTGCACCGTCGCAATCAGCAGCACGCCCGCGTACAGGCCCGCCGATGCCCCCGGAAGGGGCGCACGGCTCATCGACCGAACAGCCCCTTGAGCTTGTCCTGCACCTTCTCCTCCAGCTTCTGCTGGACGTCCTTCTGCACCTCTTCCTTCTGCGCCTCGCCGCCGATGCCGAGCTTCTCCTCGATCTTCTTCTCGATCTGCTTCTTCACTTCCTGCTTGAGCACCTGCTCCATGTCGACGCCGACCTTGGGCGCGGAGAAGGTGCCGGTGATGCGCACGGGGATCGCCCGGCCGGTGAGTTCGCCCTCGCCCTCCAGCACGTCGACCAGGTTGGCGGTGACGCCGTAGTCGAGCTGCTCGTTCACCAGATTGGCGGTGCCCTTGCCGGCGAGCTGCATCACCGGCGACTTCACCAGCAAATCGTCGTTGCGCACCAGGCCGTTGGTGATGGCGGCGGTGCCGGTGAGCGCGCTGAAGTCGGTCTGGTCGGGCGCGCCCGTCGTCGCCGGGGCGGGCTTGCCGCGCACCAGCGCATAGGCGCGGCGGATCTCGCCGAGCACGTTCATGCCCTTCACGGTGCCGTCGAGAAAGGAGAAGCTGGCGTTGCCGTTCATGGTGCGGCGCATGGCCTCGGGATCGTTGCCGGCGGCAGTGAGCTTCACGGCGATGTCGGCCTTGCCGGTGATCCTGGCGTCGCCGGTCATGTCCGTCAGCAGCGGGCCGATCTGCACGCCGGCGAGCTTCTCGTCCATGGCGATGCGCGGTTCCTTGCCGCGCACGTCCAGGCTCACGTTGCCGCTGTAGCTGCCCTCGTACATCTTCGCGCCGGCCGGATGCACGCGCACCAGACCGTCCTTGGCGGCGACCGTCACGGTGATGTCGGTGCTGCGCATCTGATAGGCCTTGAGCTTGCCGATCTTCAGCGTGCCGTTGAGGTTCAGGCCGCGCAGGGTGTCGACCGGCAGCATGCCGGCCGCGCCCGCGGTCGCCTCGGCCGGCGTCGGCGCGGCCTTGACCTCGCCGGGCTTCTGCGGCGGCAGGTAGCGGTCGAGATCGATGGCATCCAGCGCCAGATTGAAGGTCGTGGCGGGCTTGGCGAAATTGCTGATCCCCAGCGAACCGGTGATGCTGCTGTCGTCGAGCCGCAGCCGGAGGTCGGAGAGATTCGCGCTGTCGGCCGTCGCCTTGAACGCGAACGCCGCGTCGGCCTTGCCGAGCACGGTCGCGTCGCTGACCTCGGGGAGCTTCTGGCCGAGCGTCCGCAGCACGTCGCGCGGCACGAACTCGTCGACCTTCAGGTTGCCGGCGAACTGCGGCTTGTCGCCGCCGACGCCCGTGCCCTGGGCCTGGCCGCGCAGGCTGAGGCCCATCGAGCTGACCACCAGGTCCGTCAGGCTCAGCGTCTGCTTGTCGAGGTCGAGCGCCGCCTGGGCGCCCAGATCGGCGCGCAACCGGCCGCCCGGCAGCGACTCGCCCTGGGCATCGACGCCGAGCTTCAGGTCGCTGACGGTCACCTGCCTGAGGCCCTCGGCCAGCGCGACCAGCGCCGACAGCTTGACCTGCGAGGCCAGCTCCGGCTTGCCGCCCCGGTGGTTCAGGCTGAGCGTGACGGCGACCGGCTGGCCGGGCGCGATGGCGCCCAGTTCGAGATCGAGGTCCTCGATGCGCTGGGTGATGCCGGCGGCCCGGTCCTCCCACAGCACCTGCGCATCGTTGATCCGGACGCCGCCGATGGCCAGCGCCGCGATCGGCAGGCCGCCGCCCTCGGCGGGTTTCGCGGGCTTGGCCGGCTTGGCGGCCGGCTGCATCAGGTCGTCCCAGTTGGTGCGGCCGCTCTTGTCCTTGGCCAGCCGCAGCTGCAGGCCGTCCAGCACCACCGTGGACATCTCGATTTCCTTGCGCAGCAGCGGCAGGACCTTCACCCGGACCTGGGCCGCATTGACGACGGCGAAGGGCTCTTCACCGAAACCCTTGGCGTTCGACAGGCGCACGGCGCCGATCTCGACACCCAGCCAGGGGAACACGGACCAGCCGATGCCACCGGCGATGGTCAGATCACGCCCGGTCTTTTCCTTCACCAGCCGGGCGATGTCGTCGCGGTAGTTGTTCGGATCGATGACCCGCGGCAGCACCAGGGCCGCGATGACGATGAGCGCGACCAGGATGGCGACCAGAATTCCGAACACACGCAGGATCTTGCTCATGCCTTGGCATCCTTCAGTTTCTTTAATAAAGGCTCGCTGCGTTGCGGGCGAGTGCCACAGTATAGGGCCCCTCACCGCCGCCGGCCACCGCGCGGGACGATCGATTTTTCATATGTTTGCGCGCAGTCGCGGGCACGCGGAACTTTGCGCGGCACCGGCGGCCAAATGGGGTTTGGCGCTGCGCGCCCGCGTGGCGACAGGAGAAAAATCATCTCCGCGGCAGCAACGACAGAGACGCATCCGTGCCCCCTTGAATTCCCCAGGGCGGGAGGCTATCACCTAGATATGGCCGCCAGGTTATTTAGCGTTCGCCTATATGGTGGTCCCGGCGACACGACCGGGCCCAGGCGGCCAGCCGAAGCTCGCATTTCCGGCGCTCGCCTTCCGGCGCCGCCGTCTTGTAGGTCCGTCCATGAAGGAGTACCCGTATGAACCATAACTGCGTGGTGGTTGCCGGCGGTTCGCGCGCCCGTTTCTTTACGCTGCGGGAACCGGAGTTCCCGGAGATGGAATCGGGGCCCAACCTGCACGAGGTCGCCGACCTCGTCAGCCCCGAAAAGGACATGCCCGGCAGCGACCTGTGGACCAACCTCAAGTCCGGACGCAACCGCGGCGGCGGCGGCAGTCCGGCGCACGGCTATGACGACCACCGCAGCCAGCACCAGGACGAGGTCGACCGCCGCTTCGCCCGCAACATCGCCCGCCAGGCCTCGCGCCTGATCCAGGATCACGCCACCCGTGAGCTGGTGCTGGTGGCGCAGAAGCGCGTGCTGGGCTTCCTGCGCAACGAACTCGACGCCCTGGTGAAGTCCGGCGTGGAAATCCGCGAACTGGCCAAGGACCTGAGCAAGCTGTCCCCGCTCGAGCTGCACGAGCACCTCGCGCGCGAGCGCCTCATCCCCGAGCGCCGCTCCCCGGCCGGCTGAACGCCCGCCCCCATCCCATCCGCCGGGCGCCGCACGATTCCGTCGGCGCACCCACACCGGTCGCGGCAGGAATGCCGCTCCTACAGGCGATGATTCATGCACCTGTAGGAGCGCCAGTCCTGGCGCCCCCCCACACTGACGGACACGAAACGGCCGCAGATCGGGGTGAGGCGGTGAACACTGAACCCCCCAGCCTATGTCTTGGCAATGACCTAAGGAACCTCTGATCAATTCGTCGTACCGTCATTGCGAGCGAAGCGAAGCAATCTCCTTCTACGGTAGATCAATAGCTTGGAGATTGCCGCGTCGCTACGCTCCTCGCAATGACGAATTAATCAGAGGTTCCCTAACCGGTTGACACCTGTAGGAGCGGGCTCTGCCTGCGAACCGGCATGTCCACTGCTCGTTCGCGGGCAGAGCCCGCTCCTACAGGGGGCAACCGGTTAGGTAAAGATCCACAGATAACGCCGGCTGATGGTCCGCACCCGCGACGAGGAGGTCGAATGTCAAACGGTTTGGTAAAGATCCATAGATAGCGCCCCCAGGACCGTATTGCCACGGAAGCACGCGGCAGCACACGGAGCGCGGGAATGCAGCGGGTTTTACCTTCCGTGTAGTTCCGTGTGCTTCCGTGGCCAGAGTGATTTTTTCCCGGCCAAGAATCTTTCGTGGGTTTCGCGGCCAGCCAGGGATCCCGTCCTGCGCTTTCGTAGCCGGAATGAGTCTTCCGGGCTTGCTCCACCCCCGCTTCAGACGCCCGCCGCAGGGCCGCTATCCTGGCCGCCTCCCGACACTCTCCACCGACGGCCCGCGCATGGGAAAACCACACGATCTACCGACCACCGACACCCAAGCCAGCGAGCCGCAGGCCGGCGAGCCCTGCGTGACGGGCGGACCTATCGAGCGCGCCGACGATCTCGCGCTGCTGCTGGCCTCGCACCGGACCCTGCGCGGCCAGCCCGCCGCCCAGCGGGCGACCGCTTCGCACACGCGTCTGCAGGAATCGCCGCAGGCCCTGGCCCGGCGCCTCGGTCTGCCCTTCGTATCCCTGAAGAACTTCGAGGTCGATCCCCGGGCGCTGGCCGCCGTCCCCGAGGGCATCGCCCGCGAACACCTGGTGCTGCCGCTGTTCCTGCTCGACGAACATCTGGTCGTGGCCCTGGAGAACCCCGCCAGCGCCGAGCTCACCACCATGCTGCAGTTCGTCACCGGCCGCAGCATCGATCCCTGCGCCGCCGCGCACGACGATCTGGTGCGCGCGATCCGGCACCACTATGGGCAGCACGGCAGCGACGATACCCTGCAGGAACTGGAGATCACCGCCCAGCGCGAGCTGGACACCCAGGCCTCCGTGCAGGACGTGGAACGCATGGGTACGGAAAAACCCATCGTCCGGCTGGTCAACAACATCCTCACCGACGCCATCGAGCGCCACGCCTCGGACATCCACATCCGCCCCGGCGAACAGCAGGTCGATCTGCTGTTCCGCCAGGACGGCACGCTGGTGCTGGTGCGCAGCTTCGCCAAGCTGCTGCTGCCGGCCGTGGTGGCGCGCATCAAGATCCTCGGCCGCATGAACATCGCCGAGCGCCGCCTGCCGCAGGACGGCCGCGCACGGATGACCGCGCGGAGCAACGTCGTCGACATGCGCATCTCCGTCATCCCGACGGTGAAGGGCGAGAGCGTGGTGATCCGCCTGCTCAACGTCGACGCCGGCATGCGCTCCATCACCGAGATCGGCTTCACCGCGCAGGACGCCGAACTGTTCACCGACCTGCTGCACAAGAGCTACGGCATGATCCTGGTCACCGGCCCGACCGGCTGCGGCAAGTCGACCACCCTGTACGCCGCGCTGCAGGAGGTCCGTCGCCAGAACGTCAACATCATCACCGTCGAGGATCCGGTCGAATACCGCATGGAGAGCGTGCAGCAGATCCAGGTGAACACCGCCCCGGGCTTCAGCTTCGCCCGCGCGCTGCGCAATATCCTGCGCCACGACCCGGACGTGATCATGGTCGGCGAGATCCGCGACCAGGAGACGGCCAAGATCGCCGTGGAGAGCGCGCTTACCGGCCATCTGGTGCTGAGCACGCTGCACACCAATGACGCCCCGACCGCGGTGACCCGGCTGATCGAAATGGGCGTCGAATCGTTCCTGGTGAAATCCTCGCTGCTGGGCGTGCTGGCACAGCGCCTGGTGCGCCTGAACTGCCCGCACTGCCTCGAGCAGGAGCCGATCGACGCGTCCGTGCGCAAGTTCCTGGGTGTGTCGATCGAAGAGACGTTCTATCACGGCCGCGGCTGCGAGCACTGCGACCAGACCGGCTTCAAGGGCCGCATGGCGGTCTACGAACTGCTGACCATGACCCCGCCGATGCGCGAGCTGATCCGCCGCGACACACCGGTCGACGACATCCGCCGCCAGGCCGTCGCCGACGGCATGCGGCCGCTGACCGAAGGTGCATTGCAGGTGGCACGCGGGCGCCGCATTTCGCTGGCCGAAGTGTACCGGGTGCGGCTGCAGTAGGAGGGAATGGAGCGGGTGATGGGAATCGAACCCACGTATGCAGCTTGGGAAGCTGCCGTTCTACCATTGAACTACACCCGCGCGTCCCGGATTCTACACGGATCGGCGCCGGATTTTCATCTCCCTCTCCCTGCATGAAGGGGGACAGACTTAAGGAACCTCTGATTAATTCCTTGTACCGTCATTGCGAGCGAAGCGAAGCAATCTCCTTCGACGGCAGATCAACAGCTTGGAGATTGCCGCGTCGCTGCGCTCCTCGCAATGACGAATTAATCAGAGGTTCCTTAAGTCTGCCCCCCTCGGCGCGAAGTCTGTCCCCCTCGGCGCGGCCCCACCTCAGCGGTACAACCCCTCCACCGCCTCCCCGAACCGCTCCAGCACCACGCCGCGCTTGAGCTTGAGCGTCGGCGTCTGCAGGCCGTTGTCGACGGTCCAGGGTTCCAGAAAGAGCGCAAGGCGGCGGATCTTGGCCCAGCCGGGAAAGGCGTGCAGCTGCTGACGCACGCGCTTGAGCAGCCTGGCGTGCAGGTGCTCATCGTCGAGACTGGCCGGATCGAAGGGGTCCAGGCCGAGCTGCCGGGCCAGGCCGAACCAGTGGTCGGGGTTCAGCACCAGCAGCGCGCCGAGGTAGGCGCGGCCCTCGCCCACCACCAGCGCCTGATCGACGAGCGGGTCGAGGCAGATGGCCGACTCCATGTCGCCCGGCGACACCTTCTCGCCGTTGGACAACACCAGGATGTCCTTGATGCGGCCGGTGATGTAGACATGGCCGTGGTCGATGCGCGCCTGATCGCCGGTGTGCAGCCAGCCGTCGGTGTCGATCATCTGCGCGGTGGCGACGTGGTTGTTCCAGTAACCGAGCATCACGCCGGGCCCGCGCGCGAGCAGTTCGTCGTTCGCGCCGACGCGCAGCTCGGTGCCGCGCAGCGGCACGCCGACGCTGGCGGGCGCGTTGTCCTCGAGCACGTTCACGCTCAGCACCGGGCTGGTCTCGGTGAGGCCGTAGCCCTGCAGGATGGGCACGCCCAGCCCGATGAACTGCCGCGCCACCGGAAACGGCAGGGCCGCGCCGCCGCTGACCGCGATGCGCAGCCGCCCGCCGAGCTTGTCCAGCACCTTGCCGGCCACCAGCCGGCGCAGCGGCGGCCAGGCGAGCAGCAGCGGCGACCAGCCGGCGCGCCCCTGGCGCCGCTCGAAATCCCGCCAGCCGGCGGCGACCGCCAGCCGGAACAGCGCGCGCCGCAGCCAGGACGCCTGGGCCAGCTGTTCCTGGATGCGCCCGTAGACGCGCTCGAAGATGCGCGGCACGGCGATCAGCAGCGTCGGCCGGACCGTCTGCAGATCGTCGGCGAGCTGGGCGATGGAGCGCGCGAAGGCCACGCAGGAGCCCGCCATCACCGGCAGGTAATAGCCGGCGGTGCGCTCCAGGGTGTGCGACAGCGGCAGGAAGGACAGGAACAGGTCCTCCTGATAGACGTCCACCATGGTCAGGCCGGCGTGCGCCACCGACAGCATGTTGTGGTGGCTGAGCATGACGCCCTTGGGCCGGCCGGTGGTGCCGGAGGTGTAGACGATCGAGGCCAGCGCCTGCGGATCCGCGGGCAGCGGCGCGGGTGCGGGCGCAGCGGAGGCCGCCTGCAGCCAGGCCTCGACATCGCGCAGGCGCGGGTCCGCGTCCGCACCGTCGTCGCCCTCGAGCAGCAGCACGCGCTGCAGGCACTCCAGCTCCGCGACCGCCTCCGCGAGCCGCCGCCAGTGCGCCCCGGACTGCACCAGCAGCAGGCGGCACCAGGCGTCGTCGAGGATGTAGGCCACGTTGTCCGGCCGGTCCTCGGTATACAACGGCACCACCACCAGGCCCAGTCCCTGGGCGGCCTGGTCGAAGCAGATCCAGTCCGGGCCGTTGCGCAGCTGGATGGCGACGCGCTCGCCGGGCTTGAGTCCTTCGGCGGCCAGGGCGGTGCGCCAGCGGGCCACCCGTGCGCCCATGTCCTGCCAGTCGATCTCGCGCCAGACGCCTTCGGCCTTGTCGAACCAGCGGTAGGCGGGCCGCCCGGGGCTGCGGCGCACCCGCTCCTGGAACAGGCCGGCCAGCGTTCCCGCGGCGTCGACAGGGATAATGTCTTCGGTCCGGTCCTGCATGCACGCCTTCCCGCGGCCGCGTCGCGCGGCGTTTTGAGGTAGAATCCGGCGCACATGTTCGCACGATTCGATTGAACCCCCTAGCCGGACCCCGGTCCCCCACGCCGATGATGAACATAATTGTCAATGGAGAACCCCGCGCCGTCGCGCCCGGCCTGACCGCCGCGCAGCTGGTCGAGCTGCTGGAACTCGGCGGCCGCCGCCTGGCCATGGAGATCAACCGCGAGATCCTGCCGCGCAGCCGCTACGCCGAGCACGCGCTGCGCGACGGCGACCGCATCGAGATCGTGCAGGCCATCGGCGGCGGTTGATGCCGTAGGACGGCAACGCCTCCGCAGGGTGCGTCGCGGCGCAGCCTGACGCACCGGGCAATCGGCCACGGAATCACACGGAAGGATACGGAAGACGGGCACACCCTCGGTTTTCGTGTTCCGTGTGATTCCGTGTGTTTCCGTGGCCATTGAGTCATTCCGAGCCTCATGCGGGCCCGTAGCCACCCGATCGAAGGAAAGAGATATGTCGACAGTGATGAAACCCGCCAGTGCGAACGACGACGGCCTGCTGATCGCGGGGCGCGTCTATACGTCGCGCCTGCTGGTCGGCACCGGCAAGTACAAGGATATGGACGAGACCCGACGCTCGGTCGAGGCCAGCGGCGCGGAGATCGTCACCGTCGCCATCCGCCGCACCAACATCGGCCAGGACCCGCAGCAGCCGAACCTGCTCGACACGCTGCCGATGTCGAAATACACCTACCTGCCCAACACCGCCGGCTGCTATTCCGCCGACGAGGCCGTGCGCACCTGCCGGCTCGCGCGCGAACTGCTCGACGGCCACGATCTGGTGAAGCTGGAAGTGCTCGGTGACGAGAAGACGCTGTTCCCCGACATCATCCAGACGCTGGCCGCCGCGGAGACGCTGATCAAGGACGGCTTCAAGGTGATGGTCTACACCAACGACGATCCGATCATCGCGAAGCGCTTCGAAGAGATGGGCTGCGTGGCGGTGATGCCCCTCGCCGCCCCCATCGGTTCCGGCCTCGGCATCCGCAATCCGTACAACATCCTTACCATCGTTGAAAACGCCAAGGTGCCGATCCTGGTGGACGCGGGCGTGGGCACCGCCTCCGATGCGGCCATCGCCATGGAGCTGGGCTGCGACGGCGTGCTGATGAACACCGCCATCGCGGGCGCCAGGAACCCGGTGCTCATGGCCTCCGCCATGAAGAAGGCCATCGAGGCCGGCCGCGAGGCCTACCGTGCCGGCCGCATTCCGCGCAAGCGTTTCGCCAGCGCCTCGTCGCCCATCGACGGCACTTTTTTCTAACGTTAACGACGAACACAAAGGCGCCAGGGCGCAA
>CAYWKV010000095.1:0-254 GCA_964458835.1 uncultured Gammaproteobacteria bacterium | reverse complement strand
TGATGTGAGGGGAGCCGGAGCGGGCGACGACATTTCGCGGCAGGTGGCTGTCGCGGAAGTACCGATCCCTCGATCCTCCTTTGCGCCTTTGCGTCTCTGCGTTGAGTAGCCGCACCCCATGCAGGAAAAGCCTTCACACCGCCCCATTCGCAGTTTCGTGCGCCGCGAAGGGCGCATGACCGATGCGCAACGGCGCAACCTCGACGCATTGTGGCCGCGCTATGGCATCGACCCGGAGGCGGGCCCGCTGGATC
>CAYWKV010000094.1:9632-10937 GCA_964458835.1 uncultured Gammaproteobacteria bacterium | reverse complement strand
TGTTGATGACGATCGGGGTCGGCGTGCCGCTGGGCGGCGTGACATAGCCGACGGTGCTGTCTTCACCACCCCCGCCGCAGCCGGCCAGGCCGACTGCCGCCAACAGGAACACGCCGACCATGGCACCGGATTGCGGCCAACGCGAAGCTCTCAACTGTGTGCTCATCTGCTCTCCTCCGCGAGCTGTTGTTCGAATCCGTCACGGGCGCCGAATCGGTCGGTACGCGTGCACGGCGTTGCGTCTGTCGTGATAGCAGTGTTCGTGCCATCACCGGTAACACTTTTATTACAGCGACTTACATATTCCGGCAACGTGAGCGCGTATTGCAGACTACCTGCGGCGCCGGGGTGCCGTGGAATTTGCAATGCGCCCCTCATGCGCCCAGGTCGCCGCGCAGCACCACCGGCACGGCACCGGCGTCGATGCGGTCGAGCAGCGCGGCAGGGTCGCCGCCCAGCGCGAGCCGTTCGACCTCGGCGCCGCGCGCGCGCAGCGCGTTCTCCAGCTTCGCCACGTCCAGCGCCAGGCCCGCCTTGGCGGGACGTTCGGCGGATGTCACCAACAGCACTTTTCTGGTTGCGGTCATGTGTTCTCCTCGGGATTTGCCTTGATGGCCACGAAATCCACGAAACCCACGGAACTGATCATCGTGAACCCACATGGACAACTTTCGTGGGTTTCGTGGATTTCGTGGCCATATCCAGAACCTGGCCCCTCAAATCACATACACCGCATCGGCGCGCAGGATGGCGTCGGCGAGCTGGCCGATGCCGGCGTGGGTGGTCGCGTCGATGTGTTCGATCGGCACCTCGGCGAACTCCAGCGCCTCGAGTTGCAGCGCGGTGTCCGCGTCATCGTCGAGGCCGCCCAGCGCGGCGACCCGCACCTCGTCGTCGAGCAGGGTCAGGCCGCTGGCCATGCGCAGCGCCTCGGGCTTGTCGTGCTGGGCGATCACCAGGATCGTCTTGCGTGCATCTGTCATGGTTTACCCCTAGAGAACCAGCACGCGGTCGCTGTTCTTCACCAGCTCGGCATCCTGGTACTGGCCGCCGATCACGACCTGGCTGTTGATGTCGCCGACGCGCAGGCCCTCGTCCTCGTAGCGCTCCACGCTCAGTTCGCACACGGCGACCTGCGTGGCCGCGACGGCCAGTGAACCGGTGAAGGCCGGATCCGCCAGCAGCAGCGCGCCGCGGTCGTTGAGAAAGCACCGGCACTCCCAGCCGCGCGCCTGCGCGTCCGCGAGCACGGCCACCGCGGCGGCCCCGTGCCGGTCGTCGGTCACTACCAATCCGAATCGCATG
>CAYWKV010000094.1:0-9532 GCA_964458835.1 uncultured Gammaproteobacteria bacterium | reverse complement strand
TCAGGCCTTGCGGATGCGCCAGCGGAAGGTGCCGCCGTCGTCGCTGCGCTCGAGCAGTTCGTTGCCCTCGGCGTCGCACATGGCGATGATCGATTCGCCCGAGGAGGGGTTGTCGAACATCAGGGTCAGCACGTCGCCGCTCTCCAGCTTGCCCATCACCTTCTTGGTGTACATCTGCGGGTGCGGACAGACGTAGCCCGTCACGTCCAGCGTGTAATCGTGGTCGCCGACCTTCTCGAACTTCACAGCCATTTCCGTATCTCCCGATGTCTTCCGATATCAATATGCATTGCGCGCCGCCGCGTTCAGATCACCAGATCGTCGCCGCCCGCGCGCCAGTTCATCCAGGCATTGAAGGCCTTCACGCCCAGCCAGCCGCCCGCGGCCATGCCGGCCAGGAACACCCAGCCGGACAGATCGCCGTTGGTGACGGTGGCGAAGAAGGCGCCGATGTTGCAGCCCATGGCGATGCGCGCGCCCAGGCCCATGAGGGCGCCGCCGATGATGGCGAACATGGCCGTCTCGAAGCTCGGCACCTTCCACTTGAACTCGCGCCGCGCCAGGGCGATCAGCGCCGCGCCCAGGATGATGCCGATGGACATCCAGCCGGGGGCGTTGATCAGCGGATTGGGGATGCCGTTGTCCAGCCCGAAGAAGATGCTGTCAGTCACCTGCACGCCGGCCTTGTCCAGCAGCCAGGCGCCCCACTGCGCCTCCTGGGTGGTGATGTACCAGTAGCCGGGGTCGAACACAGTGTCCTGGATGGACAGGCCGGTGGTATGGCCCATGTCCACCAGCAGCTCGCCGAAGTTGAAGATCTCGTAGTGCTCGCGCAGCGCGCCGGTGGCCCACATGTGGCCGCCGGCCAGCACGCCCAGCGCCAGGCCGGCGATGGCGGTGTTGCGCGAGGCGGTGATCATCGACCAGATGCCGCGCAGGTGATCGCCGAGCTTCGGCGCCTCGATCTTGTAGCGCCGCAGGTAGCCCTTGCGGTAGGCGGTCTGGTACAGATAGACCATCAGCAGCAGCGAGGGCAGGATCGCGCCCAGGAAAGCGTTGCCGATAAAGGCGCCGCTGAACAGCCCTTCGAAGCCGAGCTGATCGGCGAGTTGCCCGCCCTGCAGATCCCAGACATAGCCGGCGGTGAACTGATCGAACCAGCCCTGCGTCACCGACAGTTCCTCGGGCATGCCCTTGGCCGCGGCGGACGCCGTCCAGGCCGCCGGCACCAGCTTGTCCAGCCAGCCGCCCAGGGTCACGTAGATGGCCTGCGAGAAGGAGATCGACAGCACCACCAGCAGCGCGCCGAGGTTGCCCTCGCCGCTCTTGTAGAGCGATCCGGAGGCGCAGCCGCCGGTGAATACGATGCCGAAACCGAAGATCGCGGCACCAATGATGATGTGCCAGCCCATCGGGTTGGCATGGAAGGTGTTCACCCCGAGCACCTTCACCACCGCGGCCGTCAGCGAGAACAGGATGACCGCGATGAGCATGCCCACCGCCATGCGCGGCACCCCGACGGCGAACAGGTCGCGCACCGCCGAGGCCATGCAGAAGCGGCCGTACTGGAGAAAGATGCCGTAGCCGACGCCGAACCAGATGTAGACCAGCAGATAGACCCAGCGCAGGTCCTGGGCGAGGGTCCAGATGGAGCCCAGCGTCACCAGGCCGACGATGCCCAGCGCATACAGATTGCCCTTGTGCCCGTACCAGGCATCGGCCGACAGCGGCGCAGCCATGGCCGCGGCCTTCACTTCGTTAGACATCGATCTCCCCTCCAGTCGCGCTGCAACAAGCCCTTGCACACTTCAACGTTCGTTCTCGACATAACCCTTGCGCACATAGATGCGCCAGCATTCCGCGTCCCGCACCGTCGCCAGATGCGTACTGCCCAGGGTCATCCCCATCGCCGGGATGGCCTCCGCGGAGCTGGCGTTGTCGACCAGCAGCTCCAGCACCTCGCCGTCCGCCATCTG
Source organism: uncultured Gammaproteobacteria bacterium (assembly GCA_964458835.1). Taxonomy (GTDB): domain Bacteria; phylum Pseudomonadota; class Gammaproteobacteria; order Thiohalobacterales; family Thiohalobacteraceae; genus JAHJQQ01. The sequence goes on along the minus strand of CAYWKV010000094.1, from coordinate 7,556 downwards.
ATCGAGGGCCCGCATGGTCAGCAGCTGCGGGCGTGGACATACGGCCCCGAGGCAGTCGATGCGCACCTGCACCCGCAACGACCCCTCGCGCAGGGCCACTGTCCGATCCACGCGGCTGAGCGCGCTGGCGCGCCGCTGTTTGCGTCTGCCGAACCACCACATCACGCGGCATCCTCCCGGCAGTGCACTGCCCTGGGCGGGCCGTCGCCCGCAGGGCCTGCCTGCAGCAATCGTGCCGGCTTATGTTTATCTATGAATTTCATGATATTGCCCTCCTTTCTGAATTGCCGCGCCAGTTCATTATGCAACCGCCGCCGGACGGCGGGGCATGGCGCCGGATTTTGCAATGCGGGGTGGCACCCGGCCGGCGGCCGTGCGGAGTCGACACCATCAAAAAGAATAGCGAGCCACGGCCGAGCGCGGGAAACGCGGATGAAAACCTTTTGTGCCACGAAATCCACGAAACCCACGAAAGGTACGAGAGAGGAAACCCTCTCCCGGGCAACGGGGTGTGCAGCCCTGTACCTGTCCGTGCGTTCCGTGTTTTCCGTGGCTGGTTTTGGCCCGGATGATTTTCGTGGGTTTCGTGGATTTCGTGGCAAAAAAAGGTTTTGCGGACCCTGGACGGAGGCCTCAGAGGTCGAAGTACACGCCGAGGCCGGTGTAGCGCAGACGCTCGTCGTAGAACTGGCCGTTGGGCGAATAGCCGCGGTAATGCTCCAGCATCAGGCGGATCTCGCGCGAGTAGCGCTCGAAGGCGAAGCCGATCTGGTAGGACCGGTTGGGCCGCCAGTCCTGCTCCTCTTCCACCTGCCAGTCCATGGCACCGACCAGCTGCCAGTCGCCGAGGAATTTCGGATGACGGTATTCGAGCCCGCCCTGGGCATGAAACGGATCGAGATCCGGCTCGCTGTGCAGGATCGCGCCGCCGCCGCCGTAGAAACGCCAGCGGCGCCATTCGTAGGAGGCCAGCACCTCCCAGTCCTCGTAGCTGAGGTTGATGCGCTCCAGATCGGTGTTGCCGAGCAGGAACTCGTCGCCCAGATGCGAACTCTGGTGGTAGATGCGCGTCAGGAACGACCACGGGCCGCGGCGGTAGGACACCGGGATGCCGATCCAGTAGTCGGCGTTGACGAGATCGAAGGACGGCGCATCCAGATTGAAGACGGCGAACACCGCGCCCTGCAGGCCGATCTGCGACACGCCGGATTCCCCGAAGAAGCCGCTGGCGAAGCCGAAATAATCGCCGAAGGAAACGCTCGCCGCGTTGAAATCCTCGCGGGCATCGTAGCGGTGGTAGCGGATGGCGAACTGCGGCTGGCGCGGGTCGGCGATCAGCGGCTTGAAGAGGTCGTCCACGGGCAGCGCCTCGATCGCAACCGGCGCCGCCTGCGCCTGCCGCGGCGCGTCCGGAGCGGCCTGGGCCGCGGCCGGTCCGGGTGGCGCCGTCTCCACGGCGGCGACATCCGCCGCCGGCACCTGTCCGGCCGGCGCCTGCGCGCAGGCCGGCGCCTCCTGCCAGTGCACGCGGGCGAACCGGCCGGTGGCGGTCAGCGCCTGCTCCATCTCGGTACGGCCGGGGTTGGGCCCGCAGGCGGGCTCGCTCAGCACCAGCCGGCCGTCGTCATGGGCCGCCAGCACCTGCACCTTCCGGCCGGCGAACTGCAGATCCAGCACCGCCCGGGCATAGCCCTGCAGAAAGTCGGTCGCCACATCGGCCCCGGCCGGCGGCGGCAGCCCGGCCAGGCCCACGGCGGCGGCCAGCAGGCCCGCCGCATTCCACTTCCCCGACAACCGCATTCCGCGCATGACCGCCTCTCGCTCACGTGCCGGCCCCGATAACAGGCGGCAGATTATCGGTGAAGGCCGGGCGCGGCACCAGACCGCCGCCGGACCGGCCGCACCCATCCCGCATCCGGGCGCGAGATATACATGGTTTCTATTTCGATATTGGAAAGTTCGTTAGTAACTGCATAGATAGCCGGTGGCGCCCTTCGGACAGAGAGAGTATCTTCTAGGGCCGCGCCGCGGCACCCGCGCTGGCCGGCGGGGCGCGCGCACCGCGCGTCGACGCATCCCCGCGGCGCCGACCGGCTCCCCCGGACACTTTAAATTATATTGATCCAGGACAAGGCAGGTACCTGCCGGGTCCGACAAGGTACGCACCCGGATGTGCGGGCCCCGCCGGTCGACATCGGCAGCAGCATCGGGCCGGGACAGGAACAGCACGAACACACTGGGCAGGCGCGGCGCTCGTCGAGACCGCCGCGCCGCCGCCGTACGCACGCTTTATAGGTATGCGCACGCTTTATAGGCTTTAGGCATCCGAAACGGAGGAAGACCCATGTCGGAGGTAATCGCAACCAACCAGACCATCCTGGTGGTGGGCGGAGGGATCAGCGGCCTGACCGCAGCCCTGGAAGCCGCGGAATGCGGCAAGCAGGTGATCCTGGTCGAGAAGAATCCCTCGGTCGGGGGCCGCGTCAGCCAGCTCTACAAGTACTTTCCCAAGCTGTGCTTCCCGACCTGCGGCCTGGAGATCAACCTGCGCCGCGTGAAGGGCAACAAGAACCTGCGCCTGCTGACCATGACCGAGGTCACCCAGGTCGAGGGCGACACCGGCAGCTACAAGGTCACGCTGAAGACCACGCCGCGCTACGTGAACGAGAACTGCACCGCCTGCGGCGAGTGCGCCAAGGCGGTCGAGGCCGAGTTCGACTCCGAATACAACTACGGTCTGGGCAAGCGCAAAGGCGCCTACATCAACCATCCCCTGGCCTATCCGCAGCGCTACGTGCTCGATCCGCGCATCATCGGCACGCCGGACGCCGACAAGGCCAAGGCCGCCTGCAAGTACGACGCGATCGACCTCGACATGCAGCCCGGCGAGCGCGAGATCACCGTCGGCGCCATCATCTGGGCGACCGGCTGGCGTCCGTACGATGCCGCCAAGATCCAGCCCTACGGCTACGACCGCTACCCGAACGTCATCACCAGCGTCGAGTTCGAGCGCATGGCCGATCCGTTCGGCCCGACCGGCGGCAAGCTGCTGCGTCCCTCGGACGGCCGTGAGGCGAAGAACGTCGCCTTCATCCAGTGCGCCGGCTCGCGCGACAAGAACCATCTGAAGCACTGCTCGCGCATCTGCTGCATGGCGACGCTGAAGCAGACCACCTATCTGCGCGAGAAGTTCAGCGACGACTTCAAGGCCAGCGTCTACTACATCGACATCCGCGCCATCGACCGCATCGACGAGTTCTACCAGAAGGTGCAGGCCGACGGAAACGTCACCTTCATCAAGTCCAAGGTCGCCAGCATCACCCAGGACAAGGACGGCAATCCGGTCCTGCACGGCGTCGACACCGAGGGCTACCACCGCTACAGCAACCCGCACGACCTGGTCGTGCTGGCCGTGGGCATGGAGCCCAGCGTGCCGAAGGACGGCTTCCCCGTGCAGGTGAAGATCAACGAGGAAGGTTTCGTCGAACTGGACGCGGCCAACGGCGGTTTCTTCGCCGCCGGCTGCTCCGCCGACGCCCTGGATGTGAACCGCGCGGTGCAGAGCGCCACCGCCAGCGCGCTGCGCGCCATCCAGGTGGTCAACAAAGTTGCCGGGATGGAGGGCTGAACCGTGGCAGACATGAAGATCGGTGCATACATCTGTAAGGGCTGCGGACTCGGTGAGCGTCTCGACACCAAGCAGCTCGTCAACATCGCCAGCCGCGAGGGCAAGGCCGCGGTCGCCAAGGAGCACGACTTCCTGTGCTCCGCCGCCGGCGTGGAGATGATCCAGAACGACATCGCCAACGACGGCGTCAACCGCGTCGTCATCGCCGCCTGCTCGCGCCGCGCCAAGACCGAGGCCTTCAACTTCGAGGGCGAGATCACCCTCAGCCGCGTGAACCTGCGCGAAGGCGTCATCTGGATCCGCCCGGACACCGACGAGGCGCGCGAGCTCACCGAGGAGATGGCGGCCGACTACGTGCGCATGGGCTGCGCCGAGGCCAAGTACATGACCCCGCCGGCGTCCGCGCAGGAGAAGGGCCAGAACAACCATCTGCTGGTCGTCGGCGGCGGCATGTCCGGTATGACCGCGGCCATCGAGGCGGCCAAGGCCGGCTACCCGGTGACGATCGTCGAGAAGACCGGCGCGCTGGGCGGCGCGGCGGCCAGCTTCCACAAGCGCATCCCGGACCGCAGCCCCTATGCCGAGCCGATGGACACCGGCATCGCGGCGATGATCGCGGCGATCGAGGCCGATCCGAAGATCACCGTGCATCTCAACAGCACCATCACCAAGACCTCCGGCGCGCCCGGCCGCTTCTCGGCGGACATCACCACCGAGTCCGGCTCGACCAGCACCGGGAACTTCGGCGCCATCATCATGGCCTCGGGCTTCAAGCCCTACGACATGAGCCGGCTGCCCGAACTGGGTGCCGGCAAGTCGCCCGACGTGGTCGACCAGATGGGCCTGGAGGCACTGGCCAAGGCCGCCAACGGCGGGCCGATCAAGCGCCCGTCCGACGGCAAGGACGTGAAGAAGGTCGTGTTCGTGCAGTGCGCCGGCCAGCGCAGCGACAAGGAAGGCCACCTGAACTACTGCTCCGGCCACTGCTGCCTGACGTCCATCAAGCAATCGATGTACTTCAAGGACCAGAACCCGGACATCGACACCACCGTCCTGTTCACCGACCTGCGCACCCCCGGCGCACCCGGCGAGGACTTCTACCGCAGCGGCCAGGACAAGGGCGTAACCTTCCGCAAGGGCGTGGTCAGCGACGTGTCGCCGGCCGGCGGCAGCCTGAAGGTCACGTTCAAGGACCTGATCCTCGACGAGGACATCAGCGAAGAGGCCGATCTGGTGGTGCTCGCCACCGGCCAGGTCGCCAACGCCGGCGTCGACATCGACGTGGTGAAGCAGGACGAGCCCGGCCAGTTCACGGTCAATGCGGATTCCATCCTCAACATGACCTACCGCCAGGGCAAGGACCTGCCGCTGCTCAAGCACGGCTTCAACGACTCGCACTTCATCTGTTTCCCGTACGAGACACGCCGCACCGGTATCTACAGCTGCGGTCCGGTGCGCCGGCCGATGGACATCCCGCAGGCGATCGAAGACGCCACCGGCGCCGCGCTGAAGGCCATCCAGGCGATGGAGAACGCGCACCTCGGCCGTGCCGCGCATCCGCGCTCCGGCGACCTGTCCTATCCGTCGTTCCGCAAGGAAGGCTGCACGCAGTGCAAGCGCTGCACCGTGGAATGCCCGTTCGGCGCCATCGACGAGGACGAGCAGCGCTACCCGATGTTCAACGAATCGCGCTGCCGCCGCTGCGGCACCTGCATGGGCGCCTGCCCGGTGCGCGTGATCTCCTTCGAGAACTACTCCGTCGACACGGTCGGCCAGCAGCTGAAAGCGGTCGACATGCCCGACGAGTTCTCCGAGAAGCCGCGCATCCTGGTGCTGGCCTGCGAGAACGACGCGTATCCCGCGCTCGACATGGCCGCCCAGCAGGGCTTCACCTACAGCGCCTTCGCCCGCGTCATCCCGGTGCGCTGCCTGGGGAGCGTGAACACCATCTGGATCACCGACGCGCTGAACTCCGGCTACGACGGCGCGGTGCTGATGGGCTGCCAGAAGGGCGAGAACTATCAGTGCCACTTCGTGAAGGGTTCGGAAATGGCGCACTACCGCATGAGCAAGATCGACGACACGCTCAAGACGCTCAACCTCGAGCAGGAGCGCGTGGTGACCCACGAGGTCGCGATCACCGACATCAAGCGCGCGCCCGAGCTGATCGAGGAGATGGCCGCGACCATCGAGAAGATCGGCATGAGCCCGTTCAAGTTCTAGGAGCCCGCCATGAGCGATTACAACGTACAGATGATCGAGAAGTATCGCGGCAACTTCCTCAGGGAAGTCGAAGCGAACGTCGAGGAAGGCGATTGGGTGAAGATGTGCATGCAGTGCGGCGTGTGCTCGGGCTCCTGTCCGTTCGGCCCGCACTGGGAGCATCCGCCGCAGGAGATCTTCATGCTGATCCGCGCCAACAAGCGCGATGAGGTCCTGCAGTCGGATTCGATGTGGATGTGCACCTCCTGCTACAACTGCATCGCCCGCTGTCCGCGCGGCCTGCCGATCACCCACATCATGCACGGCCTGGCCACCTACGCGAAGCGTCTCGGCATCGCGCCGAAGGAGCAGCCGACCGCGAAGTTCGCCCAGCTGTTCTGGAACAACCTGACCAAGACCGGCCGCGTCAACGAGCTGAAGCTGGGTCTGGCGCTGTACTTCATGAACGGCTTCGGCGAGGGCGTGAAGACCGCGCTGAAGATGAAGGACATCGGTCTGGGCATGCTCAAGACCAAGCGCATGTCGCCCATGGAGCTGCTGGGCGGCCACAAGTGCCAAGACGCCAAGGGCCTGCAGGCGATCCTGAAGAAGGCTCAGGAAATCGAAGACGCCAAAATTGGTAAATCCGGAATCGGCAAGGCCGGCGCCTGAGGAGAGAGTCAATGGCTAAGAAATCCTATTCGTTCTACCCGGGCTGTTCCTCCCAGAAGGCGGCCTCGGCGTCCAACTACCAGGTCTCGGTCGACGCGATGTGCGACGTGCTGGACATCGAGCTGAACGAGATCCCGGACTGGAACTGCTGCTCCGCCTCCATCGGCTACGCCGGCGGCGGCGAACTGCCGCGCCTGGCGCTGTCGGCGCGCAACATGGCGCTGTCGGAGCAGGCGCACCCCAACCAGGACATCGTCGCCACCTGCGCCGCCTGCTGGCTCGCCACCAAGGAGACCCAGGAGCGCCTGCACGAGGACCGCGACCTGATGGCCGAGACCAACAAGGCCCTGGCCGAGGCCGGCCTGCGCGTGAAGGCCGACAAGCCGGTGCGCCACATGGTCGAGGTGCTGATCGAGGACCTCGGCTACGACGAACTCGGCAAGCACGTGAAGAAACCGCTGGAAGGCATGAAGATCGCCGGCTACGTCGGCTGCCAGACCAACCGCCCGTTCGGCATCGCCGGCGAGTCGTTCGAGAACCCGAAGTACCTCGACAAGCTGATCACGACGATGGGCGCCGAGGCCTGCGAGACCTACGAGAAGAAGGTCTCCTGCTGCGGCGGCGCGCTCGCCTTCTCCGAGCCCGAGAAGAGCCAGGCGCTGATCAAGGACATCATCGAGTCCGCCTACGACAACGGCGCCGACATGATCGTCACGCCCTGCCCGGTGTGCCAGATGAACACCGAGGTCTATCAGGACCAGATCAACGCCAAGTACGGCACCAAGTTCAAGATGCCGGTGGTGTACTACTCGACGCTGATGAGCGTGGCCTACGGCAAGTCCGGCAAGGAAGCGGGCCTGGACGGCCAGATCATCCCGGCCAAGAAGCTGGAAGAGATCGCCGGGAAGTGATGGAACAGGGGGACAGACTTAAGTCTGTCCCCGTTGCTATGTCTCGATGGGGACAGACCTGAGTCTGTCCCCATCTTTTTTCGGCCTCTCCCCATCCTCCTGGGGTTGTCCCCATGCTCTCACGCTCGCGTTGGAGCCCGCCC
>CAYWKV010000093.1:0-11029 GCA_964458835.1 uncultured Gammaproteobacteria bacterium | reverse complement strand
TCGTGCGGGCGGTCGTCCCGACCTGACCGAACGACTGGGTGACGGCCTGGCCGGCCTGACGGGCCGACTGGGCGGCCTGCCGCATCGCCCGCTCGTACTGCTCGGTGATCGCCTGCAGCCTCACCGACACCGTCCGGTCAGCCATTCGACGATCACCTCCTCACGATCCGGTCTGTTGTGGCAACATCCACACCATGAGCCACATGCACGGGTGGGGTGTCCTCGCGTTCCTGCTGGTCATCGGCTACGTCATCATCGGCGCGACCGGGGTACACCCGGTCGCGGTGATGCTCGTGTCGCTCGTCCTCGGGATCGCAGGGCTGTACATCGTGATCCGACTGGCGGTCGAAGCCGCGCTGCGCACCGTCGCGCAGGAGACCCGGGTCCGCGACCGCGAACCGGCGGGCTAGTCAACCTTCCGGGACACGGTCAGCAGCAGCCCGCGCCGGTCGAGGTCGTCACCCTCGAGGTACTTCGCCTTCTCCAGGCAGGCGTAGCACCGGTGCGCCACGACCTCCCAATCCTCGGGACGTGAGTTGTCCTGGTTCAGCGACTCGTCGTACGGGTTGCCGCACCCCTTGCAGGTGGCGCGGTCCAGCTGCATCCAGGCGAGCGCGAGATGCCGGTCCTCCTCCGTCCACTGCGGGTCGCCGGGGCCGACGGCCCGGCCTAGGAAGACGCTGTACGGGATTCCCCGCGGGGCGCAGTAGTCGAGGTCCCGCCGTAACGTCTCCGAGCTTCGGAGACGACTCGCGCTAAAGGGACACCTGTGGCGGCCCCTTCGTTGGCGTTCAGCGCGGTGTGGAACAGCAGGTCGCGGGTGCCCTTGTCAAGGCTCTCCCACAGATCGTCCGCCTCAGCGTCGTCGCTGATCACCGGATCGACCAGGCAGGCGACCACCGCATCCTTGCGGAACCCGTCACCCCACCGTTGGCCGGCGCGGCGCTGCTCATCCGACGGCGGATGCTCCCCGATCAGCGCATCCCACGCCGACCCGATCGACCGCAGCTTGAAGTGATGGATCGACGAGTTGACCTGCTGTTCGAGCTCATCGATCCGCCGGAGGATCGCCGGCGCCTCATCGGGTGCGTTCGATCTGGCGTCCCGGTCCATCGCCTTGGCGAGCTCGTCCTGCAACACGAGCAACTCCTCGAGCGCCTCGAAGTCGAGGACGACCGGGACCGACAGGGTTTTGACACCCTTGCGGCGTTTGCGGACGTCCGCCCAGGCCATCGGGGCCTGGGCGGCGTCCTGCACGTTGGGATGGGTCATGACGCCGGGTCGACCTCGACGTTGTGGAGCGGCTCCTCCTCGATCGAGACGGAGACGACGAACGTCAACGCCTCGTTGCGGGCGCGTCGCTGCAACGCGGCGGAGATGACGGTGCCCTCGTAGACCGACACGATGTCCCCGGCGGTGGCGGGGACATCGGAGCCGCCGAACAGCCGCTCGATGAAGTACCCGCGGGTGCCGCGGGTCAGCGTCTCCCAAGCCGCGTCGTCGACGCCGGGCTCCGACCCGCGGTAGCAGGTCAGCGTGCCGGTGTCACCCCCGAACGTGCCGGGTGCGGTCTTGTTGAAGCTGCTGGATGCGTCGGCGATGTCGATCGTGTTCCCCGACTCGGGGAAGTCCCACTCCCGCAGGTACGGGGTGAGGTCGACACCGTCGCTGGTGATCTCGCTGGACGCCGGCTCGGTCGGGTCGGTCAGGTCGGCTTCGGCGATGAACCACAGGCGGCTCTCACCATCGGGGCTACGACGTGCCATGTCAGCTGTCCTCCTCTGCGGGAACGGGTGATGTGGCCTCCGTCGGCCACGACGGGAAGCCGGCGGACCATCCGCCGACGGTGGGCTCGGTGTCCGCCTCCTCGGCCTCGACGGCCGGTTCGACGGTCACCTCGACGTCCCGGACCTCGTCGGCGAGCTGCCAGCCGAACCGGCGGTAGCGGGCCAACTGGGTGCGGGGGATCTGGCGGCGCGAGTCGCCGCGGACAACTTCCACCTTGTTCACGAGGCCTCCTCGGACGACGGGGTGAGGAAGAAGCGGATGCGCGGGTGGGCGTAGAACAGCGGCGGTCCGGCGGTGTCGTCGTCGCGCATCAGCCCGTCGCCGACGTCCCACTGCGGCGGCCGCCACTGGGTGGCGGCCGGGAAGTCGAGGTCTCGCCAGCCGTCGAGCAGCACCCGCCTGACGGCGTCTTGGACTAACTGTGCCTGCTGGCGGATCAGCCCCACGCAGGTGAACTGCCAGGCGAACGGCTCGTCGGCGTGCGGGGTGCCGATCGGGCCGTCCATCCCGCCGGTCGGGGACGGCCACACGACGACATAGGGGGGGCCTCCGTCTGGAGCGACCGCATCTCCGACCTTCAACCCGTCGGCGACGAGCGCGGCGACGATCTGGTCGGTGACGTCGCGGGTCGAGAACGTCACAGCAGGTCCCCGCCGATGTCACTGATGACGTCGACGAACTCGTTCTCATGCTGGTCGGCGGCCGGGGCCATGAACGGGCGAGGCGGCGCCTTGACTGTGCCGTGTTCGACGAATCGGGCGTAGAACGTCGTCGGGCCGATGACCGCGGTCATGGCGGCTGAGCGGCCGTCGCCCTCGAGGTCGTAGCCGATCGAGCTGCGAGTCCGGCCGGTGTCAACCGACACGAGACGGCGTGCGGTCGCCACGATCGCGTCGGCGGTGTCACGGACCGCCTTGGCGCGTTGCGCTCCGACACGGTTGACGGATCGGTCGAGGTCGTCCGCGAGGTTGGCGAGTTCGGAGGCGTCGATCGTCATGGCACCGTGACCTCCTGGCAGCGCAGCCTCACGGCGGTCGCATGGGACTTCTCCGGCGCCCCCTCGACCCGGTACACCTTGCCGACCAGCTGGTCGTTGTGGGCCGCGGCGGTGATCGTGACGACGTCCTCCGGTGCCACCTGCGCCGACCCGACCGGGATCGACACCGTGACCCGTGAGGTGTTGACCGCCGCGCCGCCGAAGTCGACGACCCGCACGTCGAGCGAGTCGGTGACCTGCACCCGGCAGCGGCCCGCGTAGACCTCCTCGGTGTCGATCTCCACCTCGTTGGTGTCGGGGTTGTAGACCGGCTCACCCTCACGCACGATCGTGCAGGCGTCGGTCATCAACGCCTCGGCCTCGGCGCGCATCTGCGGCAGCGCCGCCCGGACCGCGTCGGCCAGCATCACCAGGCGCCCTCGAAGATCGGCTCGCCGGCGACGTCCGCCCCGCAGGAGCAGTAGGCCGCCCCGAAGTGGAGGTTGCACCACGGCAGGTGGACGCTTGCGCCGGTGGGTGCCATGTCGAGCGTGAACGCGCCGACCCCGTCATCGGGGGACAGCAGATCCCACCACTCATCGATGATGGTCACCCGGCCCTTGCCGGACCGGTAGGTGCGCGACACGTTCGCGTCGTCCACGCTGACGCTGACGTTGGTGGCGTCATCTGGGTGGCGAATGTGTGCCACGACCGCCTCGCGGACGACGTAGTCGAGGCGTGCCTGGTCGAGGTCGTCGAGGTCGCCGAGCCGCGCCTCGATCAGCATGCGGGCGTCGGAGATCCACATCTCCCACTGCGCTTCCTCGGCCTCGTCGTGCGCTGCCCGGCCGAGCGCCGTGGCGATCGTGTCCGCATCGACCGTCATGCCGGCACCCCCAACTCGAAGTCGACCAGCCGAGGGCCGTCGTACTCGCCCTGCCAGTCCCACTCGGTGTCGGCGGTGACGAGGACGAAGTCGAGACCCGCCGCGGTGGCGCTCAGCCAGTCGTCCCGCGTGTCGCCGTAGTAGACGGCCGGCAGCGGGATCGTGCCGTCGGCAACCAGTTCGGGCAGCAGCAGCGCCTTCCTGCCGCCGAACGCCGCCGGGAACAGGTCGGAGAGGCCGTGACGGTCGAGGACCCGGCCCAGCTCGGGTTGACGGATGCCGGACACGACGAGCCGGCGGTCACAGCTGCGCACGAACGCCTCGACACCGGGGATCGTCGGGCTTGCCGCGCACAGCCGGTCGACCCACCGCGTGCAGGTCGCCACCGTGGCGGCGAACTCCTCCGGCGAGGGCTCCACACCGATGATCTCGGCGAAGATGTGGACCCACCGCTCCTCACGCGAGATCGAGCCGGCCTGACGGTGGAAGGCGACCGCACGGTCGGCGACGTCATCCCCCCACGCCGCAGCGGTGCGACGGAACGCCTCCGCCTTGGCCGCGTTGGAGGCGATGAGGGTCCCGTCGATGTCGAAGACGTGCATCATGCGAGCCTCCTCGCCATCAGCGCCTCAGCGATCGTGAAGTCGTCCTCGTAGTCGATGTCGACCGCCTCGACCTTCGACATGGGGAACATCTGCGGACAGCGGCCCACCCGACCGCCGTTGCGGGTGAACGACGTCCGGCTGAACACGTAGAGGCAGCTGTTGTCCTCGTAGATCGGGTCGAGGTCCTGGGATCGGATCAGCTCGGCCGGGTTGTGGTTGATCGGCCGCCCCGCAGCGTCGAACAGCCGGAAGTGGTGCTCGGTGACGCTGAACAGCGAGTCGTGGGACACCTCCAACGCCGCGAAGTACTTGTCCACCGCCGCGTCGATCGTCGCCGGGGTGAGCAGCGGGTTGGTGACGTGGGTCTGGAGGAAGTGCTCACCCTCCACCTGGGTCATCTCCCACTCGGTCAGTGGGTTGCCGGTGATGTGGCCGCCGAGGAGGTGGTCGGGGCGGCGGAGGATCGTGGTCTGCGGGTGAAGCTTGGCGACCAGCTCGGCGATGGTGTCGTCGTCGGTGTCGACGACGACCCGGGAGACCCGCCGTGCCTTGTGGAGCGCGTCGAGCGTCCAGAACAGCAGCGGCTTGCCGCACAGGTCGCGGATGTTCTTGCCGGGCACCCGTTCGGAGTGCCCCTTCATCGGGACCAGCGCCGTCACGGTCGGCGGCGGCGGGATCAGGCCGAGCCGTTCGGCAGCGACCTCGTCGAACACGAGCCGGTCGTCGGCCCGGGCGAGGTCGGCGAGGAAGGCCATCTGCCCTTCCTGCTTGTGGGGGACCCGTTCCCGCTGACCCCAGTTGCCACCGCCGGTGCCCTGCGCGGCACGGGCAGCGGAGAAGCCGCCGTAGCCGACGTGGTAGCCGGTCGCGTAGAAGTCGAACCCGGTCACCCACACCTTCGAGGCGCCGGCGTCCAAGAGGTGGCAGATCGCCAGCGTCCCGGTGTTCGGGTTGGTGCCGGTGGCGTCCTTGATGGTCCGCTTCCACTCCGCCGACATGACCACCAGCGGGAGCAGGTCCCCGAGGATCGGGCGGAACCGCTCCACCCTGGCGTTGTGAGCGTCCTGGCGGGTGACGATCCACCGGACCCCGGCGTCAACCCAGTCGCGGACCTGCTGGACGGTGTGCGACTGCCCGGCAGCCGCGGAGAGGCGGGCGTTGAACAGGACGTGGTAGAGCACGTCGGTCCGTGCCCCCAGGTCGGGCTCCTGCCCGGCGGGGACCGGGCAGCCGAGGTTCAGCCGGACGACGACGTCGTGGCTGTCGATGAGGTCGCCCTGCCGGCGCCCGATGAGCGACGCGGCAGGGCCGACGAGTGCGACGGACTTGCCGGCGATGAACGCGGAGAAGTCGGCTGCGGTCTGCTCGCAGCGTTCCTCCCACTCTCGGCGCCGGGCGTTGGAGCCCCCGGCCCCACGACGCGAAGCCGGGGGCATCGGATCAGGAGCCGTGAGCGTCGGTCTCGACGACCGCGAACCGCTGGGGGAAGACGTACCAGCCGTAGACGATCTCCAGGCGGAGCGCGATCTGGTTGTTCCGCTTCAGGTCGCCCTGGCCGTCGGGGTCGCCGTAGCGGATCACCTCGAGCCCGATGCTGCGCTGCACCCCCCAGCGGATGCCGGAGAAGTCACCGACGAAGGCCCCGATGTCGGAGCTGCCGGCAATGACATCGGCGGCGCCGACGGTGCGCGACACCGAGGCGCGGTGCCCGTCGAGCTCGCTGACCTCGGTGCTGAGCCGGAAGTTGGGGTACAGCTTCTGCTCGCTGTTCGTGCCCCGGAGGGTCGAGAACGAGGCGGCGAGCTTCGGGTCGAGCGCCACGTCGGACGGGATGTACCCCTGGGCCAGGACGAGGGTGTCTGCGGCGTCGAGGTACGTGTAGGGGGCGTTCCCGCCCCACTGCACCGTGAGGGTGGTGTCCGACAGGGACTCGGTGATCGACGCGGCCGCGGCGCCGGTGGCCGGGTTGATCCCGTGAAACACGCCGAAGTCGAGAGCGCGGGCGAGGGACGGGGCGATCAGGTCGAGGATCTGGGTGACGACCCCGAGCTGGTGGTCCTCGTCGGCCCACATGACCTCTTCCGTCCACCGCACCGTCTTGTGGAACTTGTGCGGCTTCACGGTCTTGACCGTGGGGGTGATCGTCGAGGGGCCCTTGTTGGCGCCCTCCTCGACGAGCTCGGCCTCACCGATGTCGAACGTCATCGACTGGCCGTCGCCGAACTTCATGGGGATGGCGCCGCTCAGCGCAGCGACGGTGGAACCGTGCTGCACCTTGCCAAGCCAGGGGGTGAGGATCTGGTCGGGGATCGTCAGGTCCCCGGTCTCGAGCACAGCCATTGAATTGGCCTCCTTGGGTTAGTGGTCGGCCTTCTGGAACAACTCGCGTGCGAACGCGCGCAGCGGGTCGTCCTTGGCCTGCGATGCCGTGCCCTCCTTGGACACGACGTTGCCGTTCTTCTTGCGGTCGGAGACCCGCTCAGCGAGGCGCTGCGCCTGCTTCGTAAGAGTCTCCTCGTCGGTGCCGGTGAGGAACAGCTCGGCGTCCTCCTCGGAGATGCCGTGCTTCGCCGCGACCTTCCAGCGCAACGCGTCAGCCTCCGCCTGGGCAGCACGCTGCTCCGCGGTGGTGGCCTTCTCGAGCGCCTTCTCGATCTCGGTCTTGTTGGCAGCCTCGATCTCGTCGAGCCGGGCGGCCTTCGCCTTCAAGTCGTCGTAGTCGGACGGCTTCGCACGAGCGAGCCGCTCGGCCAGCTGCGCGGAGGTCATGGTGATGTTCTTCGAACCCTTCTCGGACTCGTCGCCACCTCCGTCGTCTCCGCCTCCACCGTTGTCGCCGCCGGCATCGCCTTCAGCGGCACCGGAGACCACAGGGAACGCACGCCCCGAGGTGTGCAGCCACCAGGGCCGCCCGTTCCGGGTGATGCGCGTGAAGTCGACGTCAGGCATGGGGGGTGTTCCTCCTCGGTGCCGCCCGTTGACCGCCGGGCGTGGGCGTAACCAGCCGGAGGTGGCTGGCGATCAGTCAGGCATCGCGGCGAGCGCCTCACGGAGGCGTGCTCGCTGCGCCGGGGTGCGGCGGCGACGCGAGGCCACATATTGCAGAGCCGAGGCTTCAGGTCCGACCTGCTGGCCTCGGAAAACGGGAACGGCCGAGCACCCACAGTTCGGGTGCGCAGCGAAGCGGGCCGAGGTGTCGGTGCGGTACACCGCGCCGCGGCCGGCGAGGAACTCACAGAACTTGCAGGCCCCCGGGTGTGTGAGTCGCTGCCACCCGATCCCGTCGGGGTCGCGCCGCAGGTTCGTGACGGTCGTGTCCCGGAATGGTCGGGCCACCTCGAAGCTGATGACCTCAGCGAGCCGGTCGGTAGCGACATCGACGGCGGGGGTGGTCCAGCCGAGCGGGTCAGCGGCCCACAGGACACCGCGGCGGATCTTCTCCTCCCGCAAGTCCACGACCACTTCGGCCCGATACCGGGTGGGCGGTGCGGCCAGCTCGCGCAGCTCGTCGTACTGGTCGGCGGCGAGCGCCGCGGTGCCGTCGCTGTAGGTGGCGATGAGTGCTGTGGTGTCAGCGACGAGAGTGTCGGCGGGTTGGCTGATGAGCTGGGTGCCTTCGGCTACGGCACGATCGGTGAGCAGGACCATGCCCCGCCGGTACTGCTCAGGCGTCGGCATCGCCCAGCGCCTGAACCAGCGCACGGCCAGCCATGCGACGACGCTCCGCCATCGCCCGCTGGATCTGCTGATCGTCCAGGCCGAGGAGCTCAAGTCCGACCTCGGTCTCGGCGAGCCACGGCACCGACGCCAGCTGCTTCGCCCCGGCGTCGGCAGCGGCGGCACGGGACAGGTGGACAGGGCTGCGCCACTTCGGTGCGATCGTCGCCCACGACTCCGGCACGTCGCTAAGCCCGTTCGCGATCGCGAGAGCCCGGCGGTACACGCGCCCGAGCCGGGGACCGAACCAGTCCTCAGTGGACTTCTCCGCGAGCGCGATCAGGTCCTCACGGCTGGCGATGTAGGACTCGGCCGAGGTCGGGTTGCTCATGTCGCTCACACCGAGGCTGGTGAGCGGAATCGAGGTCTCCCCGCTGAAGAGCATCGCCTGCTGCTTCAGCGCCTTCAGGTGCGGATCCGGGTCGTTCGCCCGCAGCTCCTTCACCTCAGCCCGTGGCTGCGCGGCGTCGTCGTCGTCGGGGATCCCCATGACCCGGCCGAGCATGATCTGCCAGCCAGCCTTCATCGACCCGTCCGGGTTCTTGAAGATGCTTTCGTCCGCGCCGAGTAGCCACAGCTGCGGGAAGCTGTAAACGTCCATGTGGCCTTCGAGGCGGATCACGGTACGCAGCGCCTGGTCGTGGAGGCTCATCACGGCGCGGGAGATGCGGCTGGTGCCGAGCGGGCGGCCGGAGCGAGGACGAAACACCAACGGATCAGCCGGCACACCCCACGGGTGCTCCTGCCGGTCCACAGCCCAACCGGACGAGTCCTTCTCAGCGACGATCGTCAGCCCGTCGAGGTACAGGGCAAACCCGACGATCCGCCCCTCGTCGTCGCGGTCCGTGACCGACAGGAGGTTGTCGAGCCGACGGGTCCTGGCGTTCCACTGGCCGGTCGCGTTCATCGCGTCCTTGAAGTGGATGAGCGCCGGTGGTTCACCGGCCGCGCCCTTCGTGGTGATCCCGAAGCACACGCCATGCACCAGCGACGACACGAGCCCTTCAGCGACCTCAGCGCCGAGCTCGTTCGCTGTGAACACGTCACGGCCGCCGATCGAGTCCAGGTCGCCGTCCGGCCACACGAACCGCTCGAGGTTGCACCGGTCGGCGAGCGTGTCGACTGCCTTCGCCGACCAGCCCAGCACGATCCCGAGCCGGTAGTACTGCGGCGGGATCACCGTCCCGACCTGATGAATCGCCCGCTTCCCGTCGTAGTAACTCGCGCGCAGCAGGTTTCGAGGCAGCTTCTTGTTGAGGGCGTCCACGAGCGCGTCGAGGATCGCCTGCTCGTCGTCCGTGAGCGCCGGGACCAGCACCCGCTGGTCGGTGGTGCGCTTCTCCATTTACAGCACCACCGCCTCTCTACGTCCCGCCGTCCGACCGGCCCGGCCCGGCTTCTTCACCGTCTTCGACTGCGCACCCCACAACGCCAACGTGGCGGAGGTGATCGGGGTGATGTCCGACACGGCGCTACGCCGGTTCCACGCCCACCCGGCACCGATAGCCCGCTTCCCTGCCTGCGACAGCGCCACGTTCAGCTGCGGCTGATCCGTGTGGCGCAGCGACCCGTCCATCACCGCGTCGAAGAACTTCGCGCACGCGATCGCCATGTCCTGACCCTCAGCGGCGGCGAGCGTCACCTGCACGCTCGTGCCAACCAGGTAATGCCGGCCGTTGCGCTCCTCCGTCAGACCCGCCAGCTTGTCGATCACCACAGCGTGAACCTGGTTCTTGGCACAGCGGGCCTCGATCCACGCCGGCACCCACTCCGTACCGGAACGATGCTCATCAAGCTCGACGTGCCACAGCCCATCGAACCGCTGGCCAGCGAGGCTCACCGCAGCCACCGACCGATCCGGGGCCACGTCCACACCGAGGGTGAGACGCTCCACCGCCATCGACGCCGGATCAGCAGCGAGACGCCACGACTCCGGGTCGATCACCTGGCGGACACCGGCTGCGCCGTCCCAGATACCGAGCCGCTCGAGCGCGAACTGCTCATCGGTCATCGACGTGCGCTCGGATTCGATCGCCTCATGGTCGATCCGCAGCCCGTACGCAGGGTTCGCCTTGGCCCACGTCTCCGGGTCGTCGAGGTCGTCGGTGGGCTCCGCCGCCCATTCCAGCCAGGCGAGCCGAATGTCCTTTCCCTCGTGCCCAGCGTCCCGCAACCGGCGAAACACGTCGCCGTCGTCCACCGGGGTCGGCGGCGTCCCCAGCAGCCACACCTGCGGGTTCGGACGGGCCGACAGTGTCGGCAAGATGGCCGACCAGGCCGCCGGGCTCAGGATCTGCGCCTCATCGAGAAGCAAGCAGTCAGCGGAGAAGCCGCGGCCGCCGCCAGTTGACCGGGCCTTGAACCGGATGGTCTGGCCACCCTTGAAGCGGATGTACTCCCGGTTCAACGCCTTGCCGTACGAATCCACCCGCGCGTCAAGCTTCGGGTTCCGCTCGAGGATGTCTACGAGCCGGTTGAAGACCTCACGAGCAGTGTCCTGCTGGTGCGCCGAACACAGGATGAGCTCCTCGTCGAAGAGCAGAACGCCGGCCAACGCCCGGGCGACAATCAGCTGCGATTTGCCGTTCTGACGGGGTGTCGACACTCCCACCTGGCGGGCAGCCCACCGTCCGTCAGAACGCTCACCGAGGGCAGCCTGAAGGACGTTCTCCTGCCATTCGTCCAACGGCTCCCCGACGGAAGCCATCAGATCGGCAACGTCCTCCCAGGAGTTAGCCCGGACGCTTGGCGCGTGCCGCACCCGAGGCGGCGCCTGAGCGACGAGCGTTCCGCCGCGCTGCGATCTCGTCAACGACATCCACCTCGTCAGTTGGCGACAGCTCGGCTATCTCGGCCAGCACGAGCGTCATCTGCCGGGAGAGAGCCGCGAGGTCACGACCGGACTCGCAGCCGTCGATCCGGCCGGCGAGGGTGTCCCGCAGTGCCTTGAGCGTCTCGAGCCGATCACCGCTAGCCGCGGAGTCCCTGACGCTCACGACGCTGCCCGGAACGCACACGGGAAGGGCTTCCTAGGCATGAGCAGCGGCCTCCCAGATG
>CAYWKV010000092.1:0-11173 GCA_964458835.1 uncultured Gammaproteobacteria bacterium | reverse complement strand
TTATGTTTACACCCATTAGCTTTCGTGGGTTTCGTGGATTTCGTGGCTATATAGGCTTTTCTTTGCGTCTTTTGCGGTAAAAATTCTCTTGAGGCAAAGGATAGCCGGACGATCAACCCGCCAGCATCTTCTTCAGCAGTTCGTTGAGCTGGGCCGGGTTGGCCTTGCCGCCCATGGCCTTCATGACCTGGCCGACGAAGAAGCCGAGGAGCTTCTCCTGGCCGGCGCGGTAGCCTTCGACCTGCTTCGGGTTCCTGGCCATGATGTCCTGGATCGCCGCCTCGATGGCGCCGGTGTCGGTGATCTGCTTGAGGCCCTTCTTGTCGATGACCGCGTCGGCGTCGCCCTCGCCATTCCACATCGCCTCGAACACGTCCTTGGCGATCTTGCCGGAGATGGTGTTGTCGAGGATGCGCCTGATCATGCCGGCGAGCATGTTTGCGGACACCGGCGAGCCGTCAATCTCCTTGTTCTCCTTGTTGAGGAAGCCGGACAGATCACCCATCACCCAATTGGCGCAGACTTTCGCCTCGCCGCCGACGGCCTGCACGACCGCTTCATAGTAGTCGGCCATCTCGCGCGTCGCGGTGAGTACGCCGGCGTCGTAGGCGCTCAGGCCGTACTGCTCCATGAAGCGCGCCTTCCTGGCATCCGGCAGTTCCGGCAGCGTCGCGCGCACCGTCTCGATGAAGGCGGTGTCGATCTCCACCGGCAGCAGGTCCGGATCCGGGAAATAGCGGTAGTCATTGGCCTCCTCCTTGGCGCGCATGGAGCGGGTCTCGTCCTTGTTGGCATCGTACAGGCGCGTTTCCTGGACGACCGTGCCGCCGCTTTCGATCAGTTCGATCTGGCGCTCGATCTCGTAGTTGATCGCCTTCTCGACGAAACGGAAGGAGTTGAGGTTCTTAATCTCTGCGCGGGTGCCGAATGCCTTCTGGCCCTTGGGGCGCACCGACACGTTGGCGTCGCAGCGGAACGAGCCCTCCTGCATATTGCCGTCGCAGATCTCCAGATAGCGCACCAGCGCGTGCAGCTTCTTCATGTAGGCGACCGCCTCTTTTGCCGAACGCAGGTCCGGCTCGGAGACGATTTCCAGGAGCGGCGTACCGGCGCGATTGAGGTCGATGCCGGTCTGGCCGTGGAAATCCTCGTGCAGCGACTTGCCGGCGTCCTCTTCGAGATGCGCGCGGGTCACGCCGATGCGCTTGACACTGCCGTCGTCGAGTTCGATGTCCATGTGCCCGTGCTGCACGATGGGCAGCTCGTACTGACTGATCTGGTAGCCCTTGGGCAGATCGGGATAGAAATAGTTCTTGCGCGCGAACACCGAGCGTGGCGCGACCGTGGAACCGGTCGCCAGGCCGAACTTCACCGCCATGCGCACGGCTTCCTTGTTCAGTACCGGCAGCACACCCGGCAGACCGAGATCGACCGCGCAGGCCTGGGTGTTCGGCTCCGCACCATAGGCCGTGGCCGCACCCGAGAAGATCTTGCTCTTCGTCGCCAGCTGCGCGTGGATCTCAAGCCCGATGACCGTTTCCCATTCCATCTCTCAGACACCTCGTTCGGGGGGTGAAAAGCAAACCCGTCTTTAGCCACGAAACCCACGAAATCCACGAAAAATTCTTCGGGTAAAAACCAGATCATTACCGCAGAGGCCGCAATCTGGGCGTTTGCAGCCTTGATCCATTTTCGTGGGTTTCGTGGATTTCGTGGCCATCAAGGTTTTCATGCCCAACGCATCACTCAAATCCCGCCGGCACGCGCAGGTGCCAGTCGGTCGCCTGCTGGTACTGGTGGGCGACGTTGAGCAGGCGTGCCTCGTCGAAGTAGTTGCCGATCAGCTGCAGGCCCACTGGCAGGCCGTCGACGAAACCGGCGGGGATGGACATGCCGGGCAGGCCGGCGAGGTTCACGGCGATGGTGTAGATGTCGGACAGGTACATCGTCACCGGGTCGTCGAACTTCTCGCCGAGCCTGAAGGCCACCGTCGGCGAGGTGGGTCCTGCGATCACGTCGACCTTCTGGAAGGCCTGCTTGAAATCGTCGGCGATCAGATGCCGCACCTGCTGCGCCTTCAGATAGTAGGCGTCGTAATAGCCGGCCGACAGCGCGTAGGTGCCGATCATGATGCGGCGCTTCACCTCGGGGCCGAAGCCCTCGCCGCGCGAGCGCTTGTACAGGTCTTCGAGATCTTTCGGATCCGCACAGCGGTAGCCGAAGCGCACGCCGTCGAAGCGCGACAGGTTGGACGAGCACTCCGCCGGTGCGACGACGTAATAGGTCGGCACCGCCAGCCCGGTGTTCGGCAGGGTGATCTCGACCGGTTCGGCGCCGAGCCGTTGCAGCTCGTCGATGGCCGCCTGGACCACGCCGCCCACGGCCGGGTCCAGGCCCTCGCCGAAGTATTCCCTGGGCAGGCCGACCTTCAGACCCTTGAGGCTGTCGCCCAGCCGCGCGCGGTAATCCTCCACCGGCCGGTCGACGCTGGTGGAGTCGCGCGGGTCGAAGCCGGCCATGGCGGTCAGCATGAGCGCGGCGTCCTCGGCGCTGCGGGTCATCGGACCGCCCTGGTCCAGGCTGGAGGCGAAGGCGATCATGCCGTAGCGCGACACCCGGCCGTAGGTCGGCTTGATGCCGGTGAGGTTGCACAGCGCGGCCGGCTGGCGGATCGAGCCGCCGGTGTCGGTGCCGGTCGCCGCCGGGGCCAGGCGCGCGGCCACCGCGGCGGCGGAACCGCCCGAGGAGCCGCCCGGCACGCGGTCCGGGGCCCAGGGGTTCTTCACCGGGCCGTAGAAGCTGGTCTCGTTGGACGAACCCATGGCGAACTCGTCCATGTTGGTCTTGCCGAGCATGACGGCGCCGGCCGCGGCCAGCTTGGCGGTCACGGTGGCGTCGTAGGGCGCGACGAAGTTGTCCAGCATCTTCGAGCCGCAGCTGGTGCGGACGCCGTCGGTGCAGAAGATGTCCTTGTGCGCGTACGGGACCCCCAGCAGCGGACCGTCCTCGCCGGCAGCGCGGCGGGCGTCGGCGGCGCGCGCCTGGGCCAGGGCGGCCTCGGCGGTCACGGTGACGAAGCTGTTGAGCTGCGGATCGAGCCGCCCGATGCGCTCCAGGAAGCCCCGGGTCAGCTCCTCGCTGGAACAGGCCTTGGCCTTCAGGTCCGCGGCCAGCTCGGCTAGGGTCTTGTTATGCATGATGATTAACTACTCTTTGGCACGGTAGGCGCTGAATGTTTGAACCGCCAGGGCGCGGAGAACGGCGTTTTTTGAACCGCCAAGGCGCCAAGACGCCAAGAAAACCCGTTTTGAGTAACAAAACCGTGGCCCGCAGATGAGATTGGCCACCATGACTTGATCTCTCTTGGCGTCTTGGCGCCTTGGCGGTTCAAAAACATCTTGGCGCCCTTGGCGTCTTGGCCGTTCCGATATCAGATCCGGAAAATCACTCGATGACCTTCGGCACCAGATACAGCCCCGCCTCGACCTTGGGCGCATGCGCCTGGAATTTGTCGCGCTGGTTGGGCTCTGTCACCGCGTCCTCGCGCAGGCGCTGGGGCGTGTCCAGCGGGTGGGCCATGGGCAGCACACCGCTGCAGTCGACGGCGTTGAGCTGCTCGACGAAGGCGAGAATATTGGACAGATTGCGGGCGTACTCGGGGACGTCGTCGGCAGCGATGCCCAGGCGCGCGAGATGCGCGATCTTTTCCACTGCGGATGAATCCAGTGCCATACCAGCTCCTCGGAAATGGCCGCTTCGGCAAAAGGCGGAACTTAGCACACTTGGCGCCTTGCCCAAAGCCCCCGTAGGTTGCTAAATTACGCGCCAACTCTGCAAAGGCGCGCCCACTCCATGTTCGGTTTCAAACGTCTGCTCGGCATGTTCTCCAACGATCTTTCCATCGACCTGGGGACGGCCAACACCCTCATCTACGTGCGCGACCGCGGAATCGTCCTCAACGAGCCCTCGGTGGTGGCCATCCGCCAGGACCGCGGCCCCGGCGGCCCGAAGAGCATCGCGGCGGTCGGTCTGGAGGCGAAGGCCATGCTGGGCCGCACGCCCGGCAACATCACCGCCATCCGGCCGCTGAAGGACGGCGTCATCGCCGACTTCACCGTCACCGAGAAGATGCTCCAGCACTTCATCCACAAGGTGCACGAGGGCCGGGTGTTCCGGCCCAGCCCGCGGGTGCTGATCTGTGTGCCCTGCGGCTCGACCCAGGTGGAGCGGCGCGCCATCAAGGAATCCGCGGCCGGCGCCGGCGCCCGCGAGGTGTACCTGATCGAGGAACCCATGGCGGCGGCCATCGGCGCCGGCATGCCGGTCGACGAGGCGCGCGGTTCCATGGTGCTGGACATCGGCGGCGGCACCTCCGAGGTCGCGGTGATCTCGCTCAACGGCATCGTCTATTCCGCCTCGGTACGCATCGGCGGCGACCGCTTCGACGACGCCATCGTCAATTACGTGCGCCGCAACTACGGCACCCTGATCGGCGAGGCCACCGCCGAGCGCATCAAGCACGAGATCGGCTCGGCCTTCCCCGGCAACGAGGTGAAGGAGATCGAGGTCAAGGGGCGCA
This sequence comes from uncultured Gammaproteobacteria bacterium, assembly GCA_964458835.1. Classification (GTDB taxonomy): domain Bacteria; phylum Pseudomonadota; class Gammaproteobacteria; order Thiohalobacterales; family Thiohalobacteraceae; genus JAHJQQ01. The sequence continues at coordinate 6,594 of CAYWKV010000092.1, read as the reverse complement.
ATCTGGCGCAGGGCATCCCGCGGAGCTTCACGCTCAACAGCAACGAGATCCTCGAGGCGCTGCAGGAACCGCTGGCCGGCATCGTCGGCGCCGTGAAGACGGCCCTGGAACAGACGCCACCCGAACTGGGTTCCGACGTCGCCGAGCGCGGCATCGTGCTCACCGGCGGCAGCGCCCTGCTCAAGGACCTGGACCGGCTGCTGATGGAGGAGACCGGCCTGCCGGTGGTGGTCGCCGACGACCCGCTCACCTGCGTCGCCCGCGGCGGTGGACGTGCGCTGGAGCTGATGGACGAGCGCGGCGGCGAAGTGTTCTGTGTGGAATAGGGATTAGGGACCAGGGGCTAGGGACTGGGAAAAGAGACATTCGATTCTCCTGATCCCCGGCCCCTAGCCCCTGGCCCTTAGACCCTAGACCCTGCAGAGGCTTTCCGAGATTAAGCTGCTATTCACCCAAGGCCCCTCGATCACCGCGCGTCTGGTGGTATTCGTCCTCGCGTCGGTCGTGTTCATGACGGTCGATCACCGTCAGCACCATCTCGATTCCCTGCGCGCCGGCCTGTCAGTGGTGGTATACCCCATCCAGTTCCTGATCGATCTGCCGGTCCGGACCGGTGCGTGGGTGCGCGAGTCGTTCGCGACGCGGCGCCAGTTGCAGGAGGACAACGCGCGCCTGCAGGCCCAGCACCTGCTGCTGCAGGCCCGGCTACAGAAATTCGAGGCGCTGGAGGCGGAGAATCTGCGCCTGCGCGAGCTGCTCGATTCCTCGTTCAAGGTCGGTGACCGGGTGCTGATCGCCGAGCTGATGGCGGTCGACCTCGACCCCTACCGGCATCAGGTGGTACTGAACAAGGGCTCGCGCCAGGACGTGTTCGTCGGCCAGCCGCTGGTGGATGCCTACGGCGTCATGGGCCAGACACTGCACGTCACACCCTTCACCTCCACGGCCATGCTCATCACCGACCCGGCGCACGCCGTGCCGGTGCAGGTCAACCGCAACGGCCTGCGCAGCATCGCCGTGGGCACCGGCGCGCTGCAGGAACTGTCGCTGCCGCACATCCCCAATTCGGCGGACATCCAGGTGGGCGACCTGCTGGTGACCTCCGGCCTCGGCGGCCGCTTCCCGCCGGGCTACCCGGTGGCGGTGGTGACGACCGTCACCGTCGACCCCGGGCACGCCTTCGCCGCGGTCAGCGCCCAGCCGCTGTCGCACCTGGACCGTAGCCGCGAGGTGCTGCTGGTGTGGACGCCGGCCGGCACCCACGCCGAGTTCCTGCCCGAGCCGGTCACCGCCCCCGAACCGGGCACGCCCACGACGCCGCCCGCCGCGGAGGGGAGCGAATGAGCACGCTGATCCGTCACCACGGCGGCGCCGTCATCTTTCTCACCTTCGTCGTGGCGCTGGTGCTCACGGTGGTGCCGCTGCCGGACGATCTGCGCATCCTGCGCCCCGACTGGGTGCTGCTGGTGCTGATCTACTGGTGCATGGCGCTGCCGCAACGGGTGGGCGTGGGCATCGGCTGGCTGCTCGGCCTGTTCACCGACGCGCTCACCGGCACGCTGCTCGGCCAGCACGCCCTGGCCTACAGCCTGGTGGCCTTCCTGACCCTGAAACTCCACCAGCGCCTGCGTCTCTATCCGCTCTGGCAGCAGGCGCTGAGCATGCTGGTGCTGCTGGCACTGGGGCAGCTGCTGATGCTGTGGATCAACGGCATCGTCGGCCGCCCGATGCATTCCTGGCTGTACTGGATGCCGTCGCTGACCGGCGCGCTGCTGTGGCCGTTCGTGTTTCTGCTGCTGCGCGGACTGCGGCGCGCGTTCCGCGTGATCTAGGCCTAGCATGCCCCGCCCGCTGAGCACGTTCAAAGACAGCCTGCTGGAGAGCCGCCTGTTCCTGGGGCGGTCCATCACCGCCATGATCATCGCCGGCCTGCTGGTCGCGGCGCTGATCGCGCGGCTGGCCTGGCTGCAGGTGGTGGCGCACGAGCATTTCCGCACCCTGTCGGAGGACAACCGCGTCAAGCTTCAGCCGATCCCGCCCAACCGCGGCCTGATCTACGACCGCAACGGCATCCTGCTGGCCGAAAACCTGCCCTCCTTCCGCCTGGAGATCATCCCCGAGCAGGTGCGCGACATGGAGGCGACGCTGGCGGAGCTGGCCAAGCTGGTCGAGATACGCGACTTCGACCGCGAGCGCTTCCAGAAGATGCGCGCGCGCATGAACCGCTTCGAGGGCGTGCCGCTGCGCTTCCACCTGAGCGAAGAGGAGGTCGCGCGCTTCGCGGTGAACCGGCATCTGTTCCCGGGCGTGGACATCCAGGCGGGCCTGTCGCGCAACTACCCGCTGGGCAGCCATGCGGCGCACGCGGTCGGCTATGTGGGGCGCATCAACGAAGACGAGCTGACCGTCATCGATACCGTCAATTACCGCGGCACCACCCACATCGGCAAGGTCGGGATCGAGAAGACCTACGAGGACCTGCTGCACGGCAACGTCGGCTACCAGCAGGTGGAGACCAACGCCCAGGGGCGCACGCTGCGCGTGCTGTCGCGCCAGCCGCCGCGCGCCGGCAGCAGCCTCTATCTCAGCCTGGACGCGCGCCTGCAGGAGGCCGCCGAGCAGGTCTTCGGCGACTTCAACGGCTCGGCCGTGGCGGTCGATCCGCGCAGCGGCGAAGTGCTCGCGCTGGTGAGCCTGCCCGGCTACGACCCCAACCCCTTCGTCAACGGCATCGACTACGCGGACTACCAGGCGCTCAACGAGGACCCCGACCAGCCCCTGTTCAACCGCGCCCTGCGCGGCCAGTACCCGCCGGGATCCACCCTGAAGCCCTTCGTGGCGCTCGCCGGACTGGAGAACGGCGTCACCGGCGCCCACAGCCAGACCTATTGCCCCGGCTTCTACATGCTGCCCGGCAACGACCGCAAATACCGCGACTGGAAGCGCACCGGCCACGGCATGGTCGATCTGAAGACCGCCATCGCCGAGTCCTGCGACGTGTACTTCTACGACCTGGCGCGCTCGCTCGGCATCGACCGCCTGCACGACTACCTCGCGCAGTTCGGCCTGGGCGACCGCACCGGCATCGACATCGTCGGCGAAATGCCCGGCATCCTGCCGTCCAGCGCCTGGAAACGGGCCACGAAGAACGCCCCCTGGTTTCCCGGTGAGACCCTGATCAGCGGCATCGGCCAGGGCTTCAACCTGACCACGCCGCTGCAGTTGGCGGTCGCCACCGCCACACTCGCCGCCTATGGGGAGTTCCACCCGCCGCGCGTGGTGCACGCGATCCGCGCGCCCGACGGCACGTTCGCGCCGCAGCCGGCGCCGCCCGTGCGCCGCATCCCGATCCAGCACCGCGAACACTGGGATCGCACGCTGGAGGCCATGGTCGAGGTCGTGCACGGCGCGCGCGGCACGGCGCGCCGCATCGGCCTGGGCATCGACTATCAGATCGGCGGCAAGACCGGCACCGCCCAGGTGTTCGGTCTCAAACAGGAGGAGGAATACGACGCCGAGGCGATCGCCGAGAAGCTGCGCGACCACGCCCTGTTCATCGCCTACGCGCCGGCCCATGACCCGCGCATCGCGGTGGCGGTGGTGGTCGAGAACGGCGGCTCCGGCGGTGCCGTCGGCTCACCCATCGCGCGCCACATCCTGGACCGGTATTTCGAGGACAACCCGCTGTGATTGCAGAGATCAACCCCGGCTCCGGCACGCGCCGTTCCTGGCTGCAGCGCTTCCACCTCGACGGGATGCTGCTGCTGGCGCTGCTGGCCGCCTGCGCACTCGGGCTGGTGGTGCTCTACAGCGCCTCCGGCGAAAGCCAGACCATGATGCAGCGTCAGCTCGTGCGGCTGGCGCTGGCCTTCGGCACCCTGATCGTCATCGCCCAGATACCGCCGCTGATCCTGTACCGCTGGACGCCCTGGCTGTTCGGCGCCGGCGTGGCGCTGCTGGCCGCGGTGCTCGCCGTCGGCGACATCGGCAAGGGCGCGCAGCGCTGGCTGGATCTCGGTATCGTCCGCTTCCAGCCTTCGGAGATGATGAAGCTCGCCATGCCCATGATGCTGGCCTGGTACATGGCCGATGCGCGTCTGCCGCCGACTCCGCTGCGGCTGATCGTCTCGGTCGCACTGATCGCGCTGCCGACGCTGCTGATCATGCGCCAGCCCGATCTGGGCACCGCGTTGCTGATCGGCTGCGCCGGGTTCTTCGTGCTGTTCCTGGCGGGCCTCTACTGGCGCCTGCTGTTCGGCCTGGCCGCCACCGGCGCCGCCTGCGCACCGGTTCTGTGGTACTTCATGCACGACTACCAGCGTCAGCGCGTCATCACCTTCCTCGATCCCGAACAGGATCCGCTCGGCGCCGGTTATCACATCATCCAGTCGAAGATCGCCATCGGCTCCGGCGGGCTGTACGGCAAGGGCTGGCTCAACGGCACGCAGTCGCAGCTGGAATTCCTGCCGGAGCGTTCCACCGACTTCATTTTCGCCGTGCTCGGCGAGGAGTTCGGACTGATCGGCATTCTGCTGCTGCTCGCCGTCTACAGCGCCATCATCCTGCGCAGCGTCTACATCTCCACGCAGGCCCAGGACACTTTCACCCGCTTGCTCGGCGGCAGCCTGGCGCTGACCTTTGGCGTCTACGTGCTGGTCAACACCGGCATGGTCACCGGCCTGCTGCCCGTGGTCGGCGTACCGCTGCCGCTGATCAGTTACGGCGGCACCTCCATGGTGACCCTGATGGCCGGTTTCGGTATCCTCATGTCCATTCACACCCATCGGAAGCTGCTCACCACCTGAGCGGCGAGGCAAGGAATCCATGCATCGAATCCGCACCCGCATCGCCACGTTGTCCCTGCTGCTGCTCCAGTGGCCGCTGCTCGCGAGCTGCGCGACCACGCCGGCGACCCACTACGCCGCGCACCCCGAGGCACGGGCCTTCATCGACGAGATGGTCGAGCGCCACCGGCTGTCGCGCGCCGAGATCGAGGCGACCCTCGCGCAGGCGGAACGCCAGCAGAGCATCCTGGACGCCATCGCGCGCCCCGCCGAGGCCAAACCCTGGCGCGACTACCGTCCCATCTTCCTGACCGAGGCGCGCATCGATGGCGGCGCGGACTTCTGGAACGGCAATGCCGCCATCCTGGAGGAGACCAGCGCCCATTTCGGCGTCGATACCGACGTGATCGTGGCCATCATCGGCGTGGAGACGCGCTACGGCAGCCACACCGGCCGCTACCGCGTGCTCGACGCGCTCGCCACGCTGGCCTTCGATTATCCGCCACGGAGCACATTCTTCCGCGGCGAGCTGGAGCAGTTCTTCCTGCTCGCCCGCGAAGAGGCGATCGACCCGCTGGAGGCGAAGGGCTCCTACGCCGGCGCCATGGGCCAGGGCCAGTTCATCCCCAGCAGCTACCGGCGCTACGCCGTGGATTTCGACGGCGACGGCCGGCGCGACCTGTGGAACAGCCAGCGCGATGTGCTCGGCAGCGTCGCCAACTACCTGAAGGTGCACGGCTGGGAGAAGGGCGCTCCGGTGGTGGCCCGCGCGCGGGTCGACGGCGACGCCTACCGCGAATTGCTCGACAAGGGCCTGAAGCCGCACCTCCCGGCCGGCGAGCTGGCACGCTACGGCGTCAGCACGGCCGAGCCCATCCCACCCACGACGCCGGTGGCGCTGATCGAGCTCGAGGGTACCGAGGGCCCGGAGCAGTGGGTGGTGTTCAACAACTTCTACGTCATCACCCGCTACAACCGCAGCCCGCTGTACGCCATGGCGGTGCACCAGCTCGGCGCGGAGATCGCCGCGCGGCGCACCGCCCGCTGACGGCCTTCCGCGGGACGGCACGGAACACAGCCCGCCACGGAAACACAGACGAGACAAACCCTCTTCATGGCCACGAAATCCACGAAACCCACGAAAAGATGTGAGGGGCGACCCCCACTCATCTGTCATCGTGTAATCCGCGGGGTACATCGAGGCGCGGCCTGACGCACCGGGTTCCGCACCACGGTGCGTCGTCGGCGCCGACACACCGAATCTTTTCGTGGGTTTCGTGGATTTCGTGGCTAAACACGGTCAAGCCATGCGTCACTGGCGGTTGGGCTGGAAAACTCCGGCGATTTCGCCGATAGTACGCCCATGCAGATGATGTGGCAGCCATTCCTGTCCTGGCGCACCTGGACGCTGATCGTCGTCGCCCTGACCCTCGCCGCCTGCGCCGGCAGCGGCCGCGACGGCGGGGGCGGCCGCTACTCCAGCCGCCACGACGGCGCGCCCACCGCCCCGCCGGACGTGATGGCCATCCCCGACGCCGTACCCCGGCACGAGCCGCGCAGCCGCTACGGCAATCCCGCCAGCTACGTGGTGTTCGGCAAGCGCTATCACGTCATGCCGACCAGCGCCGGCTACGTCGAGCGCGGCATCGCCTCCTGGTACGGCACCAAGTTCCATGGCCACCGCACCTCCAGCGGCGAGACCTACGACATGTACGCCATGACGGCCGCGCACAAGAGCCTGCCGCTGCCGACCTACGCGCGCGTCACCAACCTGCGCAACGGCCGTTCGGTGGTGGTGAAGATCAACGAC
>CAYWKV010000091.1:0-11188 GCA_964458835.1 uncultured Gammaproteobacteria bacterium | reverse complement strand
CCCTAGCCCCTAGCCCCGAATCCCCCTACGCCGTATACGACTGCGCAGGCGCGTCCCGCCCGGCCGGGGTAGCGTGGAGATCGGGCGGGTCGCGCAGCAGGTTTTGGATCTTGACGACGCGATCCATCTGCAGCTGGAAGACGTCGAGGCATTCCGGATCGAAATGCCGGCCGCGCATGCGGTCCATGAAGGCGATGGCGTCCTCGGCCGCCCAGGGGCGCTTGTAGGGACGGGCCGAGGTCAGTGCGTCGTAGACGTCGGCGACGGCGACGATGCGCGCCGCCAGCGGAATGGCGTCGCCGCGCAGGCCGTAGGGATAGCCGCTGCCGTTGAAGCATTCGTGATGAGCCAACGCGATCACCGCGCCCATCTGCAGATAGGGCGAGGGGCTGTCCTTGAGGATCTCGTAGCCGATCAGGGTGTGGCGCTTCATGATGGCGAACTCGTGCTCGGGAAGCCGGCCGGGCTTGAGCAGGATCTCGTCGGGGATGCCGATCTTGCCGATGTCGTGCATGGGCGCCGCCAGCTCGATGACGTCGCACTCGTCGCGGGTCAGGTCGAGCCCTTCGGCGATGAGTCGCGCGTACTTGGCCATGCGGATGACGTGGTTGCCGGTGATCTCGTCACGGTACTCGCCGCACTTCGCCAGCCGCAGCAGCGTCTCCTGCTCGCGCACGCGGATGGCGCCGACGGCTTCGTTGACCTGGCGTTCCAGCCAGCGGGCGCGGTCGCGGATGATGCGGTGCTGTTCGTACTGGGTCAGCAGGTTGCGGCAGCGTACGCGGCATTCCAGCGCGTCGACCGGCCGGATGAGGGAGTCGGTAGCGCCGGCATCGAGGGCGGCGTAGCGCGCCTCGCGCTGCTCCTGGGCGGTGACGATCACCACCGGCAGGTGGGTGCAGCCCGGCAGGGCGCGCAGGCGGCGGATAAAGTCGATGCCGTCGATCCCGGCGAGCCCGCAGTCGACCAGCACGAGATCGGCGGGGTGCCAGCCCAGCCAGCGCAGGGCGTCGTGAGGTGAGGCAAAGGCCTCCACCTGGATGAGGGTGTCGAAGCCGTGGGCAAGTTCCGCGAGCTGCTGACGGCTCGCGGTCTGGTCGTCAATGACTAGGACAGTCGCCATGCACGGCTCCGATGCCTGGGGAGTTCTCCGGGGTCCGACAGCATCCCTGGCGGACAAAAAAATGCAGCGACGTCCCTGTCGGTGCATCCCATCCCTGGGCGGAACGGCCGTGGGGCCGGTAACGCCTTGCGGCATTTTGTGTTATTACGGTGCCTTGGGCACGCAGGACAAGCTATCGGCACTGGGCGGCCCAACTTAAATCGTTGATCGGGTGACAACGGGAGCCGAGGGGGAAACGGGTATGGCGGACGGGTCGGAGAAGAGTCAATCGCTGGGTCGGGTGTTCGCGAGCGTGCTGGCGAGCATGTTCGGCGTACAGAGCGGGCGGGCCCGCTCGGAGGATTTCACGACGGGCCGACCCTGGGTCTATGTCGTGGTAGGACTGGTGGTGACCATCACCTTCGTGCTGACCGTCTGGTTCGCGGTGCACATGGTGCTGAAGGCCGCCGGCGTGTGAGCAGCGGCGGTCGTCGGCATCAAAGCCAGTCGCGGCGCCGGAAGAAGTACAGCAGCCCCGCGACGACTGCGATCATCACCACCCAGATCAGCGGGTAGCCGAAATACCAGTGCAGCTCGGGCATGGCCCAGGGGCTCGTCGGGTGGCTGAAATTCATGCCATAGACGCCGACGATGAAGGTCAGCGGGATGAAGATGGTGGCGATGATGGTCAGCACCCGCATGATCTCGTTGGTGCGGTGGCTGATGGTCGACAGATACACGTCCAGCATGCCGGTGGCCATATCGCGATAGGTCTCCAGCAGGTCCATGATCTGCACGGTGTGGTCGTAGCAGTCGCGCAGATAGATGCGCGTCTCGTCGCTGATCCGCTCGTGCTCCTCGCGCAGCAGGGCATTGATGGCCTCGCGCTGCGGCCACAGGCTGCGACGCAGCAGCAGAAGCTCGCGCTTCAGATGGTGGATGCGTCCGAGCGTCTCCTGATCCGGGTTTTCCAGCAGTTCTGCCTCGAGGCCCTCGAGGGATTCGCCGAAGGTCTCGAACATCGGAAAGCCGGCATCGATGACCACGTCCAGCAGGGTGTAGAGCAGATAATCAGCGCCGCGCTTGCGGAACCGCCCCTTCGACGCCCGCAGCCGCCGGCGCACCGGCTCGAACGGATCGATCGCCGAATTGCAGATGCTGATGACGTGATCCTGGCCGAAGAACAGGCTGATCTGCCTGACGGAGACGTCGCCGTCCACGAACTCCGGCAGGTTCACCACGATGAAATCCCGATCGTCGTAGCTGTCCAGCTTGGGGCGCTGTCCTGCGTTCAGGACGTCCTCCAGCGCCAGCGGGTGCAATTCGAACAGTTCGCCGAGGCTGCGCAGCGTGTCCGCGGGGACGTCACCCTGCACATGGATCCAGGTGATGGACTTGCGGTCGAGGTAGGGCTTGCAGTCGGCGGCGTCGGCAAGCTCCCGCTCGATGAACTCATCGGCCGTGTAGTCGATCAGGCCGATGCGGGCGGCCTGCGGCGTCTCCGCCGGCCGTTCCACCAGGGTGCCGGGCGCGGTGCCCGGCGGATGGTAGCCTTTGTTGAAGAAACCCACGCGGCGCTCCCCTGCGGCCCGACGGCCGGCATTGCGGCTTGCCGTCGGAACGATACCAGAACCGGACCGCGTTGTTGATGGGCGGCACTCCCGCTGTGGGGCGCCCGCGGCGCCGGCTTCAGGCCGCCGCGCTGTCGGCGTTGGCCCGCCGCCGTGCCTCCTTCAGGTTGTTGCGCGCCAGCACGTGACACTCCAGGAACACGCGCGCCTCGCAGCTGTTGCAGATGTTGCGGTTGAGGCGCTCGAAGATGCCGGACATGGCGTCGTACTTGGAGGCGAACACGTTGTTGCGTCCCAGTTCCTCCATGAAGCCGCCGCGTTCGAGGAATTCCCGCACCTGTTCCTTCAAGCCGCTCAGGTACAGTCCGCCCCCCAGGGCACGCCGACGCTTCGACTCGGCGACCAGGGCCTCGGCGCCGGCCGCGTCGATGAAATTGATGCCGTTGGCGACGACGAGGATGTGCCGCTGGCCGGGAGATTCCCCGCCGAACTTCTGCAGCTTTTCGGCCACATGGTTGACCGCGCCGAAGAACAGCGAGCCGTCGATGCGCACCACCTTGAGCTGCGGGCAGGCGGCGAGCGGCTTGTGGGCGATGTTGGTGAGCTTGCGCTTGTCATCGTCCGGGTCCGGCACCAGTTCGACGATGCGCGGCTTGGAGGTGCGGTTGAGATACAGCGTCAGCGACAGGAACACGCCCAGGTAGATGGCGAACTCCAGTTCCAGGAACAGGGTCGCGAAGAAGGTCGCGGCCAGTACCGTCGCCTCCGACGGGCCGAGCCGGAACAGCTTCTGGATGTGATGGAAGTCGATCAGGTTGTAGGCCACCAGCAGGATCACGCCGCCCATGGCCGGGATCGGCAGATAGGCGGTCAGCGGGGCGATGGTCACCACAATCGCGGCGAGCAGGCCGGCCGCGAAGATCGCCGCCAGCGGCGTGCGCGCGCCGACCTGGTAGTTGATGCCCGAGCGTGTGAAGCTGCCGGAGCCGGCGTAGCTCGAGAAGAAGCTGCCGACCATGTTCGACAGGCCCTGGCCGATGAACTCCTGGCTGCCGTCGATGCGCTGGTGCGAGCGCGTGGCGATGGCGCGCGCGATGGACACCGCCTCGATCAGGCCGAGCAGGGCGATGGCGAAGGCGTTCGAGGCCAGACTCTTGATGGTCGCCATGCTGAAGTCCGGCGAGGACAGCGGCGGCAGCTGGGCCGGCAGCTGGCCGACCAGGGTCACGCCGTGCCGGGCGCCGTCCAGGGCGAGGCTGACCAGGCTGCCGACGATCATGGCCAGCAGCATGCCGGGCCAGCGCGGGCGGTACTTCCGGAACAGGATGGCGCTGATCAGTGTCGTGCCGGCGACTGCGAGCACGTAGAAATTGGTGTCCCACAGGTGGCTGCCCAGGTGCAGCCAGGTGTGCAGGAAATCGCTGCCGGAAGGCAGCGGAATGCCGAGCACGTGCTTCACCTGACTGGTGGCGATCAGCGCGGCCGCGCCGGCCGTGAAGCCCACCACCACCGAGTGCGAGACGAAATTCACCAGGGCGCCGAGACGCGCGAGTCCGAATGCGAGCTGCACCGCGCCGGCCATGAAGGTCAGGGTCAGCGCCAGGCGCACGAAATCCGTCGAGCCGGGCTCGGCGAGCGGGCTGATGGCGGCGAACACCACGATGGAGATGGCCGTCGTGGGGCCCGACACCAGATGCCACGACGACCCGAACAAGGCCGCGATCACCGGCGTGACGATGGCGGTGTAGAGACCGTATTCCGGCGGCAGGCCGGCGATCATCGCGAAGGCGACGCCCTGCGGCAGCACGATCACCGCGCCGGTGAGGCCGGCGATCAGATCGGCGCGCAGGGTGTCGCGGTTGACGGACGGCCACCAGGCGAGAAAGGGAAACAGGTTACGGAGCGTGAAGCGGATGATCTCGGTCATAGGTCTCTGGTTGTGGTTCGTGTCATGCCGTCCCGGGTACGGCGTGGCCGGGAGCGGGCGGGGGAGAGCGGGGAGGCCTCCGTCTCGCGGGGCCGTTCACAGTCCCGTGGCCTCTGCACGCGGGATCGCCGGCGCCGGCAGCGGGCGGCATGCATGCCGAGCGGGACTTGCGCGCGCCGCCGTATCCCGTGTCCGCCGACGGGGTGGGCGGTGGTCGTCGCGGAAATCAACAGGCGATGGCTTGAGGGCCGGGATGCGGCGCGGCGTCCGCGGCGGCGTGCCCGGATGCCCGTTCGTCCCGGGGTGCCGGATCTGCCGGACGCTCGGCCATGGCGGGCAGCCAGCCGTGCAGGTATTCACCCTGCTGGGCCGCCGAGAAGCCCGTCCCGGCGCGGCGGAAAACATCCAGGATGGCGTCACGCAAACGGATCATAGGGAACCTGCTGAATATAAGAATCTTATCGATTCCTTAATCAGCTTCCGTGCCATTTGTTAATTCATTGTTTCGGAAAGAGTTATATCGCGCCCCGCTGAAAGTAGTGTTGCAATGCGCAACAATGCGGTCGGGTGCGATCCGCTGTGAGATGGCTATGCCCCTGTCGTGCCGGCCACTTACGGTGGCCGTTGCGCAACCGAACGGTCATGTTGCATACTGCAACGGCTGTGAGGGCCTATGCGAAGTCTCCGCCGCAAGATCACCGTCGGGTATTACCTGTTCGCGGTCAGCATGATCGTGCTGGCGGTGTTCGCCTACGCGAGCCTGCGCTTCCTGGAGGAGCGGCTGGACTGGGGCGACGCGGTCTCCGCGTTCCTGGACGCCACCCTCGAGATGCGCCGCTTCGAGAAGAACTATTTTCTCTACGGGGTGCCGGACGACGCGGCGGCGGCGCGCGACTATGCCCGCCAGGCCGGGGCGTTGCTGCGGGAACACGGGGCGGCCTTCCGCAATCTCGCGACGGCGGCCGAACTGGACCGCATGGCGGACCGCCTCGAACGCTACGATGAGCAGATGGTTCTGCTGCAGCAGGCCGGAATCGGCCGGCCCGAGGCGGCGGCCGCCGAGCAGGCCATACGCGATCTGGGCCATGCCCTGTCCGGGGCCGCGGAACGTTTCGGTGCGGACGAACGCGCCGCCATGCGCGCGCTCCTCAACGGCGCGCGCGTCACCCTGGTCGGCGCCCTGGTGGCGGTGACCGTCGTCAGCCTGTTCCTGGCGCATTTCCTGTCGCGCGTCGTCGCCTGGCCGCTGCGCGGACTGGAGGACGACGTGGCGGCGGTCGGACAGGGGCGCCTGGACGCGCTGCCGGCGCGCTCCGGCGATCGCGAGATCATGCGCTTCACCGAGGCCTTCAACCGCACCCTGCACGAGCTCGAGCAGCGCCGCCGGCACCTGCTGCAGTCCGAGAAGCTGGCCAGTCTCGGCACCCTGGTGTCGGGCGTCGCGCACGAGCTCAACAATCCGCTGTCCAACATCTCCACGGCCAACCAGCTCCTGCAGGAGGAACTGGACGTCGCGGATCGCGCCCAGATCCGCGCCTGGCTGCGGGACATCGAGGCGCAGACCGAACGCGCCCGGCGCATCGTCGCCACGCTGCTCGACTTCTCGCGCGACAGCCCCTTCAGCACCGCACCGACCCGCCTGCGCGATGTCCTGGAGCGGAGCGTGACCCTGCTGGGCAGCCGCATCCCCACGGGCGCCGCGGTCGAGGTCGACGCCCCGGACGATACGGTCATCGATGCCGATGCGCAGAAGCTGCAGCAGGTCTTCGTCAACCTCATCGGCAACGCCCTGGAGGCCGGCGGGCGGCGGGTGCGGGTGCGTTGCGCGGAGCGCCGCGCCCGGCCGGAGGGCCCGCCGCTGGATGCCTACGTCTGGACGCGTTCGCCATCGAACATGGATCTCGCCGACAACACCGTCTTCATCGGCGTGACCGACGACGGCCCCGGCATTCCCGCGGAGCTGCTGTCGAAGGTGTTCGATCCCTTCTTCACCACCAAGGACGTCGGGCACGGCTCCGGCCTCGGCCTCTACGTTGTGGAGGAGATCGTCGAGCGCCACGGCGGCTGCGTGGGCGTCGCCAGCGTGCCGGGCGAGGGCACCCGCTTCATGGTGCTGCTGCCGCGTCGCCAGCCGCAGCCGGGGGATGCCGCATGAGCGCGATGCAGACCGCTGCGGAACCGGCCCGCGTGCTCGTCGTCGACGACGAGGAGACCGCCGTGCGCAACCTCGTCTACGCGCTCGGCAAGGAAGGCTATGCGGTCACGGGTCTGGACAGCGGGACGGCGGCGCTGGCGGCACTGGAGAAGGAGCGCTTCGATGTCGTGCTCACCGATCTGCGCATGGAGCGGGTCGACGGCATGCAGGTGCTGCGGCAGGCGCGCGAGCGGTATCCCGACGTCGCCGTCATCGTCCTCACCGGCTATGCGACGGTCACCTCCGCCGTGGATGCGATGAAGGAGGGCGCCTTCCACTACGTCACCAAGCCCTTCAGGCTCGACGAGGTGCGGCACGTGGTGCGCGAGGCCGCCGAACTGAGCCGGCTGCGGCGCGAGAACCGTGAACTGCGCGCCGCCGTCGAGGGGTTGCAGGGCGGCGGCGCCATCATCACCCGCGATCCGGCGATGCAGAGGTTGCTGGAGACCGCGCGACAGGTGGCGGCGGCCGATTGTAACGTCTTCATCACCGGCGAGAGCGGCACCGGCAAGGAACTGCTGGCGCGCTACGTGCACGCACACAGCCCGCGCCGCGACGGCCCGTTCGTCGCCATCAACTGCGGGGTGTTCACCGAGGAACTGCTGTCGAACGAGCTCTTCGGGCACGTCAAGGGCGCGTACACCGGTGCGGATGCCGATCGCAAAGGGCTGATCGAGGCGGCCACGGGCGGCACGCTGTTCCTGGACGAGGTCACCGAGATGTCCCCGGCCATGCAGGTGAAGCTGCTGCGCGTGGTTCAGGAGCGCGAGTTCCTGCGCATCGGCGGCACTGCGCCCGTCAAGGTGGACGTGCGCTATCTGGCGGCCAGCAACCGCGACCTCAAGGCGGCGGTGGACGCGGGCGTCTTCCGCAGCGATCTCTATTACCGTCTGAACGTCGTCAACCTGCATGTGCCGCCGCTGCGCGAGCGCCGCGACGACATCGCCCTGCTGGCGCAGCACTTCCTGGAGAAATCCGCACTGGCCATGCGCCGCTCCGTCACCGACATCGCGCCGGCCGCCCAGGCGGCGCTGCAGGCCTACGGGTTTCCCGGCAACGTGCGCGAGCTGGAGAACGCCATCGAACGCGGCGTGGCGCTGGCCGGCGACGGGGTTCTGCGGCTCGAGCATCTGCCCGAGGAACTGCGCGGCGCACCGGGCCGTGCCGGCGCAGCCCTGCCGACGCTGGAGGCCCAGGAGGCCGACTACATCCGCTGGGTGCTCGGCCAGACCCAGGGCAACCGCACCCGTGCCGCCCAGATCCTCGGCATCGATCGCGTATCGCTGTGGCGCAAGCTGAAGAAGTACGGCCTGGCGGAGTGAGCGGTGCTTCCGTCTCGACAGGGGCCGTACCGCGGCAACGCACCGGGCGTCACGTCGGTCTGCCCGTTTCGTACGGTGGGCGTAGGCGCATTCCTACATCTTTTTGGCGTGAATTGGGCAGAATTCTCTCAGGTAGGCGGCAAGGAGCCACAAGCCGCCGGCGTCATGTTCTGGGAGGGATCGATATGCTCAAATCACACGCAACGTTCGCGGCCGCCCCCGCCTGTGCCGGATTCCTGTCGATGCTACTGGCCGTTCCCGCGAATGCCGCGCTGATCGGCATCGACTGGCAGGCCGCGGGCGATGGCCTGATGGTCAGAGACACGACCCGTCGTCTCGAATGGCTGAAGCTCACCGAGACGGCCGGCATGGCTTACGACGACGTGGCCGGCCAGTTCGGCCTGGGCGGCGCTTTCGAAGGCCTGCGCTACGCGACCAACGCCGAGGTCGCCGGCCTGTTCGGCACCTATTTCGGCATCGCCCTGGGGAGCGGCGCGTTCTATGGCGAAAGGCCTGGCTACCTCGATCCCGGCGTCCGGCTGGCGTCCGAAACCCTGGGTGACGGTGTCAGCGGCGGCACGGACGAGGGCAGTGGTCCGAACGCGAACTACCGCCTCGTGGGCCTGACCGGGGAGGTGATGCTGGACGGTTCGCGGTTCGCCCTGGGCGCGGTGACGCGCTGGTCGGATACCGACTATTACAGCGCGAAAGATCCCTTGGACTCGTTCGACGCTTACGCCGGTGACTTCCCCTGGGGCGGCTCGTATCTGGTGCGTGCCAGCGCCGTCCCGCTGCCGGCCGCGGTCTGGCTGCTGGGGTCGGGCATGATCGCGCTGGGCGCTCTCGCAAAGTGACGGCGGCCCTGACCGGTTCGCACACCCGATCCCCCCACAGAGGCCTCGCATCGCGGGGCCTTCGTCTTTCCGCCGTGACGGCGGATAGCCGCGTTCGGATCAGAGTCCCGTTTTTCTCACGCCGCCCCCGCAGGCCAGTGCGCGGCCGAGCAGCAGGCGCCGTTCACGCGCGTTCTGGGTGAGTTCCGCCGCGCGCCGGAATTCGGTGCGGGCCTCTTCGAAGCGGCCCAGCCGGGCGAGCAGGTCGCCGCGCACGCTGGGCAGGAGGTGATAGTTCTTCAGCGACGGCTCCGCGAGCAGCGCGTCGACCAGTTCCAGGCCCGCGGCCGGGCCGAACGCCATGGCGACGGCGACGGCGCGGTTCAACTCCACGACCGGGGACGGCGCGGTTTCCGCCAACGCATCGTAGAGTGCGGCGATGCGGGGCCAGTCGGTCTCGTCGGCCGTGCGTGCCCGCGCGTGACAGGCGGAGATCGCGGCCTGCAGGGTATAGGGGCCGAGCGCGTCGCCGCGCGCTTCGCTGGCCGCGCGGGCCCGTTCGAGCGCGGCGAGACCGCGGCGGATCAGCAACGGATCCCAGCGGGCGCGGTCCTGATCGAGCAGGAGCACGGGCTCGCCGGACGGCCCGGTGCGCGCACGCAGGCGCGAGGTCTGGAGTTCCATCAGAGCCACCAGACCGTGGACCTCCGGTTCCTGCGGGGCGAGTTCGGCGAGGATGCGGCCGAGCCGCAGCGCCTCTTCGCAGAGGGCCGGGCGCAGCCAGTCGTCACCGGAGGTCGCCGCATAACCCTCGTTGTAGACGAGGTAGATGACCTCGAGCACCGACGACAGGCGCTCGGCGCGCGCGCTTCCGCGCGGCACCTCGAAGGGAACGCGCGCCTCGCTCAGGGCGCGCTTGGCACGCACGATGCGTTGCGCGACCGTGGCCTCGGCGACCAGGAAGGCGCGGGCGATCTCCGCCGTCGTCAGACCACCCAGCAGGCGCAACGTGAGCGCAACGCGCGCCTCGGCGGACAGCACCGGATGGCAGGCGGTGAATATCAGGCGCAACAGGTCGTCGCCGATGTCGTCGTCGAGCGCCTCGACGTCGATCGCCGTGCCTTCCTGCTCCGCGGCGAGCGACTGCGCCAGCGCCTCGTGCTTGCGCCCGTGCAGCCGGTCGCGGCGCAGGACGTCGATGGCCCGCCGTTTGGCTGTGGTCATCAGCCAGGCACCGGGATTGTCCGGGATGCCCGCACCAGGCCAGGTCTCCAGCGCAGCGACCAGCGCGTCCTGGGCCAGTTCCTCGGCGAGGCCGACATCGCGCACCATGCGCGCCACGGCGGCGATGATCCGGGCGGATTCGATCCGCCAGACCGCCTCGACGGTGCGATGGATGTCGGCGGGCATGCTTTCAGACGTCCGGCATCACCGGCACTCAGCCGGCGTGGCACGGTGCGACCTCGCGCACCTCGACGGTGGCCCAGCGGGCCGCGGGGCACTCGCCGGCGATGGCGACGGCTTCTTCGAGACTGTCGCAGTCGAGCAGAAAGAAGCCGCCGACCATTTCCTTGGATTCCGTGAACGGACCGTCGAGCAGGACGTGCCGCCCGCCGCGCATACTGACGCGCACGCCCGCCGCGTCCGAACGCAGCGATTCACAGGCCCGGAGCAGGCCACGGGCCTGCAGGCCCGCGCCGAAGCGGACCATGTCCGCGTAGACGCGCTGCGCCTCGTCCGGCGTCCGCTCGGCGCGCTGGCCACGGGGTTCGACGATCAGAAGCATGTAAGCCATGGTTTTTCACCTGTTGTCTTGATCCATAAAACTGCATTGGCCACGAAACCCACGAAATCCGCGAAAGGATATTTAAAGAACCCCTGATTTATTCGTCATTGCGAGGGGCGCAGCGAATAATCTACAACCTATTCATCTACCGTAGGGGGAGATTGCTGCGCTTCGCTCGCAATGACGGTACGATGAATTATTGATCTTTACCAAACCGTTTGACCTGGCTCTGTAGGAGCGGGCGCTGCCCGCGAACCGGTCTATCTACTGCCCGTTCGCGGGCAGAGCCCGCTCCTACAGGTGTAAACCGGTTAGGTAATGCTCAATAATCAGAGGTTCCTTTAATAAGAAATGTCCTCGCCCCGATGCTCTCTCGGAGGAAGCGCAGTGGCTCCGCATGTTTTCGTGGCCGACCTGTGTTTGCCGTGCGATCAGGTTTTCGAACCGACGTTC
>CAYWKV010000090.1:0-11389 GCA_964458835.1 uncultured Gammaproteobacteria bacterium | reverse complement strand
CGGGGTGCGCTGCGCGCAGCAGCGCGGCCACCGTCCTGGCATCGTCCGCGAGCACATCCGTGCCGGGCCAGATGCCGCGCTGGTCGGTGGCGCCGAAGCCGCGCTGGTCGTAGCCATAGGTGGCGATGCCCCGGGCGGCGAGAAAGGGTCCGACCCCGGCGAAGGCCTGGCGGTAGTCGTTGAAGCCGTGCAGGGCCAGGACGACGGTGTGGGGTGCGCCTTGCGGCTGCCAGTTGCTAAGGGGCAGCGTTGCGCCGTCGGCGGCGATCACGCGATCGGCCTCCAGCCGCGGGGACGTCGGATGCTGCCCGCGTGACTGCACCAGGGGCGCGGCGCAGCCGGCCAGCCACGCCAGCAGCGCGAGGACGCCGCCGGCCCGGGTGAGCATCCGGCGTGCGGCGCGGCCATGGCTGGATGATGGAATCATGGTCGCCCTTGTCGTGCGTGCAGCCATACGTTCATTCTCGGGAATGACGTCATCCGCGTTCAAGCCGTACGCCTGCACCACCGGCTGGCGATGCCGGCTGTTCATGTCCAGGCACATGCGAACATCGACCTCGACGAGATCACCGAACCGGCCGGCCGCGCCCGCCCCTCGCAGTCCATGTATACAACATACATGTTATACCCTCCGTCCCGCGGATCGGCGCAGGGCTTCGCGACGGCGATCCGGTACTCTACAATCATTCCATGGTCATCCATCGCAGTGTCATGGTTGCCTCCGCCCCCGACCTCTGCACAGCGGGGGCTTTTCTTTGAGCGCACTCCCCATCTCCGTCCGGCTGCTGCTGAGCTATCTGCTCGTCGCCGTGTTGCCGCTGGCCGGTCTGGTGGCCTTCCAGCTGGCCTCGTTCGAGGCATCCCTGCGTGCGACCGTGCTGGCACACATGACCGTGGTCGCGGACAAGAAGGCCGGGCAGATCGACAGCTACATGGCCGAGCGCTTCGCCGACGCGCAGCTCCTCGGCCACCGCGGGCTGGTCCACGAGGGGATCACCGCATTGAGCGACGCGTTGCGCACGGACGGTCTGGATGCGCCGCGCTACGTCGCCACTGCCCAGCGCCTGCGCGACGATCTGGGCGCCTCCTACGGGGTGGAGGACTTTTACGATCTGCTGCTGATCGACGCGACGGGCAACGTCGTGTTTTCGTTCGCGCAGGAAGCCGATCTGGGCACCAGCCTCACACACGGCCCCTACCGCGACACCCGGCTGGCGAAAGTCTTCGCGCAGACCACGCAGACGCTGCGCACCCACTTCACCCCCTTCGCGTCCTATCCACCCTCGGGCAATCGCCCGGCCGCGTTCGTGGTGGCGCCCGTGCTGGACGACGGCGTCCTTGTCGGCGCGGTCGTTCTGCAGCTGGATGCGGACCGGCTGGACTCGGTGACGGCCGACCGGACCGGTCTGGGCCGCAGCGGCGAAACCGTGCTGGTGCAGAAGGACGAGGACGGGCAGGTCCTGATGATGCCGCCGGGGCATCTGCTGGAAGGCGAGGAACGTGAGCGGATGCGGCTCGGCGATGCGCCGTCGTGGGTGCGGGAGGCGTTGGCCGGCGGTCACGGACAGGGCATCGTTCACGACCGCCGCGGCACCGCCGCCGTGGCGGCCTGGCGCCCGCTGCCCGCGCTGGGCTGGGGCATGGTGGTGAAGATCGACAGCGACGAAGCGTTCGCGCCGGCCGCGCGGCTGCGCCACATCACCTGGCTCGCGCTGGCGGGCTTTCTGGCGCTTTCCGGGTTGACGGCCTTTTTCCTCGGGCGCAGGCTGTCGCGCCCCATCCGCGATCTCACCGGGGTCGCCGACCGCATCGCCGCCGGCGACCTGTCGCGCCGCGCGCCGCGCGAGGGCAGCGACGAACTGGGCAGGCTGGCCCGCGCCTTCAACGAGATGACGGATGCGCTGGCCGGTGCGCGCCGGGATCTGGAGGTGCAGGTCGCGGCGCGCACGCAGGAGTTGCGCGCCGTCTCGTCGCTGCAGGACGCGATCCTCGATCAGGCGGGGGCCCTCATCGTCGTGCTCGACCGCGAAGGCCGCATCCGCCGCTTCAATCGCGCCTGTGAGGAGCTGACGCAGTATGCGTTCGAGGAGGTCGAGGGCCGAATCGTCTGGGATCTGTTCCTGGCGCCGGAAGAGCGTGACACGGTGCCCGCACGTGCCTTCGACGCCTTCATGCGGGACCCCGCCTCCCTGCGCGCGACCTACACCAATCACTGGATGTGCCGCGACGGCGCCCGGCGGTTGATCGAATGGAGCAATGCGGTGCTGCACGACGAGCGTGGACAAGCCGAGTTCCTCGTCAGCATCGGCATCGACGTCACCGAGAAGAGCGCCGCCGACGCGGCGCTCAAGGAAAGTGCGAAGCGCCTCAACGAGGCCCAGCGCATCGCCCGGGTCGGCAGCTGGACATTGGACCTGATCAGCGGGGAGCTGACCTGGTCCGACGAGACCTTTCGCCTGTTCGAGATCGACAAGACGGCGTTCGGCGCCTCCTACGAGGCCTTCCTCGAGACGGTCCATCCGGACGACCGGGAGTGGGTCCGCCACGCCTATGCCGACGCGCTGGCGAACCGCGGACCCTACGAGATCATCCATCGCCTGCAGATGCCGGGCGGCCGCATCAAGTGGGTGAGCGAACGCTGCGAGACGCAGTTCGACGCGCAGGGCAGGCCGCTGCGTTCCAGCGGCACCGTGCAGGACATCACCGAGCGCAAGCTGGCCGAGGCGGAAATCCGCCGGCTCGCCTATCACGATGCCCTGACCGGCCTGCTGAACCGCTTCAGTCTGCAGAGCCAGCTGGATCAGGCGCTGGCCATGGCGCACCGGGAGCGGCGCGCGCTGGCGGTGATCTTCCTGGACATCGACCGCTTCAAGGCCATCAACGACACCATGGGGCACGCCGTCGGCGACGCGCTGCTCAGGCAGGTTGCGGAGCGTCTGCGCGACAATGTGCGCGACAGCGACATCGTCGCCCGGCTGGGCGGCGACGAGTTCGTGGTGGTGCTGACCGAGGTGGACGACGTCGCGGCAGCCGCGCGCGTGGCGGACAAACTGCTGCACGCCCTGGCCCGCAGCTATCGCGTCGGCGACAACGACCTGCATTCGACGGCGAGCATCGGGCTGGCCGTCTACCCGAACGACGGCGAGGACGGCGAGACTCTGATGAAGGAAGCCGACACCGCCATGTATCACGCCAAGTCGCTGGGCCGCAACAACGTCCAGTTCTTCACCGCCGAGCTGAACGATGCGGCGGTGAAGCGCCTGACGCTGGAGCGCGACCTGCGCACGGCGGTGGAATCCGGACAACTCGAGCTGCATTACCAGCCGCAGCTCGACAGCCGCGACGGGCGCGTCGTCGGCGTCGAGGCGCTGGTCCGCTGGCGCCATCCGCGCCAGGGCCTGATACTGCCGGCGGTGTTCATCCCGATCGCCGAGGAAACCGATCTGATCCTGTCGCTGGGCGAGTGGGTGCTGAACGAGGCCTGCCGTCAGCTCCGCGCCTGGCGGGACCTGGGGCTGCGGGACGTGACCATGGCGGTGAATCTGTCGGCGCACCAGCTCTATTCGCCGGTGCTCCTGACGCAGGTGGCCCAGGCGCTGGCCGCGCACGGACTGGAGGGCGCCGACCTCGGGCTCGAAATCACCGAGTCCGTGGCCATGCGCGATCCCGATGCCAGCATTTCGCGGATCCGGGCGCTGCGCGAGCTGGGTGTACAGCTGTCGATCGACGATTTCGGTACGGGCTATTCGTCGCTGAGCTACCTGAAGCTGCTGCCGATCCACACCCTCAAGCTCGACCGCTCCTTCGTCCGCGACATCGAAACCGATCTCAACGACGTGGCCATCTGCACCGCGACCATCGCCCTGGCGCACAACCTCGGACTGGCGGTGGTCGCGGAAGGTGTCGAAACCGAGGCGCAGCGGAGTCTCCTGTGCTCGCACGGCTGCGATTTCATGCAGGGCTATCTGTTCAGCCGCCCGCTGCAGGTCGATGCGGCGCTGGCCTTCATCCGGGAACGGCAGGCGGCCTGAGATCGGGCCGGGTGGATCGGCGGTCCGGCAGCCACGCCGCCGCCAGCAGGTACAGCGCGACCGCCGCCAGCAGTACCGCCGAAAATCCCCAGTGCAGCGCGATCAGCGCCGCCAGCACGGCGCCGATCACCGAGGCGCAGCCGTTCACGCCCCAGGCCCAGGGCAGCAGCTCGGGTGCGATGCGCGTCAGGCCCAGCGGAAACGGCATGCCCATGGCGAAGGCGAGCGGCATGACGAGCAGCAGGCCGGCCAGCATGCGCGCCCACAGCGGCCAGGGCATGAGCGCGTCGAACACCACATCGAGTACCGCCAGATGGAGCAGCGTGACGGCCGCGATCGCCGCGACCGCGCTGCGCACGCCCACCGCATGCCGATCCGCGCGCGCGAGCCGGGCGGCGCAGGCGCTGCCCAGGCCGGCGAAGACGAGGAAGCCGCTCAGCACCGTTGCCGACGCATAGACCGGATGGTGCAGCAGCAGGGTGAAGCGCTGGATGCAGGCGATCTCGATGAACAGGAAGGCCAGGCCGATGGCGCCGAAGTAGGCGGCGACGCGCCAGGTCCGGCCATGGTCCCGGTGCCGCGCCGCACGCCGCAGCCGCCACACGGGCAGCAGGATCAGCGCGGCGCTGGCGAGCAGCGCCTGCAGCAGCGTCGCGATCGGCACCAGGTAGCCCCATTCGATCAGCGGCATGCCGCCGCGCCCGCGCAGTGCCAGCAGTTCCGGCAGCGTACCGGGGCGTGCGAAGTGCGAGACGTAGGGGCGGTCGTCGGTCGCCGGCCGCAGATCGAATTTGTAGGCGGCGATGAATGCCTCCCGTCCCGATCCCAGCAGGGCCCGCAGCGCCTCGTGAAAATAGGACCGGGCGAGCCGGTTGTAGCGGTTGGTCGCAGCCGCATCCACGCCCGGCGCCCAGTCCAGATCGAAGCTGCGCGCCGCGGCGAAGCGGCGCGCGCGGGCGACGTCGTCCGGTGTGACGACACCGTTCTTGACCAGCAGGGTGCCGGTCTGCCAGCCACGGACGAACAGCATATGCGCGCCCGGGTCGTCCACACCGCGCCGTTCCAGCGCCACGGCCGCTGTCGCGGCGAGCTTCAGCAGATCGCGCGGCGGCAGATCGATCCAGCGCGTCAGTGCCAGCCAGCCGTCCGGCGCGAGCCGGTCCAGCAGCCGCGCGAACGACTCCAGGGTGTAGAGATAATCCTCGTGCAGGCTGCGCAGGCCGGCGGCCGCGACGCCGCGCGTGTCCAGGAAAGCGAGCGTGACGACGTCGTAGCGCGCCGTGTCGGTGGCGATGAAACCGCGCGCCTCGGCGACGCGCAGCGCGATGCCCGGCCGCTCGAACAGCCGTCCGCCGAAATCCCCGTAGCGGGACGTGACGAGCTCGGCGAGCTGCGGATTGAGCTCGACGGCGACGATGTCGTCGGCCCCGTGCAGGCGCGCCTGCAGCACCTCGCTGCCGCCGCCCGCGCCCAGCACCAGCACCGTGCGCGGCGCACCGAGATGGTAGGGCAGGGCCGAGGTGAGCTGATCGAGATACGTGTAGTCCGCCGCGGGCCGGTTGCCGTCGGTGATCACCGTCATGCCGTCACCGTCGGTGAACAGTGCGAGCTGCGGCGGCGGGATAGTGGTGGCGGTGAGGCTCAGGCCGGGCGCGTGGCGCAGCGGCACCTGCGGGCTTTCCACCACGCTGAGCAGGCCGAGCGGGCCGCTGCGCTCGGCGACGACGTGTGCGCCTGGGACGCGCAGCAGCTGCGACAGCGGCTTGTAGGGCGACAGGCCGATGGTGCCGTGCGCCGTCAGCAGCCACAGCGCGGCGGCGCCGAATACCGCTGCGGCGCTCCATCCGCCGCGGCGCGGCAGCCGCAGCTCCCAGGCCGCCACCAGCGCGGCCAGCATGGCGAGCATGCCCAGCGCGCCCAGCGCCCGTAGCGGAAACAGCAGGGTGAGCAGCAGAACGATCAGCAGACTGCCGCCGCCGGCGCCGAGCAGGTCGGCCGCGTACAGCCGCGGGATCCCGTCGTGATGGCGTGCCAGCGCCAGGGCCACCGCGCTCGCCGCGAAGAAGAACGGCAGCGCGAGCAGCAGGTAGATCAGCGCCAGCCAATACAGCTGGCGCGGATTCCAGAGCATCTCCTCGGCGTTGAAGGGCACCGATTGGGCGAACAGCGCGCAACCGACGGCGCTGGCGCCGAACAGCAGGATGGCCGCCACGAACAGCGTCTCGAAATGCGCCAGGGCGCGCCGCCGCATCAGCGCCAGCACGGCGCCGCTGACGCCGTAGCCGAGCAGCGCCAGGCTGATGACCATGTAGGCGAAGTGATGCCACTGCGCGAGCGCGAAGAAACGCAGCAGCAGTATTTCGTAGGCCAGCGCGGTCGCCGAGGTCAGCGCCACCGCGGCCAGCGGCGGACGGGCGGACGCGGACGGGGGTGGTGGCGCGGCCATCGCGTTCAGTGCGCGCCGGTGAGCGGCACGAACGCGACCGGCAGCAGTTGCCGCGTCACGACCGAGCCGTCCTCCTGTCTGGTCACCAGCACGAGTTGCTGGGTGAGGAAATAGGAGCCGACGGGGATGATCATGCGGCCGCCGGGCTTGAGCTGCGCGACCAGCGGCGGCGGCACGTGGCTGGCCGCCGCCGTCACCACGATGGCGTCGAACGGTGCGTGCTCCGGCCAGCCGAAATAGCCGTCGCCGTGGCGCACGCTGACGTTGGCGTAGCCGAGTTCCGTCAGACGTTCGCGCGCCTACCCGGCCAGCGGCTCGACGATCTCGATCGTGTAGACGTGCTCCACGATCTCCGCCAGCACCGCCGCCTGATAGCCCGAGCCCGTGCCCAGCTCCAGCACCCGGTCGCCCGGCCGCGGTTCCAGCAGGTCGGTCATGATGGCGACGATGTAGGGCTGCGAGATGGTCTGGCCGTGGCCGATCGGCAGCGGCCGGTTGTGATAGGCGAGCGGCCGCAGATACGGGGCCACGAAGGCGTGGCGCGGCACGCGGCGCAGGGCCTCGAGCACCGGCTCGGCGAGGCGTTCGCGGCCGAGGTGATCGGCGGTGGCGCGCACGCCGGCCTCGATCTCGCCGACCAGCGCCGTGCGCGCCGCGGCATAGCGGTCCGCATCGGCGGCACCCACCGTCTGCGCGGCGCACGAAAGCGCATAGACCCCGGCGAAAACGACGGTCCTGGCGATGCGTAACGTCATGGCGAGACCCGGCGGCGTTGTCACCTGAGTATGGTTCATCGCGCCAGGGCCTGCCGTCCTGGTCTATACATTAGAGCAGGCCGTCCGGATCGCGCGCGGATGCCGTCGACACGCGACCAGGAACACACCACGAAGAAAACGGAGGTTTGCCATGTCCGACCACGTCTACAAGATGATCGAGATCGTCGGCTCGTCCACGAAGGGCTCGGAAGATGCGATCGAGAAGGCCATCACCAAGGCGGCCAAGACGCTGCACAACCTCGACTGGTTCGAGGTGCAGGAGATCCGCGGCCACATCGTGGACGGCAAGGTCGGGCACTATCAGGTGAAGCTCAAGATCGGGTTCCGGCTCGACTGATCGGCACGGGCGGGCCGACGGTCTCCGGCAAGTTCGCTCGAATCGCTGCATGCCGGCCGCAGCAGGGATGTGCCGACTGCGGGCCTGTCGCCGCGCAGGGCCGCTTGACAGTGCGGGACGCCGGCACCATGCTTTTTTCGCTCTTCGTCCGAGGTGGACCCGATCCATTCGTCACGCCGGCCAGGGCCGGTATCCGCGACGGGCATCGATTCGGGGTTTTCCTCACGGAATCTCGCGACGGCGTTCCGCGCCGCTCCCGGGAGGTCTGCCATGCAGACGGATCTGTCGTCATCACCGGATCGGCACACCGGGCCGCCGCTGCCGCGGCGCGATCGCCTCACGGTGCTGATCAGTCTCGCTGCCCTCACGACCCTGTCCTGGATCTACCTGCTGCGCCTCGACGCCGCCATGGCGTCCATGGATATGACGGACATGGCCGGCATGCCGTGCATGCACATGGACATGCCGGGCCGGGATCCGCGCGGCTTGCTGCTCGGCTTCGTCATGTGGAGCGTCATGATGGTCGGCATGATGCTGCCGGGTGCGGCGCCGATGATCCTGCTGTTCGCCGCGGTGCAGCGCCGCGCCCGCCCGCATCCCTTCCCGGTCATCGCGGTCTTCGTGTTCGGTTATGTCGTCGTATGGGCCGCATTCTCCGCCGGGGCGGCCGGGCTGCAGACGGGCCTGCAGGCCCTGCGCATGCTGACCGCCGATCGCCTGGCGAGCGGGACGCTGGCCGGCGCGGTGCTGGTCGTGGCGGGGCTGTACCAATGGACGGCCCTCAAGGAGCGCTGTCTCGCGCACTGCCAGTCGCCGCTCGCGTTCATGACGCGGCACTGGCGTCCGGGTACGGCCGGGGCGCTGCGCATGGGCGTCATGCACGGCGCCTACTGCCTGGGCTGCTGCTGGGCGTTGATGGCCCTGCTGTTCGTGGGCGGCGTGATGAACCTGCTGTGGGTGGCGGCGCTCGCGGCACTGGTGCTGCTGGAGAAGATCCTGCCCGGCGGGCGTCTGTTGGCGCGCCTCGCCGGCGTCGTCCTCGTCGTTTGGGGCGCGGCGTTGCTGACCGGCGTGTCCGGGCCGGCCTGAACGCGCCGCATCCCGGCTCACCGGGTCTCACAGATTCAGGAGGAACGCAGTCATGGCCTACGTAGACTGGTCGATAGAAGGTCCCTTCATGGTCACCTGCAGCTGCGACTGGGGCTGTCCGTGCCAGTTCAACAGCCGGCCCACCGGTGACTACTGCCATGCGGTCTCCGCCATGGAGATCCGGGCGGGGCACTTCGGCGATGTCCGTCTCGACGGGCTGCGCTGGGCGGCGCTGTTCGCCTGGCCGAACGCCATCCATGAGGGGCACGGCCAGTGCCTGCGCATCGTCGACGAGCGCGCCGACGATGCGCAGCGCCGGGCCCTGCTGACCATCCTCTCCGGCGGCGAGTCCGAGCCGGGCGCGACGGTGTTCAACGTCTTCGCCTCGACCATGGAAAAGGTGCACGAACCGCAGTTCGCGCCGATCG
The DNA here is from genome assembly GCA_964458835.1 of uncultured Gammaproteobacteria bacterium. Lineage (GTDB taxonomy): Bacteria > Pseudomonadota > Gammaproteobacteria > Thiohalobacterales > Thiohalobacteraceae > JAHJQQ01. The sequence continues at coordinate 2,282 of CAYWKV010000090.1, read as the reverse complement.
AGTTCGAGGCGGACGTGAAAGCGCCGCGCGGCAGCATCCGCGTGCCGGCGCTGATCGAGGCACGCGGCGAGCCCATCCTCAACCCCGTGACCGGGGCGGAGCATCGCGTGCGGGTCGTGCTGCCGGAAGGCTTCGAATATCGCGAGGCCGAGTACGGCAACGGCAGCGCGCGGACGCAGGGACCGCTGAGCATGGCCTGGGAACGCGGCCACAGCCACTTCTTCAACATGCACATGACGCCCTACGGGCCGGCGTAGGCGCGGCCGCGGGCTCATTCGACCGGTCCTTCGGCGTACAGATCGGGCAGGCGCCGTTGCGCATGGGCGCGACGCCTCGCGGAATCGGCGCCCCGGCGCCCGCGGAGCGGGGACGGCGCAGTTCGAGCGGCCGAAACCGATGAAACATCTCCGGCCCCGCATCCCGGACCGATGAGAACGGGCACGCACCTCCGCATCCGCCTTGCATTCCCGCATTGCGCTGCTAGCATCTTTTCCCGGATGACGCCGGCCTGACGGATCAGCCGGCCCATCTGCAACGACAAGTCGTGCCAACGCCAAGAACAAGCCACACGACGGGAGCGCCATGCCCCATTCAGCCGATACGGAACGTCGGCCAGACACCGGATTGTCGAGTCTCGCCATCGTCGCGCATTTCCACGGGCTGCCGGCCGACGCCGGGCAGCTGCGGCACCGCTTCGCGCCGCCGGGCAGGGCGTTCGGGGCGGAGGATCTGCTGCGCGCGGCGCGGCATCTCGGATTGAAGGCGCGCGAGGTCGCGACGCGGCCCGGACGGTTGGCGAGGACGCCGCTGCCCGCGATCGCACGGCACAAGGACGGACATTATTTCGTTCTGGCCGGGCTCGACGGCGACAAGGTCCTGATCCAGGATCCCCTGGAAGCACGTCCCCTGGCCCTGCCGCGCGCGATCTTCGAAGCGGCCTGGTCCGGCCGGCTGATCCTGCTGACGCGCCGGGCGGCGCTGCCGCAGGCGAACGTCCGGTTCGGCTTCCAGTGGTTCGTTCCCGCGCTCGTCCAGTACCGCCGGCTGTTCGCGGAGGTGCTGATCGCGTCGTTCTTCCTGCAGTTCTTCGCCCTGATCACGCCGCTGTTCTTCCAGGTCGTCATCGACAAGGTGCTGGTGCACCAGGGACTGACGACCCTGGATGTGCTGGCCTTCGGCCTGATCGTCGTGGCGCTGTTCGAGGTGCTGCTCGGCGGCCTGCGCACCTGGCTGTTCGCGCACACCACCAACCGCATCGACGTGCTGCTCGGCGCGAAGCTGTTCCGCCACCTGCTGGCCCTGCCGCTGGCCTATTTCGAGGCGCGCCGGGTCGGCGACTCGGTGGCGCGGGTGCGCGAGCTGGAGAACGTGCGCGGCTTCATCACCGGCTCGGCGCTCACCGTCGTCATCGACCTGTTGTTCACGGTGGTGTTCCTGGTGGTGATGTATGGCTACAGTCCGCTGCTGACGTCGATCGTCCTCGGCGCCATCCCGTGTTATGTGCTGCTCTCGGTGTTCGTCACGCCGGTCCTGCGCGCCCGCGTGCACGAGAAATTCGACCGCGGCGCGGAGAACCAGGCCTTCCTCGTCGAGTCCGTCACGGGCATCGGGACCCTCAAGGCCATGGCCGTGGAACCGCAGATGCAGCGGCGCTGGGAGGAACGGCTGGCCGGCTATGTCCAGGCCAGCTTCAAGGCCGGCAACCTCAACAACATCGCCAATCAGGTTGCGGGCTTCATCAACAAGACCGTCGTCGTGCTGATCCTCTGGATCGGCGCCCGTGCCGTCATCGCCGGCGATCTCAGCGTCGGCCAGCTCATCGCCTTCAACATGCTGGCGGCGCGCGTCAGCGGGCCGGTGCTGCGGCTGGTGCAGCTGTGGCAGGATTTCCAGCAGGCCGGCGTCTCGGTGCAGCGCCTGGGCGACATCCTCGATACGCCGGCCGAGCCCGGCCACGACCGGAACCGCGGCTCGCTGCCGCAGCTCGCCGGCCGCATCAGCTTCGATCGGGTCACGTTCCGCTACCGGCCGGACGGCGCCGAGGTGCTGCGCGATGTGTCGCTCGACATACCGGCGGGCCAGGTCATCGGCATCGTCGGGCGGTCCGGCTCCGGCAAGAGCACACTCGCCAAATTGATACAGCGTCTGTACGTCCCGGAGACCGGGCGGGTGCTGGTCGACGGCGTCGACCTCGCCCTGGTCGATACCGCCTGGCTGCGGCACCGCGTCGGCGTGGTGCTGCAGGAGAACGTCCTGTTCAACCGCTCGGTGCGCGACAACAT
>CAYWKV010000089.1:0-11542 GCA_964458835.1 uncultured Gammaproteobacteria bacterium | reverse complement strand
ACTCGCCGCGGCGCTCACGCTGGGAGCCGGTCTTCGGCCGTTCGGCGCCACCCCTGGAACTGTCCCGAAGCCCGCGATGACGACACCTCACCCAGCTACAGATCAAATAATTACGCGCGGACGCATCAAGTGATTGGGTTGCGGCACCGGCATGCAAAGAAGGCCAGTGGGTCAGTGGGGCACAAACACCGGACAGCAAACCGTCTCGACCATCGCGCGCCCTGAGGTTAGAATTGCGCCGTCATTGGGGAGTAGCCGCGCTTCATCCCGAAGTGGCTTACGTCAACATACTTGACCAGCAGGTCGTGGCGTAAGCGGTTCCCAAGCTTGGCAAGACCTTTGACCACAACGCCTCTGAGATGGCCGGGGATGCGTGGTGGTCAATCGACTGAGGCCGGCCTGGGTATCTTTATGGAATCGCTCCTCGTCTCTACCGGAGTTGTCGCCCTCGCTGAAATCGGCGACAAGACCCAACTCCTCGCCTTCATCCTCGCTGCTCGTTTCAGGAGACCCGTGCCGATCATCCTCGGCATCCTGGCTGCGACCATCGTCAATCATGGCCTGGCCGGTGCTCTCGGAGCCTGGATCACCACAACTGTCAGCCCCGAAATTCTTCGTTGGATCTTGGGCCTTTCGTTCATCGGCATGGCGATCTGGACAATGATCCCGGACAAGATCGAGGAAGAGGAAGCTCGGATCGCCAAGAAATTCGGTGTCTTCGGCGCCACCTTGATTACCTTTTTTCTCGCCGAGATGGGTGACAAGACGCAGATCGCCACGGTCGCGATGGCCGCCCACTATGCTGCCCCGTTGATGGTGGTCATTGGCACCACGCTCGGGATGTTGATTGCCGATGTCCCGGCCGTCTTCGTCGGCGACAAGCTGGCCTCGAGGATACCTATGAAGCTGGTGCATTCGATTGCCGCCGCAATCTTTGCGCTCCTCGGCGTGGCCACCTTGCTCGGAGCTGGATCGAAGCTTGGGCTTTAGACCCTCAGGGGCTGACGCCAGCCACGGATGCGCCGCGTCAATACCACGCAACACAACCACGCGGGCCAGCGGCGACAGACCCGCACGGCCTTCGAGACGGCGGCCCTGACCATCGGGCCGGCCTGATCCCGTTTCTCGCCACCGTTGCCGCTCTCCCCGGCACCGCGACAGCGCCCGCGCGATGACGGATAATGGCGGACTTTGCGCATGAATCCCGAATTCACCGGCCCGTTTCACCACATGACAGATCCCCACATGAGCGACAAGATCAGAATCGGTATCGCAGGCTACGGCAACCTGGGCAGAGGAGTCGAATCGGCCCTGGCGCGGACGCCCGACATGGCACTCGTCGGCGTGTTCACACGCCGGAATCCCGCCCAACTGCGGCTGCGGAGCGGCGGAGTACCGGTGCGCAGCATCGATGCCGTCGCAGAGTTCATCGACGCCATCGACGTGCTCATCCTCTGCGGTGGGTCGAAGACCGACCTGCCCGGGCAGGGTCCGGCGCTGGCCGCCCTGTTCAACACGGTCGACAGCTTCGACACGCACGCGAAGATCCCCGAGTATTTCGCCGCAGTGGATGCGGCCGCGCGACGCGGCGGCCGTACCGCCGTGATCTCGGTCGGCTGGGATCCGGGCCTGTTCTCGCTGCACCGCCTGTATGGCGAGGCGGTGCTGCCGGACGGCGCCGGCTACACCTTCTGGGGCAAGGGGCTCAGCCAGGGCCATTCCGACGCACTGCGCCGGGTGCCGGGCGTGCAGGGCGCGGTGCAATACACCCTCCCCTCGCCAGAGGCCATGGAGCGCGTCCGCAGCGGTTCGCGCCCGGTGCTGACGACCCGCGAAAAGCACACCCGGGCCTGCTACGTGGTGCTCGAGGCGGGCGCGGATGCGGCCGCGGTCGAACACGCCATCGTGACCATGCCGGACTATTTCGCGGATTACGATACCACGGTGAACTTCATCAGTGCAGAAGAGCTGCGGCGCGACCACGCCGCGATGCCGCACGGCGGCTTCGTCATCCGCAGCGGCACCACCGGCACGGGCACATCCCAGATGATGGAATTCTCGCTGCAGCTCGACAGCAACCCGGAGTTCACCGCCAGCGTGCTGGTGGCCTACGCGCGTGCCGCCTTCCGGCTCAACCGGCACGGCGACGTCGGCGCGAAAACGGTGTTCGACATCGCGCCGGGCCTGCTGTCGCCGAAGAGTGCCGCGGATCTGCGCAAGGAGCTGCTGTAGCCCGGTGACACCGGTACGCGCCGGCACATCACGCCGTGTGCCGGACAGACCGTGGGCGGGTCAGCCCGGCCCGGACCATCCTGCGCTGCAACAATCAGCAGCTCCGGTCCCTAGCCGTCAATATGCCGTCACCCACCCGTCCGGCTCCAGCCCCGTCGACCTTCGGCGATGTTCTCCGGGCGGCTATTGTGATCGGTGGGTACGCGGACAGGGATTCGCGCCATGCCACGGTTGGGGCCGGCGTTGACAAGCGCTGCTGCGCGCCTGCCCGGACCGGCGGGCATCGACGGACGCGGCGCCGGGCTATACCCCGCCACTGTAAGTAGCGGCGCGCTGGTATCCAACTTCGCACAACTGCTACAATCCCGCGCGACATCGGCCGGCAAGAACGCATAACGATGCGACTCGCCGGTGTGCAGCACAGCCGACCCCGGCCGGGCCATCGCCCCGCCGACCGCCAAAGACCGCACTCGACGCCGGCCCTTTCTTGCCCAACGCCCCGGTAGCCCAGTGGATAGAGCAACCGCCTCCTAAGCGGTAGGTCGCAGGTTCGATTCCTGCCCGGGGCGCCATATACCCTTCCAGCACCGTCCAGCAACGTCCACACTGTCCACGATATACCCAATTTTACTGGGAATTAACGACCATCAAGGTACTCTAACGTCCATTGACATCCTGACAATCGTGGGGGCAACATGTGGGGCAACCCCGAATCCAAAAGGGGCAACTCACAGAGGAATCGGCCATGCCCCTCTCTGATACCAAGGTTCGCAACGCCACCCCCGGCCCGAAGCCGTACAAGCTTTCGGATGAACGCGGCCTGTACCTGGAGGTCTCCCCGTCCGGCGGCAAGTGGTGGCGCCTCAAATACCGCATCGATGGCAAGGAGAAGCGCATCAGCCTGGGCGTGTACCCGGACGTCAAACTGAAGGAGGCGCGGGATCGCCGCGACGAGGCCCGCAAGCTGATCGCGGCCGGCATCGATCCCAGCAGAGCCCGCCAGGAAGAGAAGGCGGCCCGTAAGAGGCTCGCCGCGAACACCCTCGAAATCGTCTCGCGCCACTGGATCGGCGCCCATCTCAAGAATCGAGCACTCTCCTACCGAAAGAAGATCACCAGCATGTTCGAACGGCTCGTCTTCCCCTCCCTGGGGGCACGGCCAATCGACACCCTGACAGCACCTGAGATCCTGGAGGTTGCCCGCCGCATCGAGGCAGAGAACAAATCCGAGACCGCTCGCCGCATCATCCAGAACATCAGCCAGGTGTTCCGCTACGCCATGCGAGAGGGCCTCGCTACCGCCGACCCAGCGCAGGCGCTACGCGGTGCAATCACCCCCAGCCCTACCCGTCACATGGCGGCTCCCACCGATCCAGCCAGCGTGGGTGGCATTCTGCGCGCCCTGGACGCCTTCACCGGCGGCCCCACCGTCGCCGCGGCCATCAAGCTGCTGCCCCTGCTCTTCGTTCGGCCCGGCGAGCTGCGAACCATGCGCTGGGAGCAGATCGATTTCGAGGCCAAGGAGTGGCGGTACACGACCAGCAAGACCAAGACCGAACACCTCGTGCCGCTCTCCCGCCAGGCCATCGTCGTCCTGAAGGCCCTGCAGCCGATCACCGGCCACCTCCCCGGCGGCTGGGTCTTCCCGGGCGGCCGCTCCCCGCGCATTCCCATGTCGAATGTCGCGATCAATGCCGCCTACCGCCGCCTGGGAATCGACACTCGAACCGAACTGACCGGCCATGGCTGGCGGGCCTGTGCGCGCACACTGCTACACGAGCGCCTGGGATTCGCGCCCGAGGTCATCGAACATCAGCTGGCGCATAGCGTGCCCGACACCCTTGGGCGCGCCTACAACCGCACCCGGTTCATCGCTGAGCGCAGGAAGATGATGCAGCAATGGGCGGATTACCTGGACACGCTCAAAGCCGGTGCCGAAGTGATCTCGCTACACCGCGCGGTGTAAACCGTCAACCGCGTCTAGCTCGACGGGGCGAAAAGCCGGAAACCCTTGCCGGCCTGGCGCGGCACCCATCACAAGGGCAGCGTGAAGGGGCGCAGTCATGAAAAGTGGCGGCAGCTACGACGACGAACTCAACGAGCTTTCCGATGAAGCCGAAAGCGGCGATGTTGATGCGGGGAAGAAACTGCTTCACCTGTTCGCAACGCTTGCGGGCGATCCCGAGAATGCACACCCCATCCTGGTGGGACACGTTGCACGATGCGTGGCGAGACTGCTTGAAGGTAAAGAGCCGCGAGCCGCTTTCTGCATCCAGCGAAGTGGTCCCGGCGCACCCAGGAGAGATGCTCAACGCGAGAAGATCCTTCACGAATATTGCCAAGCACGTGCCGAAGGTCTGTCTGATGCTGACGCGAGGGTGATGGTTGTGAAATCCCTGCGCGTAACAGAAGATCAGGTAGACAAGGCATATAAGAGCGATCCAATCAAACGATCCATCCTCATCAGGCTCATGCGGAAAGTCCGGACTTAGCGAGTCCCACGCCAGGAGCAACGGGGCACTGCATCCGCGGGGGAGATGGTGATTCGTGAAACCGAGGATGGCGAGCGATTCTATGACCACACCGCATCTGTCACAGCACTCAGAACGGCGGAACCCGCCGGTATCTCTGGGGACTCGTCCGGGCCGGTTTCCGAACGTCGGTCTGCCCAGCCTACGGCGGGTTCTGGGTCAACTGTAGGCAACGGGCAGCACTTATTCAAGCCGAAAAGTCTATCCATGGTTCCGGTGTCATAGCCCCAGTAGGCCGAAATTCACCGAATTTCTGCCCATGACTGTCGCTCGTGTCCTCTCTAGTTTCGTGGGCGTGTACAACACTCCATAGGACACACCCAATGAGCAGACTCCTACGACTCCCCGAGGTACTCCACCGCGTCGGCCTCTCCCGTTCTCGCCTGTATGCGCTGATTCAGACAGGCGAGTTCCCGAACGGCGTCAAACTTTCCGAACGTGCAACAGCATGGCCGGAAGCCGACATTGATGCATGGATCGAGCGCCGCATCAGTGAAAGCCGCAAGGGAGCGGGCGCGAAATGAGCCGCCGCCTTCCGCCCTACGCCAAAGAGATCCTTACCGCACGACACACCGGAAGGCTTCACGGACGCTGGGGTGCATCACCCGATGGGCGCTCCGCGCCTGTGACGCTGTGCCTTGGCGAACACGCCTGGATCGCCGCCCGGCAGTGGTCCGGGCACCGCCTCATCACACTGCTACCGCCCGGTGAAGATCCTGCGGGGTTCGATTGGTCATGCCTTCGTGACACAGATCCTGTGCTGCTCTGGCGCTGCGGGACTGTCACCGACGATGTACAGCAACTCTTGCGCGCGATCATGCGCGATGGCGTTGGCCACGTGCTCGATTTGCTGACGGGCGTGCGATACAACGCGCGCCGCGAGGGAGGGCACCGCCATGTCGCATGATGCCTGCACACCGTTGGATATCGACATCGATGTGCCAGCGGATAATTCCGGAGCACCGGAACTGCTACGCCGCCCCGTACCACCGCCGGAGCCGTACCCACTGGCCGAGCTTGGGCCGGTCCTACAACCAGCAGCGGATAGTCTGCGGCGCGTCATACAGGCACCGGATGCCGTGTGTGGCGCATCCGTACTTGCGGCCGCATCGCTGGCGTCGCAGGCATTGGCCGATATTGAACTGGATGGGCGTGTTATTCCTTTGTCGCTATGGCTGCTGACCGTTGCGGAAAGTGGCGAGCGTAAAAGTGCTGTCGATACTGAAGCAATGCGCGCCGCGCGCGAGTATGAAAAGGAGCTTGCAAAGGCATACACGGAAGCCGAGCAGGAGCACGCCGAGTTACTGCGGGAGTGGAAAGCACGTTGTCAGGACGCGGAAACCAAGGCTAAGAAAGCGCATGGCATCGGCCTGGCTGACGCATTGCAGGAGATCGGACCGGCACCGGCGGCACCACTTGTCCCACGCGTGACCGTGGCCGACTTCACTGCCGAAGGGCTTTCAAAGCTGCTCACTGCTGGCTGGCCATCCGTGGGTGCATTCACCGATGAAGCTGCGTTGGTATTCGGTGGCCACGGCATGACCAAGGAAACCGTGACCCGTACCGCCGGCACACTGTGCAAGCTGTGGGACAGTGGGACGCTAGACAGGGTTCGCGGCGGCGATGGTGCGACGAAGATTTACGGCCGCCGGTTGGCGCTGCACCTGCTGGCACAACCCGTCATTGCCGAGCGCGCCCTGTCTGACGATGTGCTGGCCGGGCAGGGATTCCTTGCACGCTGTCTACTGGCGTGGCCTGAATCAACGGCAGGCAGACGACCCTACCGAGCGGAGAGCCTGCGCGACGACCCGGCACTCAACCAAATGGCGCGCCGGCTAGGCGAGCTGCACCGCGATCCGCTGCCACTGGCACCAGAGGAACGGCAGGAACTACAGCCGCCACGGCTGCACCTGAGTGATGCCGCGAAATCCGCATGGGTGAAACTACACGATGGTATCGAGCGTGAAATGCGGCCCGGCGGCCGATTCGTCACAGTCAAACCGTGGGCAAGCAAGACACCCGAGCAGGCATTGCGTATCGCGGGTGTGCTGTCCCTGCTGGAGTCGGGCGCGGTGATTGAAGCCGATACCCTGGCGCGTGCTGCCGAGCTGGCATTGTGGCACTTGAACGAAGCGGTACGGCTGGCGGGCACAGCGGAATTATCCCCGGAGGTACGCAATGCCGAGGCACTGCTGAACTGGTGCCACGATACCGGGCGTACGCTGCTGCACTCGCGTGATGCCCTGCGGCTTGGGCCTGCCCGCATCCGTGAGCGGGGGACCTTCATGCGGGCGATTGAGGAGCTGGAGCGTGCCGGCTGGGCTGAGCGGATCGAGGGAGGCATGACACTGGACGGAACGCACCGCCGGAACGTCTGGCGCATCATCCCAGCGCAGGCGGGTAGCTGACATGGGCCGGCTGTTCGACGATCTGCTGGCGGGTCCAACGTCGGCACCCCCTGCGACTCCCGCGACTCCTGCGACTTTTGGGGGCACGGACGTGCCAAGAGTCGCAGAGTCGCAAGAGTCGCAAGGGGGGCAACCCGTGAAAGCCACACCCCTGACTGCCGAAGAGGAACAGGCAATCCGGGCCTGGCTGATCCACATCGACGAAGACGACCCGGCCATCATCGCCGAGGTGCTGGACAAGTGCCGGGACAACCCCGAGGCGCGGGCGTACTTCCTGGGGCGGTCTGAGGAGGTTCCACCACCCGACCCCGACGACCGCCGTACCTGCCACGCCTGCCGGCACCTGCGGGGCGGACAATGCGTCTCCAGGCGGCACGGCATCGAGGGCGAGGCATCGCACAGATTCCGCCCTCATCCCGACCTACCCCGGCGCTGCGCGGGCTTCGTCGAGGTATCCCGATGACAACATTCGTTAACTCCTGGCGACGGTGTGCACCGGATGCATGCACGTCCGCGTATCTACTCGGGCGCTATCGGAATGCGGCATGACCCGAAGACGCTGCCGCTGCAAGAAGTCTGTAAGGGACTCCCTGGACGAATCCATGAGGGGTCATGGTCGAACCCGGATGAGTCCTGCCTTACAATCCCATCGGGGCAAGGGATGGCGAGTCACCCATCCCCTGAGCGCTGCCAGTGCCTGTCCTCGTGGTGGCGTCGCCCCTCATCCCCTGCGGAAGTAGCACAAAGGTTGTACGGCCCGCCGGAGAGCCCATCCCCTGTGTGATACAGTCTCACCCGTCGGCAGCATCCGTCACCGGCCCCTTGATCGATACAGGCAGGCGTGACTCGCCGCCTGGACGTTCACCAGATATGCCGCCTATAGAGGATACATTGTGATCGGGAAGTGAGTTCCGGAGTAACTGATGCGACATGCACTGATCATTCTCGGATTACTTACTGCACAACCTGCTTTCCCCCAACAGCCTGACGACTGTAAAGCTGATTGTGTGATGGTGTTGTTTGAGCGAACGTCGGCCAAGAACCGCACGAACGCCAGCAAGGATGCATGGAGAAAGGTATGGGCCATCGAGCAGCCTGCACTATACATCTCCCTGCCAGATGGTTCGATTTATGCGCTGCACACACAAGAAATAAAGCCATCAAAACTTCATCCTACGCCAGAAATGAGGAGAAAATCTCAGGAGATTTTAGAACGATGGCAGGCCGTTGAAGACGCAGCTTTCTATTTCAACAGCCAGGGGATCCTGGCCTTTAGAAGTTACCCTTGTCAGTGGGATTGCTCAGGACATAAGGCTGGCTACGAATGGGCAGAAGACAAAGATATAGACGAGTACGCTGATTGCCGCGGCAATTCGCAGTCCTTCGTTCAAGGGTGCAAGGTCTATGTCGCAGACCAAAAGTCCGATGTCATTCCTCAAGAGTAGCGACGTACAGCATTTACTGCTGAAAACGGCCGATCGGAGGGGCCGCAACATCTCCGACAGAAACACCAATGGGGGGCAGCCATGAAGTCCATCAATCCAGCAACGCCTCCGGATGCCGCTCCGCGACGCGCAGCAGCGAGCGCGCCGGCCCCGTCGGCTGGCGCCGGCCCTGTTCCCAATCCTGCAGGGTGCGCGCGCTGACGCCGAGCAGGGCCGCGAACGCGGACTGACTCAGGCCCATGCGCTCGCGGATCGACTGCACGTCCTGGGTCACGTCGACCTTGATGCGCTTGCCCTTGCCGGCCTTGATGGCCCGGATGCCGTCGAGCAGCTCCTGCCCGAGGTCTCGTTTCTTGCTCATGACTCGATTTCCTGTTGCAACTGTCTCAGCACGTTCAGCGGTATGTCGGCGGCCTCGTTCTTCGCGTACAGCGTGAGCAGCCAGATCTCACCCACCCGGTTCTTCCAGTAGTAGACCACTCGAAACCCACCCCGCTTGCCGCGGCCGCTGCCGGCCCAGCGCAGTTTCCGTATGCCGCCACTCCCTGGAATGATCGCGCCGGCATCGGGGCGTTGGGTCAGGGCCCATTGCAGGGCCGCGTATTCGTCGTCGCTCAGGTACTCAGCCAGCAGGCGACTGAACAAGGGGGCTTCGATGAAGATCACAGCGGCAGTATACGGCGATGCCGTAGGCCGGTCGAGTGCCGCGGAGAGGGGTATGCCCGTGCCTGACGGGGCAACTCTGGGGGCATCCCTGCCATATAGAAAGTCACTAAATGTGATTTATCAATAACTTACACAATGAGTTTGGGCGCTGCCCGGCCATTCACAGTGGTGATTTGCGCCTGGCCTCCGACACGTTCGGCAGCTGGCCGATGCGGCTGAGTACGCGGCTCAGTTCGGCGATGTCGTGGATCTCCAGTGACAGCTGCATGTGCGCGACGTGATCTTCCTTGTCGGTATAGGTGTTCACGCCGATGACGTTGATGCGTTCGTTGGCGAGGACAGCGGTGATGTCGCGCAACAGCCCCGGGCGATCGTAGGCGATGACCTGGATGTCCACCGGGTAACTCGCGCTGCCCGATCCGCCCCACTCCACCTCCAGCATGCGCTCACGCCCCTCCCCCGCCAGGCGCAACGCATTCGGACAGTCGCGGCGATGGATGGTGACGCCGCGCCCGCGGGTGATGTAGCCGATGATCGGGTCGTTCGGTACCGGCCGGCAGCACTGCGCGATGTGCGTAAGCAGGTTGCCGACACCCTCGATGGTGAAGCCCTCCGTCCTGCCCGTGCTGGGGCGCGGGGCGCGTACCGTGGGCAGCGACTCGACCGCCGGCGCCGCGAGTTCGTTGGCCGCACCCGCCAATTGCACCGTATTGAGATCGCCGTTGCCGATCGCCGCCAGCATGGCCTGCACGCTCGGCTGACGCAGGCGCTCCGCCAGCTGGTCCCAGTTCAGATTGACGATGCCGAGGCGGTTCAGCTCCCGGTCCAGCGTGACGCGGCCGGCACTGGCGTTGTTCTCGTAGTCCTGCTGCCGGAACCAGTGGCGTACCTTGGCACGTGCCCGCGAGGTCTTGAGAAAGCCCAGATGGGTGTTCAGCCAATCGCGGCTGGGCGTACCCTGCCGGGCGGTGAGGATCTCCACCTGCTCGCCGTTGCGCAGCTCATAGGTGAGCGGCACGATGCGGCCGTTGACCTTGGCGCCGCGGCAGCGGTGCCCCAGATCGGTATGGATGTGATAGGCGAAGTCCAGCGGCGTCGCGCCCTGCGGGAGGTCGATGACGCGCCCCTGCGGCGTCAGCGCGTAGACGCGCTCGGAGGCGTTCTCGGACTTGAAGCGGTCGACGAACTCGGCCGCCGTGGATTCCTCGTCCTTCCATTCGAGCAGCTGCCGCAGCCAGGCGACACGCTGTTCGATACTGGAATCGAACCGCCCACCCTCCTTGTAGCGCCAGTGCGCAGCGACACCCAGCTCGGCGTGCTCGTGCATGGCCCGGCTGCGGATCTGCACTTCCAGCGTACGTCCGCTGGGGCCCACCACCGCGGTGTGCAGCGAGCGGTAGGCGTTCTCCTTGGGGTTGGCGATGTAGTCGTCGAACTCTTTGGGGATGTGGTGCCAGAGGCTGTGGACGATGCCCAGTGCGGCATAGCAGTCCGCGTCGCGCTCGACGATGACGCGCACCGCGCGTACGTCGAAGATCTGGTCGAAGGGCAGGTTCTTGCGCTGCATCTTCTTCCAGATGCTGTAGATGTGCTTGGGCCGCCCGCTGACCTCGGCCTGGATGCCGGCGGCCTGCAGTTCGCGCGTCAGCTGGCGTACGACGCGCTCGATGAAGCGCTCGCGGTCGACGCGGCGCTCATCCAGCTGCGCGGCGATCTCGCGGTAGGCCTCCGGATCGAGGTGGCGCAGCGACAGGTCCTCGAGCTCCCACTTGATCTGCCAGATGCCGAGGCGGTTGGCGAGCGGCGCGTAGATCTCCAGCGTCTCCTGGGCAATGCGCCGCTGACGCTCGGGCGGGAGATGCCGGAGGGTGCGCATGTTGTGCAGCCGGTCGGCGAGTTTGATCAGCACCACCCGCACGTCCTCGGCCATGGCCAGCAGGAGCTTGCGCACGCTCTCGGCGTCGTGCTGATCGCGGCGCGCGGCGCCGGCGTCCTGCAGGCGGCCGATGCGGCCCATCTTGGTGACGCCGTCGACCAGGTGGGCGATGCGTTCCCCGAACTCCCGTTCGAGTTCGTCCAGGGTGACCGCCGAGTCCTCGACGGTATCGTGCAGCATGGCGGCGGCCAGCGTCTCGTAATCGAGATTCAGGGCGTCGAGGATTTCGGCCACCGCCAGCACGTGGAAGAGGTAGGGCTCGCCGGACAGCCGCCGCTGCCCGCCATGAGCGCGCCGCGCCGTCGCCAGCGCGCGCGCCAGCAC
>CAYWKV010000088.1:6496-11725 GCA_964458835.1 uncultured Gammaproteobacteria bacterium | reverse complement strand
CGGCGGGTCGCCTGTCTGCGCCTGTGCCCCGCCCCCCTGGCGTGGGCCGCCGCGCGCGGCGCGCCTGGCGGCAGGGGCGGCGAGGCGGCGCGGCGGCTGCTGCTCCTGCCGGCCGGCTGGGCGCTGGCCGAATGGGTGCGCGGCTGGCTGTTCACGGGCTTTCCCTGGCTGAACATCGGCTACACCCAGATCGACGCACCGCTGGCCGGCTATGCGCCGCTGCTCGGCATCTACGGCCTGGGCGGACTGGTGGCGCTGAGCGCGGGGCTGCTGGCCTGGACGCTCGCCAGCCGCGGCCGGGCGCGCTGGCTCGGGCCGCTGCTGTTCGTCGCCCTGTGGTGGGGCGGCGAACGCCTGACGGCCGTCGAGTGGACCGAGGTTGCCGGCGCGCCGCTGCGCGTCAGTCTGGTGCAGGGCAACATCCCGCAGGACCGCAAATGGGAGGAGGAGCAGCAGCTGGCGACGCTGGAACGTTACCTCATGCTGACGCGCGCCGAATGGTACGGCCGGGACGGGGCCCCCGCTCTGGTGATCTGGCCGGAGACCGCGATACCGGCGTTCCAGCACCAGGTGGAGAACGATTTTCTGGTGCAGTTGCGCGAAGAGGCGCGCCGCGCCGACAGCGAACTGCTGACCGGCATCCCGGTGCTGGACCGCGAGGCCTGGAAATACTACAACGCCGTGATCAGCGTGGGCGGCGAAGAGGATGCCTACTACAAGCACCATCTGGTGCCGTTCGGCGAATACCTGCCGCTGCGCACGTTGTTCGGTACGCTGCTGCAAGTGATGCCGCTGCCGGTGGCGGATTTCAGCGCCGGCAGCCTGGATCAGCCGCCGATCGTGGCGGCGGGCTGGCCGGTGGGCGTGTCCATCTGCTACGAGATCGTGTTCGCCGAGGAGATCGCCACCAAGCTGCCCGCGGCCGCCTTCCTGGTGAACGTCAGCAATGATGCCTGGTTCGGCGATTCGCTGGCGCCGCATCAGCACCTGGAGATGGCGCGCATGCGCGCCCTGGAGACCGGCCGTTTCCTGCTGCGCGCGACCAACACCGGCATCACCGCCATCGTCGGCCCCGACGGGGCCGTCCGCGAACGCGGCCCGCAGTTCGAGACCGTCGTGGTGCGCGGCGAGATCGAGCCGCGCAGCGGCGCGACGCCCTACGTCCGCTTCGGCAACTGGCCGGTGGTGATCGCCGCGGTGCTCGTTGTCTTCGGCGTGGTGTTTGCGCCGAGAATTTCAAAAGACTGAAACACGAAGGCGCCAAAGGCGCGCGAAGGAAAACCTTCGATAGCCACGAAATCCACGAAACCCACGAACGATACGTGAGTAGATCTGCGCATTATTTTAGTTTCGTGGATTTCGCGGGTTTCGTGGCTAAAAGGGTTTCGGTTTTCCTTCGCGCGCCTTCGTGTTGAAGGGTTTCCGGGTCCGGAACAGCGATGCTCAGCTACCGTCACATCTATCATGCCGGCAACTTCGCCGATGTCTTCAAGCACGTGGTGCTGGTGGAGCTGCTGCGCGCGCTGCGGCGCAAGGAGGCGCCGTTCTGCGTGCTGGACACGCACGCGGGCCTCGGGCGCTACGACCTGACGGCGGAGGAGGCGCAGAAGAACCGCGAGTTCGCCGGTGGCGTGCTGCGGGCGATGGAGTGCCCGGATCCACCGGCCGCGGTGGCGGAGTATCTGGCCCTGGTGCGCGCCGAGAACGACGGTGCCGCGGCCGTCTCGCGCTATCCCGGTTCGCCGCGGCTGATCCGCGCCCTGCTGCGGCCCGGCGACCGCCTGGTGCTGAGCGAGCTGCACAAGACCGATCACGCGCGCCTCAAGGCGCTGTTCGCCGGTGATGCCCAGGTTGCCGTGCATCTGCAGGATGCCTATCAGGGCCTGAAGGCCTTCCTCCCGCCCCGGGAGCGCCGCGGACTGGTGCTGATCGATCCGCCCTACGAGCGCAAGGACGAGTACGCGCGGGTCGCCGAGGCCCTGACGAACGTCTACGGGCGCTGGCCGACCGGCATCTATGCCGTCTGGTATCCCATCCTGTCGCGCTCACTGGCCGGGCGCTTCCATGCGGCCGTCGCCGCCACCGGTATCCGCCGGATCCTGTGCGCCGAATTGCGGATCGGGCCGGATACCACCCGCAGCGATTTCGTGGGCAGCGGGATGCTCATCATCAATCCGCCCTGGCCGCTACAGGAGGATCTGGCGGAGCCGCTGGACTGGCTGCGGCGTTGCCTGGACCGGGACCGGCGGGGTGGGCGGCGGCTGGACTGGCTGACCCCCGAGTAGGCCCCGCCCACGCCGCACGCAGGGCCCGGGGCGGGGAATGTTTCCTCTGCTGCGGCGTCCTGGTATGGACAGCGCTTCAACACACACTATTGCACCGTGGGTCCGCGGATGAAGCCCGGCAGCCTGAAAAAACTCGTAAGGAAATATCCGGCGATGTTCGTCCGGACGATCGTCCCCGCCGCCGTCACGGTCCAGGCCTTTGCGCTGACCCAGCACATGGTGGTGCTGGGCATGTCCCTGGGGGAGATTCTGCCCCACATGTTCGTCATCCCCTCGCTGGTGGGGGGCTCGTTCGGTTTCATGATCGCCGCGATCCGCGCTCTGCTGCTGGAACAGCAGATCCAGACCACCGAACTCGCCGCGCGCGAGCGCATGCTGGAGGCGGCGATCGAGGCACGCCGCCGGAGCGATGCGCGCGGGCAGCGGCTGGCCTTCGCGCTGGACGGCGCGAACGACGGCCTGTGGGACTGGAACGTGCATACCGGTGAGGTCTATTTCAGCCCGCGCTGGATGGAGATGCTGAGGTATCGGCCGGAAGACGTCGCGGGCGATTACGACTTCTGGGCGCAACGCGTACACCCCGACGATATCGCCGAAGTGCTCGCGGCCCTGCAGGGCCACCTGAAAGGGGCCTCCGACGCCTTCGTGCAGGAGTTCCGCCTGCGCGGGGGCGACGGTGCCTGGGTTTGGGTGCTGGCGCGCGGCAAGGCTGTCGAGCGCGATGCCGAAGGCAATGCGCTGCGCGTGGTCGGCACCCAGACCGACGTCACCCTCCGTCGCGCGGCCGAGCTTGCGCTCCGCAATGAAAAGGAGCGCGCGCAGATCACCCTGGCATCCATCAGCGACGCCGTCATCACCACCGATGCCGATGGACGGATCGACTTCATGAACGCCGTGGCCAGCCGGTGGCCGGGCGGGCCGCGGGCGCTTGCCGCGGGCAAGCCGTTCGCGACCGTGTGCGTGTTGTGCGGCGAGGAGGACGGCGAACCGGGGGCGGATGCGGTCCAGCGCTGCCTGCAGCGGCGGCAGCCGGTTGGATTGCCGGCGCCGCTGACGCTGCGCGGCCGCGACGGTCGGACGTGCGTGGTGGAGGTGTCGGTGGCTCCCATCTGCGGGACGGGCCGCGACATCATGGGGGCCGTCGCCACCCTGCACGACGTCAGCGAGACCCACGCCATGGCCCGGCAGATCGGCTGGCAGGCCACCCACGACGCCCTGACGGGCCTGGTCAACCGCAAGGAGTTCGAGCGCGAGCTGCAGGAGATCATTGCCCACGCCGCGGCGCCGGATCACTGCAGTGCGCTGCTCTACCTCGATCTCGACCAGTTCAAGCTGGTGAACGACACCTGCGGCCACGGCGCCGGCGACGAATTGCTGCGTCTCCTGAGCCAGATGCTGCTGGGTTGCATCCGCCAGTCCGATACCCTGGCGCGCCTCGGCGGGGACGAATTCGGCGTGATCCTGCGCGGCTGCAACGCCGAGCAGGCGCAGGAGATCGCCGACAAACTGGTCGAGACCCTCGGCACATTCCGGTTCGCCTGGCAGGAACGGTTCTTCGACGTCGGCGCGAGCATCGGCATCGTGGTCATCGATGATCAGACCATTTCCGTGGACAGTGCCATGAGCGCGGCGGACATTGCCTGTTATGCCGCCAAGGATCTGGGCCGCAACCGCAGTCATCTGTATCAGCCCGATGACGCCGAATTGGCGCGGCGGCAGGGCGAGATGCAGTGGGTATCGCGCATCCGCCACGCGCTGGAGGAGGGCCGGTTCGTGCTGTATACGCAGCCGATCGAGCCGATCCGCGGAGATGCCGGCACGATGCACGAGGTCCTGGTGCGCATGCGCGGCGAGGACGGCAGTCTGGTACCACCCGGCAGCTTCATCCCGGCGGCTGAGCGCTACGGCCTCATGCCGGACGTCGACCGCTGGGTGATCGAGCACGCCTTCGTGGCGATGCGCGATCAGCCCGCCAGGCTGCCGGCGATCGCTGTCAATCTGTCCGGCCTGTCCCTCACGCGCGCGGGCATGCGCGAGTTCATCATCGAATGCCAGGAACGCTGCGGCATCGACCCGGCCCGGGTCTGCCTGGAGGTGACAGAGACGGCGGCGATCGCCAACCTGTCGTACGCGATCGCGTTCCTGGCCGGCCTGCAGGCGCGCGGCTTCAGGTTCGCGCTGGACGATTTCGGCAGCGGCCTGTCGTCCTTCGCCTATCTGAAGAACCTGCCGGTCGATTTCCTGAAGATCGACGGCGGTTTCGTGCGCGACATGTGCACGGATCCCATCGACCGCGCCATGGTGCATGCCATCAACGAGATCGGGCATACCATGGGCATCCGCACCATCGCCGAGTACGTCGAGGACGAGGCGACGCTGGCCGCGCTGCGGGACATCGGTGTGGATTATGCCCAGGGTCACCACCTCGCCAGCCCGGCTCCCCTCGACATGACGCAGCCGGCGGTCAGTCGTCCCGCGCGCCCCGCTGGAACTGCTTGAACTGCACTTCCCCGTTGACGAACTGGACCGTGATGGTGGCGTCCCCGGACTTCCAGGTGGCGGCGCCGCCGCTGAGCCCGCCGAAGCTGGCACCGGACGATTCGGTCGGGCTGCCGAGGATGGCCTCGATGTCCTGCTGCGTCATGCCGTTGCGGATCCTGTCGAAGTTCTCCTGATTGACCGGCGAGCCGCAGGCACCGAGCAGCAAAGCGAGGATGGCGGTGGCCAGCGGGCGGCGGGCGGACCTGAATATGGCGTTCATGAATGCGCTCCGGAAACGGGTTGGATGTCGCGTGCGGGATGGTAAGGCAAATGCGCGCCGGCAAGAACACCGGCACGGCTCAGGCCTGCAGGGCAGCCTCCAGGTCGGCCGCACTCACCGGCTGCTGCAGCACGGCGTGCAGCGGCAGGATATCGTTGAGCTTGTCCACGTGCCGGCGTTCCG
>CAYWKV010000088.1:3101-6396 GCA_964458835.1 uncultured Gammaproteobacteria bacterium | reverse complement strand
GGAGGAAACATAATACAGCCCACCCCCGCACGTCCATCCGCAAGTCGCGTCCGGCAGGCGTCCGCCGCTTGTGTATACTTCCAATGAAAGGCGCATCGGCTTGAAGCGGAGGGTGGCATGCGTGAACGCCGGCATGTGAACAAGACGGTGGCCTTCGTGCTGGCGGGCGGGCAGGGGGCGCGGCTGTATCCGCTGACCGCGGAGCGCTGCAAGCCCGCCGTGCCCTTCGGGGCGCGCTACCGCATCGTCGATTTCGTCCTCAGCAATCTCATCAATTCCAATATCCGGGCAGTGTACCTGCTGGTGCAGTACAAGCCCCAGTCCCTGATCGAGCACATCCGCAAGGCCTGGGAGATATCGCCGCTGCTCCCCGATCAGTTCGTGACCGTGGTGCCGCCGCAGATGGACGCCCATACCCAGGGCTTCCGGGGCACGGCGGACGCCGTCTATCAGAGCCTGCAGCTCATCCAACTGCACCGTCCCGATCTGGTGGCGGTGTTCGGCGCCGACCACATCTACCGCATGGACATCGGTCAGATGGCCCTGTTCCACCGCGAGCACGGGGCCGACGTGACCATTTCGGCCCTGCCGGTCCCGATCACGCAGGCGTCCAGCTTCGGTGTCATCGATGCCGACGCCGCCGGGCGCATTCGCGCCTTCCAGGAGAAGCCGGCGCAGCCGCTGCCGATGCCGGGCGATCCGACACGTGCCTACGCCTCCATGGGCAATTATCTCTTCGATACCCGGGTGCTGGTGCAAGCCTTGATCGAGGCGCACGAGCGCGGTGAGACGGATTTCGGCGCGCATGTGCTGCCGCGGCTGCTGCATACGCATACGCTGTACGCCTATGATTTCACCCGTAACGCGGTCCCTGGTCTGAAGGCGTACGAGGAGCGCGGCTACTGGCGCGACGTGGGAACCATCGACGCCTACTTCGAGAGCCATGCGGACGTGCTGGGCGAAGAGCCACGCTTCGATGCCTTCAATCCGCAATGGCCGATCTTCTCCAGCAACTATCAGGGGCCGGTGGCGCGCATCCTCGGCGGCGATATCGACAACAGCCTGTTCGGCGCGGCCAGCATGGTATGCCGCGGCGCGCGGGTGCACGGCAGCATCATCCGCCGCGAGGCTGTGGTGGAGTCGGGCGCCGAACTGGAGGACTGCGTGGTGATGGACTACGGGCGCATCGGCGCCGGCTCGAAGCTGCGCCGTGTCATCATCGATCGCCACAACGCGATCCCGCCGGGCACGGTGATCGGCTACGATCCGGAGGAGGATCGGCGCCGCTACCACGTCACGCCCGGCGGCGTGGTGGTGATTCCGCGCGGCGATGTGTGCTATTTCGCGCGCGATTCGCGTGGCCAGGGTCCGGGGTACGCCGAATAGGTGCGCGCGGTGACGCCGGCTCAGTGCGGGTGGCTGAGGTGGCCGTGGCGCGCGCCGTGCAACAGCACGCGGAAGCCCTCGCCGTCGGTATGCACCAGCTGCTCGTGGTCGCCGGCCTCGAAGTACAGCTCCGCAAGGCTCAGCAGCGCATCGTCCACCAGGGTCTGCATGCCGTAGGCGGGGCCGAGCGGCGGCACGGCGCCGGGCACGCAGTCGGGGAACAGGTGCTCGATTTCGCGCTCGTCGCCGAGCATCAGCGGCCGCCCAAGGCTCTCGCGCAGCGTCTTGAGCCGCAGCCAGTGGTCAGCCGGCACCACCGCCATCACGTAACCTTCGGCATCCTTGAGGATCACCGCCTTGGCGACGTGATCGGGCGGCACGTGCGCCTCGGCGGCGCAGCCGCGGCTGGTCGGGGCGCGCGGATGCTCGAGGAGGTCGTAGCGCACGCCGTGGGCGGCCAGATAGTTGGACACGGTAAGGGGCATGGTCATGGCCGGTCCTCCTTGCGTCAGCCGACGCTGTGGTGCTTGCCCTCGACCTGCACCGAGCTGGCCTGCACGCCCTGTTCGCCCAGTTCCTCGCTGAAATGCACGGGCATGCCGACGGCGAGCTGA
The DNA here is from genome assembly GCA_964458835.1 of uncultured Gammaproteobacteria bacterium. GTDB lineage: Bacteria > Pseudomonadota > Gammaproteobacteria > Thiohalobacterales > Thiohalobacteraceae > JAHJQQ01. Next base: position 4,396 of record CAYWKV010000088.1, on the reverse strand, counting down.
TCGAAGCCCAGGTTGACGACGCTGTTGCGATGGAAATAGATGTCCCGGCCGTCGCTGGTCTCGATGCGGCCATAGTCCGCGCTGGGGTACAGCTCGCGGATGCGTCCGTGCGGCGGGGGGGCGTGTTCTTTGACATCCTTGCGCCGCTTCTGCACGAACTGCTCGAGCTGGCGCTCGGCGGCGGCAAAGGCGTCGCGCAGCGCCACATGGGCATCCTCGTGGGCGTGCCGGTCGTGCTGGTCGCGGGCCACCGCGATCTCGCCGCCGGGCAGGGTGATGTCGAGGTGCACCGAGTACAGACTGCCCTGATGGTGGTGCTTGTGCGGCGCCTCCACCACCACACGGCAGCTCATGACCTCCTGTGAATAGCGGTCCAGCCGCCCGGCCAGTTCCTGGATCCGGGCCTCCAGGGCCGGTGAGTGTTCCATGTGTCGGAAAGTGATCTGCATCGGCAGGTGCATGGTGCCCTCCTTCTGGATGACTGCCCGTGGGCGATGACGCCGGGAGCCGTTCCCGCTCCCTTGATTACAGTCTATTCCCTCTGTCGAAGGAGGATAGACCCGGCCGGGGCGTGGTGTGGGGCGGTTTGACCTGCGTCAAAGCGACGACGGTTGGGGCGGCAACCCCTCCGGCGCATTGCGGGATTGACGCTGATAACGGTATCTACGGACGACGCTTACCCGCGCGGCCGCCTGAACTTCGTCCCGCCGCACTTGGAGCACGCGGGAATCGTCGACGTCTCGTAGAAGTGCATGGGCTCGCCGCAGTCCATGCATTCCAGCACGCCGGCGCCGGTGATCTCGCCGGTCCGGTAGACGTTGTTCGCCTCCATGGCGCGCTCGAAGGCGGCGAGTTCCAGCCGGGTCCTGTCGGCGACGCTGAACAGCACGTCGAGCAGGCGCGCCTCGACCTGGCCGATGTCGAATTTCAGCCAGTCGGCGAATTCGCGGCCGCTGTCGGCCAGGTAGTGGGTGGCCTCCTCCATGTCGCGCCGGATCCAGCCGCCGATCTTCTCGGCCTCCTCGCGGCTGACCTCGCCGAGTTCGACGGCCTTGTCGGCGGCGCGCCGGATGCCTTCCTCGAGGGTGGGGATGCCCTTGTCCTCGGCATCCTCCATGAGCTCGCGGATGCGTTCCATCATGCGGTTGTAGGCCGCCGCCAGGCGTTCGGCAGGGGAGGGGGGGTGCTCGGTCATGGGTTCATTACCTTGCGCTGTCGTGTCCGTGGCCGTGGGGGGGGGGGGGGGGGGCCGGGGGGGGGGGCGGGGGGGTTTGTTTTGTTGCTCAGCGCGGGGG
>CAYWKV010000088.1:0-3091 GCA_964458835.1 uncultured Gammaproteobacteria bacterium | reverse complement strand
GGTGGGGGGGTGCGGGGCCTGGGTTTCATTCCTTTGCGCGGTCTGGTCCGTGGCCGGCCAGGTGCGGCCTCCGGCCGCTCATGCACGAGAATATTTACAGTTTGAGCCAACCGGCGGGCGAGGGGAAGCGCCGCGCGTGGCCGCGGCGATTGTGGCCCGCGCGTCGGCTACGGTATGCTTCCACCTTTGCGGTCAGCCACTTGAAATGAAGCCGATGGAAGAGTTCTATCAGTCCGACGCGATCGAGCGCGAGGCCCAGGCGTACTGGGAGCAGCACCAGACCTTCCGTGCCGTCGAAGACCCGTCCCGGGAAAAGTTCTACTGTCTGTCCATGTTTCCGTACCCGAGCGGGCGGCTGCACATGGGTCATGTGCGCAACTACACCATCGGCGACGTGATCGCGCGCTTCCAGCGCATGCAGGGCCGGAACGTGCTGCAGCCGATGGGCTGGGACGCCTTCGGCCTGCCGGCCGAGAACGCGGCGATCAAGAACAACGTCCCGCCGGCCAAGTGGACCTACGAGAACATCCGCTACATGCGCGCGCAGCTGAAGCGCCTCGGCTTCGGCTACGACTGGCAGCGCGAGCTGGCGACCTGCCGCCCCGAATATTACCGCTGGGAACAGTGGCTGTTCACCCGGCTGCTGGACAAGGGTCTGGTCTACAAGAAGACCGCCGCCGTGAACTGGTGCCCGCACGATCTCACCGTGCTCGCCAACGAACAGGTGATCGACGGCTGCTGCTGGCGCTGCGACACCCCGGTGGAGCGCAAGGAGATCCCGCAGTGGTTCATGAAGATCACCCAGTACGCCGACGAGCTGCTGGACGAGATCGACAGGCTCGAGGGCTGGCCCGATGCGGTGCGCACCATGCAGCGCAACTGGATCGGCCGGTCGGAGGGCCTGGAACTGGAGTTCGGCATCGACGGCCGCGAGCAACGCCTGACGGTGTTCACCACCCGCCCGGACACGCTCATGGGCGTGACTTATGTCGCGGTCGCCGCCGAGCACCCGCTGGCGATCGAGGCCGCGGCGGCTAATCCGCAGCTCGCCGCCTTCCTCGACGAGTGCCGCCATGCCGCCGTCAGCGAGGCGGCCATGGAGACCATGGAGAAGCGCGGCATGGCCACCGGCATCAGCGCCCTGCATCCCGTCACCGGCGCGCCGCTGCCGATCTGGGTCGCCAATTTCGTGCTGATGAGCTACGGCACCGGCGCGGTCATGGCCGTGCCGGCGCACGACCAGCGCGATTTCGAGTTCGCGCGCAAGTACGGCCTGGACATCCGGCAGGTCATCCACCCCGCTGACGGCTCGGAGGTCGGCGTCGCCGAGGCCGCCTATGTCGACAAGGGCGTGCTGAAGAACTCCGCGCTGTTCGACGGACTGGATTTCCAGGGCGCCTTCGACGCCATCGCCCGGCACGTCGAGGCACTCGGCCGCGGCCGCCGCCGGGTCAATTACCGCCTGCGTGACTGGGGCGTGTCGCGCCAGCGCTATTGGGGCGCGCCGATCCCGGTGATCAACTGTCCGGACTGCGGCGCCGTGCCGGTACCGGAGGACCGCCTGCCGGTGGTGCTGCCCGAGGACATCGCCTTCGACGGCATCGGTTCGCCGCTCAAGAAGATGCCGGCCTGGTACCGGACGCAATGCCCGCAGTGCGACGGACCCGCCGAGCGCGAGACCGACACCTTCGACACCTTCATGGAGTCGTCCTGGTACTACGCCCGCTACGCCAGCCGCGACAACGGCAGCGCCATGCTGGACGCGCGCGCCGATTACTGGCTGCCGGTGGATCAATACATCGGCGGCATCGAGCACGCCATCCTGCACCTGCTGTACGCGCGCTTCTACCACAAGCTGATGCGCGACGCCGGGCTGGTGCGTTCCGACGAGCCCTTCACGCGGCTGCTCACCCAGGGCATGGTGGTGGCGGAGACCTATTTCCGCCAGGGCGACGACGGCAGGAAGCACTACTTCGGGCCGACCGAGGTGGACGTCGAGCGCGATGCCAAGGGCAAGGTCACGGGCGCGGCGCTGAAGGCCGACGGCCGGCCGGTGGCGGTCGGCGGCATCGAGAAGATGTCCAAGTCGAAGAACAACGGCGTCGATCCGCAGACGTTGATCGACCAGTACGGCGCCGACACCGTGCGGCTGTTCACCATGTTCGCCGCGCCGCCGGATCTGTCGCTGGAATGGTCCGATGCCGGCGTGGAGGGTGCGTTCCGTTTCCTCAAGCGCCTGTGGAAACTGGTCGCCGGGCATGTGGCGGGTGGCCGCCCCGCCGGCCTGAACGTCGCCGTGCTGAACGACGCACAGCGCGAGCTGCGCCGCCGCGTGCACGAGACCATCGCCAAGGTCAGCGACGACATGGGCCGTCGTCACACGTTCAACACCGCCATCGCCGCGGTGATGGAGCTGATCAACAGTGTGTCGCGCTTCGAGGATGCCAGCGCCCAGGGCCGCGCCGTGATGCAGGAGGCGCTGGAGGCCGTGACGCTCCTGCTCGCGCCCATCGTGCCGCACATCTGCCATGCGCTGTGGCAGGAACTCGGCCACAGCGGCACCGTCGCCGAGGCCGGCTGGCCCGGCGTGGACGACCAGGCCCTGGTGCAGGACGAGATCGAGCTGGTGGTGCAGGTCAACGGCAAGGTGCGCGGCCACGTGCGGGTGCCCGCCGAGGCCGACCGGGCCGCCATCGAGGCGATCGCCACCGCCGACGAGAACGTCCAGCGCCACATCGAGGGCAGGCCGATCCGCAAGCTGATCGTGGTGCCGAAGAAGCTGGTGAACATCGTGGTGTGACTTGAATTCGGAAATCCTTCAACGCGAAGGCGCCGAAGGCGCGCGAAGGCAAACCTTCGATAGCCACGAAATCCACGAAACCCACGAACGATACATGAGTAGATCTGCGTATTATTCCGGTTTCGTGGATTTCGTGGATTTCGTGGCTAAAAGGGTTTCGGGTTTCCTTTGCGCGCCTTCGTGCCGAACAAATGGGGCAAACGCTCATGCGTCATAGGGTGAACAAATTTCTGCTGATGGGCGTGCTGGTGGCGCTGGTGTCGGCCTGTGGTTTCCATCTGCGTGGCGATG
>CAYWKV010000087.1:10925-11729 GCA_964458835.1 uncultured Gammaproteobacteria bacterium | reverse complement strand
TTCGTGGATTTCGTGGGTTTCGTGGCCATCGAGGGTTTTGTCCGTGTTTTCCGTGGCTGGCCTTGCCATCCCGAAGCTTGTATCGTGCCGGCATGAGTCGACACTACTCCCCCACCGACCATCTGCTGATCAATTTCGACCAGGCGCTGCGCACGGTGTTCGGCCGGCCGCGGGTCACGGGCCGCGCCAATCCGGCCGATGCCGTCCCGGACACCGAGCTGAGCGATCGGGAACGCACCGCGTCGGCGCGGATGATGCGCATCAATCACACCGGCGAGGTCTGCGCCCAGGCCCTGTACCAGGGGCAGGCGCTCACCGCCCGGCTCGAGCAAGTCCGCGACGGCATGGCGCAGGCAGCGCAGGAGGAGAACGACCATCTGGCCTGGTGCGCACAGCGGGTTGGGGAACTGGGCAGCCATACCAGCTACCTGAACCCGCTGTTCTATGCCGGCTCGTTCAGCCTCGGCGCGCTGGCAGGGGCGATCGGCGACAAATGGAGCCTGGGCTTCGTGGCCGAGACCGAGCGCCAGGTGGTGGAGCATCTCGACGGCCATCTGCGGCGCATGGCCAGCGCGGACCGCAAGAGCCGCGCCATCCTCGAACAGATGCAGATCGACGAGCAGCACCACGGCACCAGCGCCCTGGAGGCCGGCGGCGCGGCGCTGCCCGGCCCGGTCAAGGCGCTGATGCGGGCGATGTCGAAGGTGATGACGGGCACGACGTACTGGCTGTAGGAGCGCCATTCCTGGCGCGATTATCGGTGGGGGGGGGTTGAACCGCCCCCAAGCGGGACGGGTTGGGCGG
>CAYWKV010000087.1:7883-10915 GCA_964458835.1 uncultured Gammaproteobacteria bacterium | reverse complement strand
CCCCCCCCCCCGGTGCCCGCCCCCCACCACCGCCGCCCGGGGGGCGCGCCGCCCCCCCCCCCCCCCCCCGATTCCGCGTCACCTTCGGTGCGTCGCTGCGCCGACGCACCCTACACGGTTCGGCTCGTCAGGTGACTGGCCACGGAAACACACGGAACGCAAAACCCGCCGCATCCCCGCCTTCCGTGTATTTCCGTGTGCTTCCGTGGCGAATAAAGATCACTTCAGACCGCGCTTGAGATTGCGGCCGTAGAAGATCTCCGCCATCTCGCGCTGCAGGCGCTCGCGGATCTGCTTCTCCTCCTTGGGCGTCAGTTCATCGACGCCGGTCCCGAACAGGTAGTTGTCCAGATCGAATTCCTTCAGGAGCATCTTGGTGTGGAAGATGTTCTCCTGATAGACGTTCACGTCGATCATCTGATAGTGCTCGCGCGTGTCCCGGGACAGGAAGTTCTGGATGGAGCTGATCTTGTGGTCGATGAAGTGCTTCTTGCCGCTGACGTCGCGGGTGAAACCGCGCACCCGGTAATCCATGATGACGATGTCGGACTCGAAGACGTGGATCAGGTAGTTCAACGCGCGCAGCGGCGAGATGCGGCCGCAGGTCGACACGTCGATGTCGGCGCGGAAGGTACTGATACCGTTGTCCGGATGGCTCTCCGGATAGGTGTGCACGGTGATGTGGCTCTTGTCGAGGTGCGCGACCACCGAATCCGGCAGCGGACCGGGCGCCTCGGAGTTGGACAGTTCCTCGGAGATCACCGGCTCCTCGGAGATGAGCATGGTGACGCTGGCGCCCTGCGGATCGTAGTCCTGGTGGGCGATGTTGAGGATGTTCGCGCCGATGATGCTGGAGACCTCGGACAGGATCTGAGTCAGGCGCTCGGCGTTGTAGGCCTCGTCGATGTACTCGATGTACTCCTTGCGCTGCCGGCGGGTCTTCGCGTAGCAGATATCATAGATGTTGAAGCTCAACGTCTTGGTCAGATTGTTGAAACCATGGAGCTTGAGCTTTTTCATCGTGCCTTTCACCATCTTCGGATACCCGTCCGTCAGGGGCCGTTCGGGCCCGTCATACACCACCGCGTTCTCGCCCCCAGGCGCGGGGCGCGCGATTATCCCACATTCGCGGCGACGGGGGGATGATAAATCATCTGCACCACCGTCCCCTCGGGGTCGGCGCAGTAGAAGCTGCGGGCGCCGTCCCGGTGGGTGCGGGGCACGGCCCTGATGGCGACGCCCTCGGCGGCCAGGAAGTCATGCCAGGCATCGACCTGCCCGGGGCTGGCCAGCATGAAGCCGATGTGATCCAGGGATTGCGGACCGGAGGGGCGCGCGCCGGCCTCCGCCGGGCCGCGCCGGTGCAGGGCCAGGTTGTCCTGGCCGGCGCTGGTCAGATAGACGTTGTCGGGATCGGGCCGCCACTCCACCTGCATGCCGAGCAGGTCCACGTAGAAATGCAGGCAGGCATCCAGATCGTTGACATACAGGGCCACATGGCGCAGTCCGAGCGTCGCGGCGGGGCGTGGCATACGGTTCACCTTTAATATCCTAGAAAACGCATTGCCCAGCCGACGGCATGGCCCGTAGGCACCGCCGGCGAGCAGCCGGCATCGACGGTCTGATCCGTGTGCCCTGGAGAGGGGATGGGGGTGGGAGCGACGGCGGCACTGGGTGGCATGGACGGCGGAACGCGGTCAGGCGCCGCGCTCAGGGCGACTCGACCACCTCGAAATCGTGGGTGATCTCGGCCGCCTTGCCGAGCATGATGGATGCCGAGCAGTATTTCTCCGCCGACAGCTGGACGGCGCGCTCGACCTGTTTCCCGCTCAACCCGCGGCCGCTGACGATGAAATGGACATGGATCTTGGTGAACACCTTGGGCGCCTCGGCGGCGCGCTCGGCCTCGAGTTCCACCACGCAGTCCAGCACCGGCTGGCGGGCGCGCTTGAGGATATACACCACGTCGAAGGCCGTGCAGCCGCCCATGCCGAGCAGCAGCATCTCCATCGGGCGCGGCCCGAGATTGCGGCCGCCGCTGTCCGGTGGACCGTCCATCACCACCGCGTGGCCGCTGCCGGATTCACCGACGAAGGTGGCATCCTGCACCCATTTCACCCGCGCCTTCATCGCACCCCCGCGCCATCGATCGTTTCGGGAAGCCTATCACAGATCCGTGGCCTCTGGACCCCGAAGCAATGTTATAGTATCTATAACCTTGGGTCCGCCAGAGGCTCCGGGCAACAGGATTGCCATGAACACCATCAAACTAAAAAGCACCGGCAACCCGTCGATCGATCGATTTCTGGAACACTGCCATCGACGGCGTTACCCCTCCAAGAGCGTCATCATCTACGCCGGCGACTCGCCCGACGTCCTCTATTACATCGTGGAGGGCTCGGTCACCGTCCTGATCGAGGATGAGGACGGGCACGAGATCGTGCTTGCCTACCTCAACCGCGGTGACTTCTTCGGCGAGATGGGCCTGTTCGGCGAGAGCAGCAAGCGCAGCGCCTGGGTCCGGACGCGCGCGGAGTGCGAGCTCGCGGAGATCAGCTACGCCCGGTTCCGCCAGCTCGCCGAGGAAGACCCCACCATCCTGTTCGCCCTGGCCTCGCAGATGGCGGCCCGCCTGCGCACCACCAGCCGCAAGGTGTCCGACCTGGCGTTCCTGGACGTCACCGGTCGCGTGGCCCGCACCCTCCTCGACCTCTGCAAGCAGCCCGACGCCATGACCCACCCCGAGGGCATGCAGATCCGCGTCACCCGCCAGGAGATCGGCCGCATCGTCGGCTGCTCCCGCGAGATGGTCGGCCGCGTGCTCAAGAACCTCGAGGAGCAGGGTCTGATCCGCGCCAAGGGCAAGACCATCGTCGTGTTCGGGACGCGCTAGCATCAAGCCGGTAGGAGCGGGCGCGGGGGGCCGCGAAGTGGGCCTTGAAGCGGTCGAGATCGCGCTCGCGGCTCCCGAGCCGGAGCCCCACGCCGGCGGCCAGGCGCTCGACGTGCGCGTCGAACACCTCGCCGTAGAG
>CAYWKV010000087.1:0-7873 GCA_964458835.1 uncultured Gammaproteobacteria bacterium | reverse complement strand
CCGGGGGGGGGGCGGGGGGGGGCCGCCCGGTGGGGGGGGGGGGGCGGGGCCCGGCCGCCCCCCCCCCGCTCCTACACAGGCCTGATTCCCGTCTAGGCAGAATGGCACTTACTTAAACCCTTCTTGGCCACGGAATCCACGGAAAGCATGCATTGCGTAAACCCGGGATCATCCTTGCGCGGTCGGGTTTTCGGATTTTTACAATAAGCCTATTTCCGTGCCATTCCGTGGGTTCCGTGGCCAAGAAGGGTTCATGTAAGCGCCATTCAAATCTAGGCAAACATTTCCGCCAGCTTCCGCCCCGGATCGTCGGCTTTCATGAACGCCTCGCCGACCAGGAAGGCGTGCACGCCGTGCCCGCGCATCAGCGCGACGTCCTCGCGGGTGTGGATGCCGCTCTCGGTGACCACCAGGCGGCCGGCCGGGATGCCCTTCAGCAGATTCAGCGTGGTGTCCAGGCGGGTCTCGAACGTGCGCAGGTTGCGGTTGTTGATGCCGACCAGGCGGCAGGGCAGGTGCAGGGCGCGATCCAGCTCCTCGGCGTCGTGCACCTCCACCAGCGCATCCATGCCCAGTTCGGCCGTCAGACCCGCCAGTTCCATCAGCATGGCATCGCCCAGTGCCGCGACGATGAGCAGGATGCAGTCGGCACCCAGCGCGCGCGCCTCGTAGATCTGATAGGGATCGACCGTGAAATCCTTCCGTAGCACCGGCAGCGCGCAGGCGGACCGCGCCTGTCGCAGGTATTGGTCGGAACCCTGGAAGAAATCGACGTCGGTGAGCACCGACAGACAGGCAGCGCCGCCCGCGGCGTAGCTGCGCGCGATGGCCGGCGGATCGAAATGCTCGCGCAACAGGCCCTTGCTCGGTGAGGCCTTCTTGATTTCGGCGATAACACCGGCCTGACCGTCGGCGATCGTCCGTTCCAGCGCAGCGACAAAACCACGTGGGGCATCGGCCGCGGCCGCACGCTGTCGGATTTCGTTCAACGGCACGCGCGCGGCCCGCGCCGCGACCTCCTCGGCCTTGCGGGCAAGTATCTTCTGAAGAATGTCGGGATCGCCTGTCATGATATGCCTTGCAAACTAGTCGATGCCCTTGTAGGAGCGGGCTCTGCCCGCGAACCGGCGAGGCTGTGAACCGTTCGCGGGCGGAGCCCGCTCCTACAAGCGTTTCGATAACCAAAGTAGGGTGCGTCAGGCTGCGCCTCGACGCACCCTACACGCTGTTGCTCACCCGCACCAGCGCAGCCAGCTTCTCGCGCGCCGCGCCGCTGTCGATCACTTCGGCCGCCCTCTTCACGCCGGCAGTCAACGTATCCACCAGATCCGCCGCGTAGATGGCCGCGCCGGCGTTCAGCAGCACGATATCGCGCGCGGGCCCCGGCTTGCCGGCCAGCACGCCTTCGATGATGGAGAGGCTTTCGCGGGCATCGGCCACCTTGAGTGCCGCCATGTCGCCGCGCGGGAGGCCGAAGTCTTCCGGCACGATCCGGTAGGTGGTGATCCGACCATCCCTGAGTTCCGCAACCTCCGTCGGCGCCGCGACGCTGATCTCGTCCATGCCATCCTGCGCATGCACGACCAGCGCGTGCACGCTGCCAAGCTGTTTCAAGACCTCCGCGACCGGCCTCACCCATTCATTGCTGAATACGCCCAGTACCTGATGGGGCGCGCCGGCCGGGTTGGTCAGCGGACCGAGCAGGTTGAACAGGGTGCGCACGGCCATCTCCTTGCGGGGGCCGACCGCGTGCTTCATGGCGCTATGATGCATGGGCGCGAACATGAAGCCTACGCCGACCTCGTCGATGCAGCGCCGCACCTGCTCCGGCTGCAGATCGAGCTTCACGCCGGCCGTCTCGAGCAGATCGGCGCTGCCCGATTTGCTGGAGACGGCGCGGTTGCCGTGCTTGGCGACACGGCCGCCGGCCGCCGCCACCACGAACGTGCTGGCGGTGGAAATATTGAACGTGCTGCTGCCGTCACCGCCGGTGCCGACGATATCGACCAGATGGGGGCCACCCACCTCGACCCTGGCGGCAAGATCGCGCATCACCTCCGCGGCGGCAGCCAGTTCGTCGACCGTCTCGCCCTTCATGCGCATGCCGATCAGAAACCCGCCGATCTGCGCCGGCGTCGCCTGCCCGGTCATGATGAGGCGCATGACGTCGGTCATCTCCGCATGGCTGAGATCGCGTCCCTCGGTGATCGCGCGTATGGCTGCCTGCATGTCCATCAGTTCGTTGCCTTTTGGTCGATGGCCACGAAATCCGCGAAACCCACGAAAGATGCCTTGTCCGGAAAACCCATTTCAGCCACGGAAATACATGGAAGGCGGAGGATGCGGCGGGCTTTGTATTCCGTGTGCTTCCGTGCGTTTCCGTGGCCGGGTTTCGCCTTTGAGATTTTCGTGGGTTTCGCGGATTTCGTGGCCATCATCTGTTTTCCAGAAAATTCCGCAGCATGTCGTGACCGTGTTGGGTCAGGATCGATTCGGGGTGGAACTGCACGCCCTCGACGGCCAGCGTCTTGTGGCGTACGCCCATGATCTCGTCGAGATTGCCGCTCGCGTCCTGGGTCCAGGCTGTGATCTCCAGGCAGTCCGGCAGACTTTCCTTTTCGATCACCAGCGAATGGTAGCGCGTCGCCTCGAAGGGGTTTTCCAGGCCGCGGAACACGCCGGCGTTCCTGTGATGGACCATCGAGGTCTTGCCATGCATGATCTCCCGCGCGTGCACGACGTTCCCACCGAAGGCCTGACCGATGCTCTGATGGCCGAGGCACACGCCGAGGATCGGGATTTTGCCGGCGAACGCCTGGATCGCCGCGACTGACACGCCGGCCTCGTTGGGTGTGCACGGCCCCGGCGAGACAACGATGTGGCCGGGCTTCAGCGCCGCAATCCCGTCGACCGTGATCTGATCGTTGCGGTACACGCGCACGTCCTGCCCCAACTCACCGAAATACTGCACGAGGTTGTAGGTGAAGGAGTCGTAATTGTCGATCATCAGCAACATGATTTACGCCCCCTATTTATGTGCGCCGCCGAGGCCTTTTTCGGCCATGGTCACCGCACGGAACATCGCACGCCCCTTGTTCATGGTCTCGTTCCATTCGGACCTGGGAACGGAATCGTAGACGATGCCGGCGCCGGCCTGGATGTGCAGCATGCCGTCCTTGACGACGGCGGTGCGGATGGCGATGGCGGTATCCATGTTGCCGTTCCAGGCCAGGTAGCCGACCGCACCCGCGTAGACGCCGCGCTTGACCGGCTCCAGTTCGTCGATGATCTCCATGGCGCGGATCTTCGGCGCGCCGCTGACCGTGCCGGCCGGGAAGGTCGCCCGCAGCACGTCCATCGCGCTCATGCCGTCCTTGAGCATGCCGTTGACGTTGGAGACGATGTGCATCACGTGCGAATAGCGTTCGATGACCATCTTCTCGGTGAGCTGCACCGTACCGGTCTTGGCGATGCGGCCGACGTCGTTACGGCCGAGATCGATCAGCATCAGGTGCTCGGCGAGCTCCTTGGGATCGGCGAGCAGCTCGCGCTCCAGCGCCTGATCCTCGGATTCGCTGGCGCCGCGCGGGCGGGTGCCGGCGATGGGCCGCACCGTGACCACGCCGTCCTCCAGCCGCGTGAGGATCTCCGGCGAGGAGCCGACGATGTGGAAGTCGCCGAGATCCAGATAGAACATGTACGGCGAGGGATTCAGGCTGCGCAGAGCGCGGTAGATGTCCAGCGGCCGTGAGCTGACCGGGATCGACAGCCGCTGCGACAGCACGACCTGCATGATGTCACCCTCGACGATGTAGTCCTTGCTGCGCGCGACCGCAGCCTCGAAACCCTCCTGGGTGAAACCCGAGACGAAATCGGCCTCGCCGACGCTGCTCGCCGCCGGATGCACGTGGCGCGGCGCGGCGCGGCGCAGCATATCGTCCAGCTGATCGAGCCGCGTCTCGGCCTGCGCCAGCGCATCGGGCTGCAGCGGGTCGGCATGCACGACGATGAACAGCTTGCCGCGCAGGTTGTCGAACACGACCACCTCGTCCGACACCATCAGCAGGATATCCGGTGTATTGAGGAGATCGGGCTTGCCGCACGGCCCGAGACGCGGCTCGATGTAGCGGATGGTGTCGTAGCCGAAATAGCCGACCAGCCCGCCGTTGAAGCGCGGCAGCCCCTCGATCTCGGCGACCTTGTAGCGCTTCTGGAATTCCTCGATCCAGGCCAGCGGGTCGGCGGCCTCGTGCGATTCGGCGACGGTGCCGTCCTGCAGCACGTCGATCCGCTGTCCGCCGATACGCAGCACCGTGCGGCACGGCAGACCGATGATGGAGTAGCGCCCCCACTTCTCGCCGCCCTGCACGGACTCGAACAGATAGGAATACGGGCCGTCGGCCAGCTTCAGGTAGGTGCTGAGGGGGGTATCCAGATCGGCGAGCACTTCGCGCGCGACCGGAATGCGGTTATAGCCCTGTGCAGCCAGGCCGGAAAAACGCGTGGCATCCATGTAATCACCCTTGCGAATCGAATACGGAACGAACGACAACCTCGGCCCTCAGCCGCGCCATCGCCAGACCCGCATCGATTCGTTCAGGGTGTGCATCGTTCACGCCGCCGCTTCGAGGAGCGGCCGGATCTCCGTCAGGGCGTCGATCACCGCATCCGGACCGGACGCGCGGATGTCTTCGCCGTGATTGTAGCCGTAGCTCATGCAGACAATCTGGAAGCCCGCGGCGCGCGCCGCCTTCACGTCGCTCACCGAGTCACCGACCATCAGTGCCTGGGCCGGACCGACGTCGAAGAACCTGGCGGCGTGCAGGAGCGGGGCCGGATCGGGCTTCTTCTGCGGCAGGGTATCACCGCTGACGATGATGGAAAAGGCGTCCGCCACCCCCAGGTCGCGCAGCAGCGGCTCGGTGAACCGGGCCGCCTTGTTGGTCACACAGCCGAGCTTGTAGCCCGCGGCCTTCAGGTAATCCAACCCCTCGCGGACACCCGGGTACAGGCGGCTGCGCTTGGAGGTGTTCTCGGCGTACAGGTCCAGAAAGATCGGGTAGGCCTTGCCGTAGTCGGCCTCGTCCGGCTCGCCGTCGAGCCGGCCGATCAGCGCCCGCTGTACCAGGCGTTCGACGCCGTTGCCGACCCAGTTGCGCACCTTGGCCTCGCCGTGGACCGGGCGGCCCAGCGCCTTCATCATTTCATCGACGCAGTACGTCAGGTCGGGCACGCTGTCCACCAGTGTGCCGTCCACGTCGATCAGGATCATCTGTGGTTTTTTCAGCATGAATCTGCATCCATGTGGGAGCGGCCTGGACCGCGGACAACTCGGCATACCGCCGGTTCTGCGGCCCAGGCCGCTCCTACATCTGGTTGGGGCTGTTCTCTACGCGGCAACCTTCGCCAGCTCGTCGCGCATCGCCTTGACGACGCTGTCGTAGCGGTTCGGGTCGCCGTCCCTGGCGGCATTGAAGATGGCCGAGCCGGCGACGAAGGTATCGGCACCCGCCGCGGCGATCTCGCGGATGTTGTCGACCTTCACGCCGCCGTCGATCTCCAGGCGGATGTCGCGGCCCGAGGCATCGATCAGCTTGCGCGCCTCGCGGAGCTTGTCGAGGGTGGCCGGAATGAAGCTCTGGCCGCCGAAGCCCGGGTTGACCGACATCAGCAGGATCATGTCGACCTTGTCCATCACGTACTTCAGATAGTCCAGGGGGGTGGCCGGGTTGAACACCAGGCCCGACTTGCAGCCTTCGCTCTTGATGAGCTGCAGGGTGCGGTCGATGTGCTCGCTCGCCTCCGGATGGAAGGTGATGTAGGTCGCCCCGGCCTTGGCGAAGTCGGGGATGATGCGATCGACCGGCTTGACCATCAGGTGCACGTCGATGTCGGCCTTGATACCGAACTTGCGCAGTGCGTCGCACACCAGCGGACCGATGGTCAGGTTGGGGACATAGTGGTTGTCCATCACGTCGAAATGTACGATGTCGGCGCCGGCGTCCAGCACGTTCTTGACCTCTTCGCCCAGACGCGCGAAGTCCGCCGAGAGGATGGAAGGGGCAATCTTGTAATCCGCCATTGTCTTGGCTCTCCGAATGCGTTGCCGGGGGCTCGTCCGAGCGCGTAAAGTTGCGCAATGTACCGTATCGCGGACCGATTTTCAGCCATCGGCGATCGCGGCCGTTGACGCCGCCCCGCCCGCAGGCCGCGCCGAATGCGCGCCGGCACCACCGGGAGATCACCATGAGATTGCAAAAAGTCTTGAGCTCGCTTGTTTTTTTGTCGGCACTCACGGCACTGGCGGGGGCCGTTGCGTCCGATACGGACAAGGAACGGCGCTGGGCCGAGCAGATCGGCGACGCCCTGCTGGTCGGCGAGGCGGAGTGGCTGGAGGCGGACGGCCACAAATTCCTCGGTATCTTTACGGAAGAGCAGAGCGGCACGCCGAAGGGCGGCGTCATCGTCCTGCACGGCATCGGCGTGCACCCCGACTGGGCCGACGTGATCTACCCGTTGCGTACCGGGCTGCCGGATCACGGCTGGGCGACCCTGTCCATCCAGATGCCGGTCCTGCCCAACGAGGCCGGGGTGCAGGACTACATTCCCCTGATCGCGGAGGCGGGGCCGCGCATCCGGGCGGCCATGGCGTTCATGCAGGCACGCGGCATCGAACCCGTGGCGATCGTCGCCCACAGCCTCGGCGCCACCATGGCCAGTGCCACGCTGGCGAACCAGGGCGGCATGGGCCTGCGCGGCTTCGTCGCCATCGGCATGAGTGGCAGCGACCTCGACCCGCAGCTCGACACCACGGCGCATCTTGCCAGCGTGAAGCTACCCATCCTGGATCTGTACGGCAGCCGTGACCTGGACACCGTGCTGAACGCGGTCCGGCCGCGCGCGGCCGCCATGCGCAGGGCCGGCCACGACCGGTTCCGCCAGATCGAGGTCGAGGGCGCGGACCATTTCTTCATCGGCCTGGAAGACGAGCTGGTACGCAGCGTGCGCGGCTGGCTGGAGCAGAACGTCGCGGCCGACGGTGCCGAACCCTCTGCGGGCGCGGCACAACCCGAACCCCCTGCAAGCGACAAGGCGACACCATGAACAATCTCATGCCCGTGCTCATCATTCTGCATCTGCTGGCCGCCACCGTCTGGGTCGGTGGCATGTTCTTCGCCTACATGGCGCTGCGTCCCGCCGCGGCGACGCTGCTGCAGCCGCCGCAGCGGCTGCCGTTGTGGACGGGCACCTTCCAGCGCTTCTTTCCGTGGGTGTGGATCGCCGTCGTCCTGCTGCCCGTCACCGGCTACGCAATGGTATTCGGCGTCTTCGGCGGCTTGGGCCAGGCCGGCCTGCACGTGCACCTGATGCAGGGGCTGGGCTGGCTGATGATCCTGCTCTACCTGCACCTGTATTTCGCACCCTTCCGGCGCCTGCGGCGCGCGGTCGCGGCCGCGGACTGGCCGGCCGGCGGCGCCCAGCTCGCGCGTATCCGCCGCACCGTCGGCATCAACCTCATCCTCGGACTGATCGTCGTCGCGATCGCCGGCGGCGGGCGGTATCTCTAGAAAGCGACTTCAACCACAAAGGACGCAAAGCCGCGCGAAGAAAAGCGAAAACATCTTTGCCACGGAAAACACGGAAAGCACGGAAATGATCAATGCCGCTTAGCTGTTGATGACTGACGAACGCCGGCGGCATGGCCTGACCGATACCAGATTAGCGTCTTTGTTTTTATTATTCCTATCGTCCGTGCTTTCCGTGTTTTCCGTGGCTAAGATTTTACCTTTGCGCGCCCTGGCGTCCTTTGCGGTAAACGGTCATCCATTCCCGCGCGCGGCCTTGATGGTCTCGTAGGCGGCCTTGATCTCCT
>CAYWKV010000086.1:0-11763 GCA_964458835.1 uncultured Gammaproteobacteria bacterium | reverse complement strand
TGCCAGATGTGGCGACATGGCTTCGGGCCGTACCGTCAAGACGCGCGGTGAATACCTGGCCCAGGGCACCTTCGCGACCGTTCCACGGTCTCCGCCTGTCCCTGTAGGTTCGACGGCCTTGCCGGTACCCACCCGCAGCCATGGTGCGGAGTGGATGGGACAGCAGTGAGTTTTGCGGTTTAAGGAACCTCTGATTAATTCGTCATTGCGAGGAGCGTAGCGACGCGGCACCAGCGAGCTTGCGAGCGCAGAACGCCCGTAGGGCGGCCCCGAAGGGGTGAGCGCAGCGAATAATCTCCAAGCTATTGATCTACCGTAGAAGGAGATTGCTTCACTTCGCTCGCAATGACGGTACGACGAATTAATCAGAGGTTCCTTATGCATCTTTATGCCTCTGCAGAAGCTGGTGCTCCAGCTTCCGCAGCCTGGCCACCTGCTCCACGACGAGTTCGTAGTACTGGGCATGACTGGCGTTGCGGAACACTTCGCCGACGGCGGCGAACCTGGACAGGGCCGTGCGCACGAGATCGACGTCGCCGGTCAGTTCGGCCAGTAGCTTGCAGGCGCCGGCCTGGTTGGCCAGGGTCATGGCCCAGGCCGCCGGCACCTTCTCGCGGGTCCATTCCTGGAGTGCGTTGGCATAGGCTTCGATCGATGCCTCCAGGTGCCGTGCATCCTGCTCGCGTTCGCCGAGTCTGTGCAGCGCCGCACCGAGGTTGTTCTGGGTCATGGCCCAGTCCCCGGGCATGCGCTCGCGGGCGCGTTCGGCAAGTGCGCTGCGATAGGCGGCGACGGCCTGCTCCAGTGTGCGGGGGCCCTTGCGAAGTTCGCCGAGCGCGCGCAGCGCCGTGCCCAGGTTGTTCATGGTCCAGGCCCAATCCAGCGGCGCCCGCTCACGGGTCCATACCTGCAGCGCGTTCTTGTAGGCGTCGGCGGCCCGTTTCAGCAGCGTCTTGTCCTGCCGGCGCTGGCCGAGGGTGAGCAGCGCGGCGCCGAGATTGTTGTGGGTGATGGCCCAGTCCTGCGGGGTGACCTCTTTGCTCCGCACGTCGAGGGCGGCCTCAAAGGCGGCGATCGCCTGCTCGAGCATGTCGGCGTCCGCGTGGCGCTGTGCCAGCGTGCCCAGCGCCTGGCCCAGTCCGTTCTGCGCCGCGGCCCAGTCCAGCGGCTCGCACTCGCGGCTGCGCGCGGACAGCGCGCGCTCGAAGGCTTCTATCGCCTTTTCCAGCAGCCGGGTGCCGCGCCGGCGCTGGCCGAGCGCACTCAGCGCCGTGCCGAGCCGGTGCTGGGTCGTGGCCCAATCCCCGGAGCGCTCCGCCCGGGACGCCAGTGCGAGCGCCTGCGCCTCGTATAGCTCGATGGCCGCTTCGAGGGCTGCGTCGTCCACGAACTCGCGGGCTGTGCCGACTTCCGCGCTGCGCATGCCGTCCCGCCCTCGCTCAGTCGACGATGTGATAGACCGGCGCCTTTTCCATTTCCCATTCACCCGACTCGGGGTCGCGGCGGGACAGGGTCAATACGTGCCAGTTCTCGTCATCCAGCTTCAGATAGTCACCGCGATAGTAATATCCCGGCCAGCGCGTTTCCTTGCGGAACAGGGTGTGCTGCGTCACGGACTCTGACGCGATGGCGCGGTGCTTCAGTTCCCAGGCCCGCTGCAGCTGGTGCAGGTCTTCGGCACCGATATGTTCGAGGTCTTCCTGCAGGATCTTCAGTTTCTCCAGGCCGATCTTCAGCAACGGCTCGTTGGTCATGTAGTTGACGCTGATGCCGCCGACGTATTCGTCCATGATCTTTTCGAGCCGCTGCAGCCCGTGGATGGGCAGGATGTAACTGGGTGAAACCGTTCCCGCCACGATCTCGTTGCGCCCCACCTGGTAGTTTTCCAGCGGCTGGTAGATTGCCTTTCTCAGATCTGCGATCTGCCGGTCGGAGATCTCGACCTTGTCCTTGGCATGATCCCGGATGAACCTGACCGCGGCCTTGGCGGCCAGCCGGCCTTCGGTGAAGGAACCCGAGGAGAACGCGTGCGCCGTGCCGCCGAGCGCGTCGCCGGCGCCGAACAGACCTTCAACCGTCATCATGCGGTTGTAGCCCCAGTAGTATTCACTGGGGGACAGGTCTTCCGGCCCGCTGGCCCAGGCGCCGGAGCAGGTCGCATGGGAGCCCATGACATACGGCTCGGACGTCGTCAGTTCGGGATTGACGTACTTCGGATCGATGTTCTGGGATGCCCAGACCACCGCCTGGCCAACCGTCATGCCGAGGAAATTCTCCCAGCCCACGGTCTCCTTGTGCGGATCCTGGAAGGCCTCCGTGGTGACCATGTGGATGGGACCGCGGCCCGCCGCGACCTCCTGCAGGAAGGCGTGGTTGCGCAGACAGGTCGGGGTGGGATGGTGATCGATGTATTCGCCGACCATCGCCTTGGTATGGTCATACCATTTGGACTCGTACTCCTCTCCATACGCATTCTGGGTGTAGGTCTTCAGGTGCAGGAAGTAGGCGCCGACCGGGCCGTAGCCGTCCTTGAAGCGGCACAGCACGATGCGGTTTTCCATCTGGGTCATTTTCGCGCCGACCATGATCGGCAGCGCATAGGCCGAGGCGCTGCTCCAGGGCGCGTACCAGGTGCGCCCCATGCCTTCGCCGACGGAACGCGGCTTGAAGATGTGGGAGGCGCCGCCGGCGCCGACGATCACCGCCTTGGCCTTGTAGACGTGCAGGTTGCCGGTACGGACATTGAAACCGATCGCGCCGCCGACCCGGTTGCGATGGTTCTCGTCCAGCAACAGGTGGGTGACCATGATACGGTTGTCTATCTTGTCGACGGACTTGCGCGCGGCCTCGGCCACGATCGGCTTGTAGCTTTCGCCGTGGATCATGATCTGCCATTTGCCTTCCCGCTGATAACGGCCGGTCACCGGATCGCGCATGATCGGCAGCCCCCACTCCTCGAATTTGTGCACCGCGGAATCCACGTGGCGCGCCATGTCGTAGGCGAGATCCTCACGCACCATGCCCATCAGGTCGTTGCGGGCATAACGCACATGATCCTCGGGCTGGTTCTCGTTCCATTGCATTCCCATGTAGCAGTTGATGGCGTACAGCCCCTGGGCCACGGCACCGCTGCGGTCGATGTTGGCCTTCTCCGCGACCACGATCCGCAGGTCCCGCCCCCAGTGCCGCGCCTCGAAGGCGGCGCCGCAGCCGCCCATGCCGCCGCCGACGATCAGGATGTCGCAATCTTCATAAATGGTCTTGAAGCTCATCAGTAGTACACTCCCTGCTTGAATTTGTTTTTTGGGATCACTGGCAGGCCGGTGTCTATGTTGAGTGCATCCGGCTCGGACCAGAGCAGCTGGGAATCCAGATCCTGATCGGTCGGCCCTGGCAGCTCGGCGAGCCTGGGAATCTTCTGCCCCCAGGGCTGGGTGGTGATCGGAGAGACGAAATTCTTTTCGCGCCCGTCGCGGAATTTTATTTTCCAGGAGATCGTGCCCTTCGCCTCTTCCCGAAGCACGCGGACACTGTGCCCCAGCGGTGCGAAATCCGCGTAGCCGCGGCAATCGATGGCGTTCTGCGGACAGGCCTTGACGCAGGAATAGCACTCCCAGCACATGTTCGGCTCGATATTGACCGCGCGGCGATAGGTCGGGTCGATGTGCATGATGTCGGAGGGGCAGATGTCCACGCAGTGCCCGCAGCCGTCACAGCGCGTCATGTACACGAATGTCGGCATGTCATTTCTCCCGTGGCTTGTACCTGTGACGGCACGTTACTCGAATCGGCAGCCCGCAACCGCGCTCATCAATAGTGCCGGGGCAGCTCGCGATTGATGCCCAGCCCGAACTGCTCGGGCTGATCTGCCGGCGGCGGCAGGTTGTCTCTCGAACCATCCGCCTCGGCCACCCGCCTCTGAAATGCGGCCGCGGGCTTGAAGAACATGTGTGCGAATTTCGACCACAACACGGTACCGAACAGCACCGTACTGGCGAACACGAACAGCCAGAAGAACAGGGTCGCCCAGCCGCCGGCCCCGGCCCATTGCAGGAAGGACCAGATCAGCGCCAGCGTGGTCGTCGCCAACAGCGACAGCACGAACAGGTCGGCGCGCACGATCCGGTACCAGGGATGGCCTTCGGCGGCGACGTCCACCCGGATGAAGAACCAGAACCAGTAGCCGCCGACGGCGACCATCAGCGCGCCCAGGTGCCACAACAGCGGCAGGTAGGCCGGCGTGGTCGCAGTGGCGCTCGGGTAGCCGAAGACCAGGATCACGGTCGTGACGACAAAGAGAATGAAGCCGTACATGGTGAGCAGATGGGAGAGCCGGCGGCGCGGATTGCAGAATTCGCCCGAGGCCAGCACATCCACTGCCACGGTCTTGATGGCGATCGAGATCTTTTCCCCGCCGCCCAGCTCGCGCTCACGGTTTGCCTTCGATTTTTCAGCATTTTCGAAAAAATAACGGGCACTTTTCTTGTGGAGGGTATCCAGCACCGTCCCGCCAACGACCAGTATGAACATGGCAATGACGTACAACTGCATGGCGAGGGGCGAGACGACATCGGAAATATCTGAGACGGGATTACTGGTGATCATGCACATGACCTCCGTTCGCGGATATCCAACGATACCCATTGAGCTGCGCACTTGTTTTGCAATTTCAACCGGACGCGGTAAGTACTACTCATAGTAGAAATTCATGAATACGCAACTCACAGCCTCGCGATCGCTGCGGGATTTGATCTCGCAGACGACCTGGCCCCCGGCAGGACACCCCACGGACTGACCGGGCACGCCCGAACGGCCGGCCCACGACCCAGAAGATGGAGCCTCTGATTGACCCCAGAAACCGGGGCTCCCATGGACGTACGCGGAAAGCCCAGTCGGCAGTACTGCTGTCCCGTTGCCTTTATCCCGAAAACACGCATTTCAGCCACGGAAGCACCCGGAACGACCGGGGCCAGATCATTTGGCGTCTCATAAAACGGCCCACGTCACCCGCCGTGTGCCGAACCCGCTCCTACAGAGCCAGGTCAAACGGTTGGGTGAAGATCAATAATCCGAGGTTCCTTCAGTGCCTTCCGTGTGCTTCCGTGGCAAGTCCGGTTTTTGGTTTATGGGACAGCAGTGAGTCGGCGGGGGTATGGCAGGGTTTACGTTCCATGCGCTTCCGTGCGCCGGGGGCCGGGCACGGCGGTCAGCCCCGTACCGCGTCGTCCCGTTCCGCGGCCGTAGCAGGCCGGTCATGGAACGGCACGCCAAGCACATCGTGAATGAAATACCTGGCAACCGGCACGCCCAGCAGCATGCCCCACAGACCGAAGGCATGGTATGCGACGTACAGAATGATCAGCGTCAGCACCGGATTCAGCTTCAGGTGCCTCCCATAGATCAACGGATTCAGCAGGTACGCCTCGATGGCATGAATGCCCACGATCATGCCGACCGCGGCGAGCGACAGCGCGGGGCCTCCCGCATTCAGCGCGACGAGCAGGATCGGCGTCGTCGAGATGAACACGCCGAGCACCGGGATGAAGCTGCAGACGAACACGATGACGGAGAGCAGGGCGACCAGCGGTATGCCGAGCAGGAGCAGGCCGCCC
Organism: uncultured Gammaproteobacteria bacterium; assembly: GCA_964458835.1. Taxonomy (GTDB): domain Bacteria; phylum Pseudomonadota; class Gammaproteobacteria; order Thiohalobacterales; family Thiohalobacteraceae; genus JAHJQQ01. Next base: position 6,151 of record CAYWKV010000086.1, on the reverse strand, counting down.
AGCGTCAGCACGGTATTCACCAATGCGATCGTGGCCTGCGCCTCGATGGCGTGCCCCATCAGCACCCCGAAGCGCACGACCGGGCTGGCGGCCTCCTCGTAGAAATCGCCGACTCTGGAATTCTTCAACAGCGCGATGCCACGCTTGATACGTCGGATATCGATCAGGATCAGGAAACTGAACAGCAGCGCCAGCAGGGTGGTCGCGGTTCCCCGGTACAGCATGTTGATAACGGCCGGCGCGTTATCGCGCACCTTCTGGAACTGCTCGTCCACCAGCGCATTGAGATACAGCTGGTCCCGCCGGCCGAAATACTCGGCCAGCGCACCGTCCGGCGGGGGACCTGATTCCATCGCCGCCACGACCTCCTCCTCGGTGAGCGACAGCCGGGTACGCTCGCCGGCCAGCCGCTGTTCGACGGCGGCCGCCTTATCGCCGCTCAGCGCGCTGACCAGATAGCCGCTGAGCGGCTGGCGCAGGGTGGGATACTGGCCGACCAGGCGATTCTTGACCTCGAGCAGGCGGAGTTCGGTTTCGGGCAGATTGTCGATCATGCGGTTCGCTTCGAATGCCACGCTGGGGACGACGAAACGCACGAACGATGCGAGCACCACCAGAAACAGCGTATAGACGAGCATGAGCGCCAGCCAGTGCGGCAGTCTCAGCCGGCGCTCGCCGAACTCCGCGAGCGGCATCGCGATGATCGCCAGCACGAACGACAGAAATACCAGGCCGAAGAAATCCCGCAGCAGCCACAGCAACCCGAACAGGATTGCCCAGATGACCACACGCCGGTTGCGCTGATAAAACTCGTTGACGCTGAATGCGGTCATAGGCGGCGGATCACAGCGGGCATGACATGGTCGCGAGAATAGCGCCTATCGCTCCGTTGCCCCACACATGCACCATCACTGCTGCCCCATTGCTTTTGCCCCGAAAACACGTATTTCAGCCACGGAGGGCGAGGGCCGGGATGAGGACCCGCAACCCGGCTGCCATACACCGGCCGGGGCGGGCTCGGCGAACACGAGGCGATGACTGCAGGAACTCAGACCTCCTTGTAGATCCGCGCCCCCGCCTGCTTGAACTCCACCGCCTTCTCCTCCATGCCCTTGCGCAGCGCCTCGTCTTCCGTGAGGCCCTGGCTCGCCGCGTAGTCGCGCACGTCCTGGGTGATCTTCATGGAGCAGAAGTTCGGGCCGCACATGGAGCAGAAGTGCGCGACCTTGTGCGCCTCCTTGGGCATGGTCTCGTCGTGCATGCTGCGCGCCTTGTCGGGATCGAGGCCGAGATTGAACTGGTCCTCCCAGCGGAACTCGAAGCGCGCCTTGGAGAGCGCGTTGTCGCGGATCTGCGCGCCGGGGTGACCCTTGGCGAGATCGGCGGCGTGGGCGGCGAGCTTGTAGGTGATGATGCCGTCGCGCACGTCCTGCTTGTTGGGCAGGCCGAGGTGCTCCTTCGGCGTGACGTAGCAGAGCATGGCCGTGCCGTACCAGCCGATCTGCGCGGCGCCGATGCCGGAGGTGATGTGGTCGTAGCCGGGCGCGATGTCGGTGACCAGCGGACCCAGCGTGTAGAACGGCGCCTCGAAACAGTCGGCCAGCTCCTTCTCCATGTTCTCCTTGATGAGCTGCATGGGCACGTGGCCGGGACCTTCGATCATCACCTGCACGTTGTGCCGCCAGGCGATCTTCGTCAGCTCGCCGAGCGTCTCCAGCTCGCCGAACTGCGCGGCGTCGTTGGCGTCGGCGATGCAGCCGGGACGCAGGCCGTCGCCGAGCGAGAAGCTCACGTCGTAGGCCTTCATGATCTCGCAGATTTCCTCGAAGTGGGTGTAGAGGAAATTCTCCTGATGGTGCGCGAGGCACCACTTGGCCATGATCGAACCGCCTCTGGAGACGATGCCGGTGACGCGGTTGGCGGTCAGCGGCACGTATTTCAGGCGCACGCCGGCATGGATGGTGAAGTAGTCCACGCCCTGCTCGGCCTGTTCGATGAGCGTGTCGCGGAACATCTCCCAGGTCAGTTCCTCGGCCTTGCCATCGACCTTCTCCAGCGCCTGGTAGATGGGCACGGTGCCGATCGGCATCGGCGCGTTGCGCAGGATCCACTCGCGCGTCTCGTGGATGTTCTTGCCGGTGGACAGGTCCATCAGTGTGTCGCCGCCCCAGCGCGCCGACCAGACCATCTTCTCGACTTCCTCTTCAATGGAAGACGTGACCGCCGAGTTGCCGATGTTGGTGTTGATCTTCACCAGGAAGTTGCGGCCGATGATCATCGGCTCCAGCTCCGGGTGGTTGACGTTGGCGGGGAGAATGGCACGGCCGCGGGCGATCTCGTCGCGCACGAATTCGGGCGTGATTTCATCGGGAATGGCCGCGCCGAAGCTCTGGCCACGGTGCTGGCGCAGCAGTTTCGTGTAGCGGGGATCCTGGCGCAGCTCGTTCAGACGCATGTTCTCCCGGATGGCGACGTACTCCATCTCCGGCGTGATGATGCCCTGACGCGCATAGTGCATCTGGGTGACGTTGCATCCCGCCTTCGCGCGGCGCGGCTTGCGCTGGTGCTCGAAACGCAGGTGCGCGAGCCTGGGATCGTCGTGACGCGCACGGCCGTACTCCGAAGTCGGGCCGGCGAGCCGTTCGGTGTCGCCACGCTCCAGGATCCAGGCCTCGCGCAGTGCGGCCAGGCCCTTCAACAGATCGATATGCGCATCCGGATCGGTATACGGACCCGAGGTGTCGTAGACGACGATCGGCGGATTCTCTTCCGGCGCGCCGCTGGTCAGCGTCGGCGACTGCGTCACCTCGCGCATGCCGACGCGGAGATCCGGGCGCGAGCCCTGGACGTAGATCTTCTTCGAGCCGGTGAAGGGGCGCGTGACCTCCTCGGACAACCGGGCGGTCTTGCGGATGAACTCTTCGGGAATCGCACTCATGGCCCAAGCCCCCTGCCCCGCGCACGGGACGGATAAGGAAAAGACGGCGGGGAAGGCTGCGATGGCTGGACAGGCTTCCCTGCGCTGGTATTAACCAAGATCAGGTTCGAAGGGTGTATCTCTCAGCCCCGTCCTGTCGCTGCCCTTGCAGGGACGGCCAAAGGCCGTTCCTGCAAGGGCAGCGCCTGAGCGGGGCACCCCTAGCCGAAGGGGGAAAGGTATCGGATGGTTGCGGTCAATGCAAGCCGCAGGAATCTGCGAAATCGCCTGAACTCTTTGATCAACCGGGTGATTCGGCACCACAAAGGGCCGGAGACGAGGCTTGCCCGGCACCTGCAAACTCCGTACTCTAGCCGGACCCCGCGCCCGATCGAGACCGGCACGGCGGCGACATGATCCCCAAAACGCTGCATTTGCCGCGGAAGCGCCCGGACAAGCACAGCCCGACGGGGTGCCTGGAGACGCGGTCCGACCCGTCCGAGCCAACGCGCCCCGCAGTCCGTGGGCCGGTGCCTCGCGTGCGGCTCCGTGGCGGCACTGGGTTTTCTGGACAAGCGAGCCGCTTTCACGGCGGCGGAGGAGCAGGCATGACCGGTACGGCGGCATCCCCGAACAGCCCGCAGGATCTGGAGCGCGCGCGCTTCAATATGATCGAGCAGCAGATCCGGCCCTGGGACGTGCTGGACCAGCGCGTCCTGGACGTGATCGCCGCCACCCCGCGCGAGGCCTTCGTCCCGGAGCGCTACCAGACGACGCTGGCCTTCTCGGACTTCAGCATCCCGCTCGAGCACGGCCAATATATGATGCCGCCCAAGCTGGAGGGCCGGCTGCTGCAGGCGCTCGGCCTGCGCCCCACCGACCGGGTACTGGAGATCGGCACCGGCAGCGCCTATCTCACCGCCTGCCTGGCGCGCCTGGTCGCGCAGGTGGTGAGCGTGGATATCTTCGCGGATTTCAAATACGCCGCCGAGCGCAAGCTGGCCGGCCAGGGCATCGCCAACGTCGACCTCAAGGTCGAGGATGCCGCCGCCGGCTGGAACGGCCAGGAGTTCGACGCCATCGCCGTCACCGGCTCGCTGCCGGTGCTGCACGAAGGCTTCCACCGCAGCCTGGCCATCGGCGGCCGGCTGTTCGTCATCGCCGGCAGGCCACCCATCATGGAGGCCCTGCTGATCACCCGCGTCGCGCCAGATCAGTGGGCGACCGAAAGCCTGTTCGACACCGCCGTGCCGCCGCTGATCAACGCGCCGGAGCCGGCGCGGTTCCGGTTCTGACGCCGTGCGCCAGATCTCGGCGCGAGAGCTGAGCGATTACCTGCGCAAGGCAGCGCGCCCGCCGTTGCTGCTGGACGTGCGCGAACCCTGGGAATTCCAGCACTGCCGCATCGAGGGGTCGCAGCTCATGCCCATGGGCAACGTGCGCAGCGAGGCCGCGGGCCTCGACCCCGACCGCGAAATCATCGTGATCTGCCACCACGGCATCCGCAGCTTCTCGGTCGCGCGCTACCTGGAGCGTGAACTCGGCTTCAGCAACGTGGTCAACCTCACCGGCGGCGTGGCCGCCTGGGCGCGCGACGTCGACCCGGAGATGCCGACGTATTGAGTGGAGTGAGGCGTAAAGGACAAACCCTTTTTTAGCCACGGAAGCACACGGAAGAACACGGAAAATTAAGAATGTGAAAGCCCAGATAGCAACCGCACGGTTTGTCTGCTGGGATTTTGCAATAGCCCTTTTCCGTGTTGTTCCGTGTGCTTCCGTGGCTAAAGACGGTTTTACGCCTCACCCCTCACTCCTCACTGTTGTAGACTACGGCTCGCGTATTTCTCAGCCGCGCTGGCGCGGCGGTGTTTCCAAATTGTTACGGACGGTACACCTCATGAAGATTGCCCCGAGACCCCTCGCCGCACTGATGGCCGCATTGACCTATGTCGGGCTGGGCGGCACGGCGCTGGCCGACTCGCTGTACGAGATCTACCAGCTCGCCGAGGAACGCGATCCGAGCCTGCGCGCCGCGGCGGCCGCACGCGACGCAGTGCTGGAAGTGAAGCCGCAGAGCCGGGCCGGGCTGCTGCCGGTCATCGGCCTGAGCGGCGACGTGTCGCGCAACAGTTATGACGACCGCGCGGCCCTGCCGGGCGTCACCAATCCGACCTACTCCACCAACCAATCGTACAGCCTGAGCCTCACCCAGCCGGTGTTCCGCTGGGACCGCTGGGTGGCGCTGGAGCAGGCCGACAGCCTGGTGGCACAGGCGCAGGCCCAGTACGGTGCGGCCGAGCAGGAGCTCATGGTCCGCACCGCCGAGCGCTATTTCGCGGTGCTGGGCTCGCAGGACGCCGTGCGCCTGGCGGGCAAGGAGAAGGAATCGATCGGCCGCCAGCTGGAGCAGGCGCAGCAGCGCTTCGAGGTGGGCCTGTCGGCGATCACCGACGTGCAGGAGGCGCAGGCGCGCTACGACACCGCGGTCGCCACGGAAATTCGCGCCCAGAACCAGCTCGAATCCGCCCGCGAGCAGCTGCGCGAGATCATCGGCGAACAGCGCGAGAACCTCGACCCGGTCCGCGACACCGACTTCAGGCTGGTCACCCCCGAACCTCAGGCGCAACAGAGCTGGGTCGACACGGCGCTCCAGCAGAACCCCGGCCTCGCGGCTGCCCGTGCCGGCTCCGAGGCCGCGCGCCAGCAGATCCAGATCGCCCGCTCCGGCCACTACCCGACGCTCGACGCCAACGCCAGCTACAGCTATCTCGACAGCAACTTCGGCGGCTTCCGCGAGCTGGAACGCAACGACGGCACCATCGGCCTGCAACTGGCCGTGCCGCTCTACCAGGGCAGCGCGGTGAACTCGCGCACCCGCGAGGCGCGCTTCCGTTTCGATGAGGCGCGCGAGCGGCTCGACGTGACCCAGCGCGCGATCGAGCGCCAGACCCGCGACGCCTATCGCGGCGTGGTCACCGGCATCAGTGAAGTACGCGCCGCCGAGCAGGCGCGCACCTCCAGTACCACGGCGCTGGACGCGGCGCAGACCGGCTTCGAGGTCGGCACGCGCACCATCGTCGACGTGCTCGACGCGCAGCGCGCGCTGACGCAGGCCGAGCTGACGCTCTATCTGGCGCGCTACAACTACCTGCTCAACACGCTGCGCCTCAAGCAGGCGGCCGGCACGCTGGCACCGGACGATCTCCAGGCCATAACCGGCTGGCTGGAGCCGAC
>CAYWKV010000085.1:0-11809 GCA_964458835.1 uncultured Gammaproteobacteria bacterium | reverse complement strand
CGGAAAACACCCCGGTAACCTATTGCTCATACGGTGTGATGAGGCACTGGGAGCGGTGTGTAACACCGGTGCTACGGCCGGGCTGTTCGTATGACCGGCAATTGGCCAGTCGTTCAGTAAAAATAGTGGCTTACCGCAAACAAGTCCTGTATCAGGATTGATACGGCGTCACTGCTGTCCCCTAAACCCAAAAACCGGATTCGCCACGGAAGCACACGGAAGACAGTGAAATAAATCCGCATCGGGAGGTGCCGGCCCGGCACCTGGCAGGTGACGTGGGCCGCGATGTGAAGCCACATGATCCGGTCCAGGTTCTTCCGTGTGCTGCCGTGGCTGAAATCCGTGTTTTCGAGGTACGAGCAGGACAGCGGTGATGCGGCGTGATGATCGACGCAACGTCCGGCCGGATTCGGAACGTGGCTTGACGCTTACGCCGACACCGGAATATGGCCCGCGGGACATGAGCCACGCGCAAGACCCGCGATTAATTTTATCTCTGCCCAAATTCTTTTTTGTTGATAACCGGCTGATCGGGAAGTGATTTTCGACGGTTCCGCGGCTTGACACTTCTTCGGCCTGTGGCCTAGACTGCCCCGACTGTGCGCGCTGCTCTCCAGTGGCATCAAGAACTTACACAAAGCACTCCCCGATAATGCGGTTGGCGCCGGAAGCGGAGACATGCTGGAAAACTATCTGCCCATTCTGATCTTCATCGGAGTCGGTGTCGTCTTCGGGGCGGTGTTCATCGCGCTCGGCTTCCTGGCCGGTCCGCAGCGCCCCGACAGTGAGAAGCTGTCGCCCTACGAGTGCGGCTTCGAGGCCTTCGAAGACTCGCGCATGAAGTTCGACGTGCGCTACTACCTCGTCGCCATCCTGTTCATCATCTTCGATCTGGAGATCGCCTTCCTGTTCCCCTGGGCGGTGGCGCTCGAGGAGATCGGCATGTTCGGTTTCACGGCCATGATGCTGTTCCTGGGAATCCTGGTGATCGGCTTCATCTACGAATGGAAGAAAGGGGCCCTGGAATGGGAATGATGCGCGTAGGGTGCGTCGGCGCGGCGACCCACCATGGCTGCGGATTTCCGGTGCGGCAGGCTGCGCCTCGACGCACCCTGCGGGAGGGTGCCGAACGATGGGCATAGAAGGCATTCTCGAACAGGGCGTGGTGACTACCACGGCCGATAAGCTGATCAACTGGGCGCGCACCGGCTCGATGTGGCCGATGACCTTCGGCCTGGCCTGCTGTGCGGTGGAGATGATGCAGGCCGGCGCCTCGCGCTACGATCTGGACCGCTTCGGCATCGTGTTCCGGCCCAGCCCGCGCCAGTCCGACGTGATGATCGTCGCCGGCACCCTGGTCAACAAGATGGCCCCGGCCTTGCGCAAGGTCTACGACCAGATGGCCGAGCCGCGCTGGGTGATCTCGATGGGCTCCTGCGCCAACGGCGGCGGGTATTACCATTATTCCTATTCGGTGGTGCGCGGCTGCGACCGCATCGTGCCGGTCGACATCTACGTGCCCGGCTGTCCGCCGACCGCCGAGGCCCTGCTGTACGGCATTCTGCAGCTGCAGAACAAGATCCGCCGTACCAACACCATCGCCCGCTGAGCCACGACATGAGCCGAGCCGAACAGCTGCTGGAACAGTTACAGGAGATCCTGGGCGAGCACATCGAATCCGCGACGCTGGATCTGGGCGAAGTCACCGCGGTGGTCGCGCCCGCGCGGCTGTCGGATGTCTGCGGGGTGCTGCGCCGCCACCCCGATTTCGAGTTCACGATCCTGATCGACGTCTGCGGCGTGGACTATTCGGAGTACGGCGTCGACGAGTGGGCGACCGCGGAATCGTCCGGCCAGGGCTTCAGTCGCGGTGTCGCCGCGCGCACCGCCGGACATCTGCGCCAGGACGACGAGGATCTGTCCGTCGAGCGCCCCGCGCATGGCCGGCGCTTCGCCGCGGTCTATCATCTGCTGTCGCTCAGCCACAACCGCCGCCTGCGCCTGCGCTGTTTCGCGCCGGACGACGATCTGCCCGTGATCCCCTCGGTGACCGGCATCTGGACGGCGGCGAACTGGTACGAGCGCGAGGCCTTCGACCTCTACGGCATCATCTTCGACGGCCACCCGGACCTGCGCCGCATCCTCACCGACTACGGCTTCATCGGCCACCCGTTCCGCAAGGACTTTCCGCTGTCCGGCAACGTCGAGGTGCGCTACGACCCCGAGAAGCAGCGCGTCGTCTACGAACCGGTCAGCATCGAACCGCGCGTGCTGGTGCCCAAGGTGATCCGCGACGAAGTGCGGCGGCGCGGATAGTGAGGAGTGAGGAGTGAGGAGTAAGGCGTAAAGGAAGTTGGTATCGATGAGGATTTTCTCCTCGCTCCTTACTCCTCACTCCTCACTAAAAGACATATATGCCTGAGATCAAGAACTACACCTTGAATTTCGGTCCGCAGCATCCGGCGGCGCACGGCGTGCTGCGCCTGGTGCTGGAGATGGACGGCGAGGTGATCCAGCGCGCCGATCCGCACATCGGGCTGCTGCACCGTGCCACCGAGAAGCTCGCCGAGAGCAAGCCGTACAACCAGAGTATCGGCTACATGGACCGGCTCGATTACGTGTCCATGATGTGCAACGAGCACGGCTACGTGCTGGCCATCGAGAAGCTGCTCGGCATCCAGGCGCCGGAGCGCGCCCAGTACATCCGCGTCATGTTCGACGAGATTACGCGCATCCTGAACCACCTGCTGTGGATCGGCGCGCACGCCCTCGACGTCGGTGCCATGACCGTGTTCCTGTACGCCTTCCGCGAGCGCGAGGATCTGATGGACTGCTACGAGGCGGTCTCCGGTACGCGCATGCACGCGACCTACTACCGCCCGGGCGGCGTCTACCGCGATCTGCCGGACGCCATGCCGAAGTATCAGGAATCCAAGTGGCGCGGCACCGATGAGGTGCGCCGCCTGAACGGCAACCGCGAAGGCTCGCTGCTGGACTTCATCCACGATTTCACCGAGCGCTTCCCGGCCTGCATCGACGAGTACGAGATCCTGCTCACCGACAACCGTATCTGGAAGCAGCGCACCGTCGGCATCGGCGTGGTATCGCCGGAGCGCGCCCAGCAGATGGGCTTCACCGGTCCCATGCTGCGTGGTTCCGGCATCGCCTGGGACCTGCGCAAGAAGCAGCCCTACGAGGTCTACGACCGCATGGATTTCGACATCCCGGTGGGCCGCAACGGCGACTGCTACGACCGCTATCTGGTGCGCGTCGAGGAGATGCGCCAGTCGAACCGCATCATCCGCCAGTGCATCGACTGGCTGCGCGCCAACCCCGGTCCGGTGATGCTCGAGGACCACAAGGTCACGCCGCCGAAGCGGGAAGAGATGAAGGCCGACATGGAGGCCCTCATCCATCACTTCAAGCTGTTCACGGAAGGCTATTGCGTGCCCAGGGGCGAGGCCTATGCGGCCGTGGAACACCCCAAGGGCGAGTTCGGCGTGTACCTGATCTCCGACGGTGCCAACAAGCCTTACCGCCTGAAGGTGCGCGCACCGGGCTTCGCGCATCTGGCGGGGCTCGACGAAATGGTCCGCGGCCACATGCTCGCCGACGTGGTGGCGATCATCGGCACCCAGGACATCGTGTTCGGCGAGATCGACCGGTGATCTGTGATATGAACCGCCAAGACGCCAAGAACGCCAGGTTTTTTGGAACCGCCAAGGCGCCAAGGCGCCAAGAAAATCTTTTGAAAGTTATAACCGTCCACACCGCGGTGAGCAATCCTGCGAAATACGGGCGCAGCTTCTTTACTCATCAATTGTTTTCTTGGCGCCTTGGCGCCTTGGCGGTTCAAACAGGTTTCTAACGATGCTGAACGACAAAGTCCGTGCCGAGATCGACCATTGGCTGACCAAGTTTCCGCCCGACCAGAAGGCATCGGCGGTGCTGGCGGCATTGCATGCGGTGCAGCACGAGGCCGGCTACGTGAGCGTGCAGGCGATGGACGCGGTCGCCGAGTACCTGGGCATGCCCAGGGTGTCGGTCTACGAAGTCGCCAGCTTCTATTCGATGTTCGAGACCAAACCGGTCGGCCGCAATACCGTGGCGATGTGCACCAACATCTCCTGTATGCTGTGCGGTGCCGACAACCTCGTCGAGCACGTGGAGAAGAAGCTCGGCGTCCGTCTCGGCGAGACCACCCCGGACGGTCGCATCTACCTCAAGCGCGAGGAGGAATGCCTGGCCGCCTGCGTCGGCGCCCCGATGATGGCGGTGAACGGCCACTACCATGAGAACCTGACCATCGAGAAGATCGATCGCATCCTGGACGAGCTGGAATAGATTTTTATGGCCACGAAATCCACGAAACCCACGAAAACTGATCATATGAAAAGCACAGACGGCAAACTGCGCGGTTTGAACGTCGGGTTCGTTCATTACCCATCTTTCGTGGATTTCGTGGGTTTCGTGGCGATCCGGAATTTTGCCTTATGACCAACGAAGTCTGTTTCGCGACGCTGCAGTACGACCGGCCCTGGACGCTCGAGAACTATCTGAAGACGGGCGGCTATCAGGCGTGGAAGAAGATCCTGGCCGAGAAGACGCCGCAGGAGGCGATCATCGACGAGGTGAAGAAGTCCTGCCTGCGCGGCCGCGGCGGGGCGGGCTTTCCGACGGGGTTGAAGTGGAGCTTCATGCCGCGTACGGCGCCGGTGCAGAAGTACATCGTCTGCAACTCCGACGAATCCGAGCCGGGCACCTGCAAGGACCGCGACATCCTGCGCTACAACCCGCATGCGCTGATCGAGGGCATGGCCATCGGCGGTTACGCCATCGGCGCGACCATCGGCTACAACTACATGCGCGGCGAATTCCATCACGAGCCCTTCGAGCGCTTCGAGGCGGCGCTGAAGGAGGCCTACGAGGCCGGCCTGCTGGGCAAGAACATCCTGGGATCGGGCGTCGATTTCGATCTCTACAGCCATCTGGGCGCCGGCGCCTACATCTGCGGCGAGGAGACTGCGCTGCTGAACTCCCTGGAAGGCAAGAAGGGGCAGCCGCGCTTCAAGCCGCCGTTCCCGGCCAACTTCGGCCTGTACGGACGGCCGACCACCATCAACAATACCGAGAGCCTGGCCTCCGTACCGGCCATCCTGCGCAACGGCGGGGACTGGTTCCTGAATCTCGGCAAGCCCAACAACGGCGGTACCAAGATCTTCTGCGTGTCCGGCCACGTGAACCGCCCGGGCAACTACGAAGTGCGCATGGGCACGCCGTTCCGCGACATCCTGGAGATGGCCGGCGGTGTGCGCGACGGGCACAAGCTGAAGGCCGTCATCCCCGGCGGCTCGTCCATGCCGGTGCTGCCCGCCGAGATCATCATGGATCTGGACATGGACTACGATTCGCTGTGCAAGGCCGGCTCCGCGCTGGGCTCGGCCGGCATGATCGTGATGGACGACTCCACCTGCATGGTCAAGGCACTGATGCGCATCTCGCGTTTCTACTACGCCGAGTCCTGTGGCCAGTGTACGCCCTGCCGTGAAGGCACCGGCTGGATGTACCGCGTGGTCAGGCGCATCGAGGAAGGGCAGGGGCGTCCCGAGGACCTGGATCTGCTGGTCAGCGCCGCCGGCCAGATCGAGGGCCACACCATCTGCGCCTTCGGCGACGCCGCCGCCTGGCCGGTGCAGAGCTTCCTCAAGCACTTCCGCCACGAATTCGAGTACCACGTCGAGCACAAGCGCTGCATGGTCGGTGGCCCGGCGGGCAAGGGGGCCGCGGCATGAGCGCCAAGCCGGAGATTCCCGCCGCCGATACCGTCACCATCGAGATCGACGGTCAGCCCTACACGGCGCGCAAGGGCCAGATGATCATCGAGGTCACCGATGCCAACGGCATCGAGGTGCCGCGCTTCTGCTACCACAGCAAGCTGCCGATCGCGGCCAACTGCCGCATGTGCCTGGTGCAGGTGGAGAAGGCGCCCAAGCCGCTGCCGGCCTGCGCCACGCCGGTCGCCGATGGCATGAAGATCCATACGCAGTCCGAGTACGCGCGCAAGGCGCAGAAGGCGGTGATGGAATTCCTGCTCATCAACCACCCGCTGGACTGCCCGATCTGTGACCAGGGCGGCGAGTGCGAGCTGCAGGACCTGGCGCTGGGCTACGGCCGCGACGTATCGCGCTTCGCGGAGGCCAAGCGGGTGGTGAAGGACAAGGATATCGGGCCACTGATCGCCACCGAGATGACGCGCTGCATCCACTGCACCCGCTGCGTGCGTTTCCTGGAGGTGATCGCCGGCCACAAGGAACTCGGCGGCGCGGGCCGTGGCGAGAACCTGGAGATCGGCACCTACGTCGAGCGCGCCATCGAGTCGGAGATGTCGGGCAACGTCATCGACGTCTGCCCGGTGGGTGCGCTGACCTCCAAACCGTTCCGTTTCCGCGCGCGCGCCTGGGAGCTGACCCAGCACGCAGCGGTCGCACCGCACGACTGCGTCGGCTCCAATCTCTATCTGCACACCCGCCGCGGCGAGGTCATGCGCGCCGTGCCGCGCGACAACGAGGAGATCAACGAGGTCTGGCTGTCCGACCGCGACCGCTTCGGCTGTCACGGACTGGAGCACGCCGAGCGCGTCACTGCGCCGCAGCGCAAGCTCGACGGCGAGTGGCGGACCATCGACTGGGAGACCGCCCTGCAGGTCGTGGCCGAGATCCTGCGCGACACCGCGGGTGACGAGCTGGGCATCCTGGTGAGTCCGGCCGCGACCCTGGAGGAGGCCTACCTGCTGGCGCGGCTGGCCGACGGCCTGGGCTGTGCCAACATCGATCACCGGCTGCGTCAGACGGATTTCACCGACCAGGACCGCCTGAGCCTGTATCCCTGGCTGGGCGGCCCGCTGGCCGATCTCGAGAGCCGCGATGCGTTGCTGCTGGTCGGCGCGAATCCGCGCAAGGAGCAGCCCATCGTCGGACACCGCCTGCGCAAGGCGGCACTGGCCGGCGCGCGCGTCTTCGCCATCAATCCGGTCGACCATGAGTTCAATTTCGACGTCGCCGATCAGATCGCGGTGCGGCCGTCGGCCATGGTCACGGAGCTGGCCGCGGTGGCAGCGGCGCTGCTGAAGCTGCGCAACACCCGCGCAACCGCGGATCTGCAGGCGCTGCTCGACGGCGCGGCCGTGACGCCAGGCCACGAGGCGATCGCGCAGGCGCTGTCCGGCGCCGAGCGCGGCATGCTGCTGCTCGGCCTGACGGCGCAGATGCATCCCGCGGCGAGTGCCCTGCGCGCCCTGGCGCTGCTGATCGCCGAGGTCGCCGGCGCGCGCGTCGGCTTCCTCTCCGATGGGCCCAACGCTGCCGGTGCCTGGCTGGCCGGTGCGCTGCCGCACCGCGCGCCCGGCGGCGGTACGCGTGAGCGGCCTGGACTCGATGCGCAGGCGCAGCTGGCCGCGCCGCGCAAGACCTATATATTGTTCGGCTGCGAGCCCGAGGCCGACTTCGCCGATGCGGTGCTGGCGCAGCGCGCACTGGCCGGGGCCGGCAGCGTGGTCGCCTGCACGGCCTTCGCCTCCGAGGCGCTGCGCGCGCAGGCCGATATTCTGCTGCCCGTCGCGCCCTTCAGCGAGACCTCCGGCACCTTCGTCAACTGCGAAGGCCGCTGGCAGAGCTTCGCCGGCGCCGCGCGTCCGCGCGGTGAGGCGCGTCCCGGCTGGAAGGTGCTGCGCGTGCTGGGCAATCTCCTGGACCTGGGCGACTTCGACTACGACAGTTCCGAGGCGGTGCGCGATGAACTGCGCACGCGGGTCGGCGAACGCCGTCCGAGCCATGTGCGCGTCGCGGGCCCGATCGCGAACATGAATGCGGGCGGTTTGGAGCGTATAGGGGACGTGCCTCTGTATGCGGGCGATGCGCTGGTACGACGCTCCGCGCCGCTGCAGGCCATGGCCGACGCTGCGGACACCGTGGTGCGCGTGAACGCCGCCGAAGCCGCGCGGCTGGGCCTGAACGGCAACGTCCGGGTGACGCAGGGCGGTGCGACGGCGGTACTGCCGCTGGTGATCGACGACCGCGTCCCCGACGGTGCCGCCCGGATCGTCGCGGCGCGGCCGGGCAGCGCGGTGCTGGGCGCGTGCTTCGGCACCGTAGAACTGAAACCGGAGCCGTAAAGGCAAAACCTATTTTTGGCCACGGAAGCACACGGAACAACACGGAATATTGCAGAGATGAAGAGATCTGGAGTCCCGGGTTCTGGCCGCCGTTCCGTAACGGATCGCAGCACCGGCATATTCAGTGGGTTTGTTTCCGTGTTGTTCCGTGTTCTTCCGTGGCCAACGAAGTCTTCTGCATAGTGGGTAAGGACGGCAACTAAGTTTATGTGGGATACGATCCTCCAAGTCGGGCTGATACTCGCCAAGATCGTCGCGATCATGGTGCCGCTCCTCGTCGCGGTGGCCTACCTGACCTTCGCCGAGCGCAAGATCATCGGCTACATGCAGGTGCGCATCGGCCCGAACCGCGTCGGTCCGCGCGGCTGGCTGCAGCCCATCGCCGACGCGGTGAAGCTGCTGATGAAGGAGGTGATCGTCCCCAGCAACGCCAACCGCTTCCTGTTCATCCTCGCGCCGATCCTGTCCATCGGGCCGGCGCTGGCGGCCTGGGCGGTGATCCCCTTCGACGACGGCATGGTGCTCGCCGACGTCAATGCCGCCCTGCTGTACGTGCTGGCGCTGACCTCGGTCGGCGTATACGGCGTCATCATCGCCGGCTGGGCCTCGAATTCCAAATACGCCTTCCTGGGCGCGATGCGCTCGGCGGCGCAGATGGTCGCCTACGAGATCGCCATGGGCTTCGCCCTGGTGGGCGTGCTCATGGCGGCCGGCAGCCTGAATCTGGGCGACATCGTGCGCGCGCAGGGGGGCAGCCTCGTACACTGGTTCTGGCTGCCGCTGCTGCCGCTGTTCGTGATCTATTTCGTCTCCGGCGTGGCCGAGACCAACCGCGCGCCCTTCGACGTGGCCGAGGGCGAGTCGGAGATCGTGGCGGGCTTCCATGTCGAATACTCGGGCGCCAGCTTCGCGGTGTTCTTTCTGGCCGAATACGCCAACATGATCCTGATCGCGACGCTCACTGCCGTCATGTTCGCCGGCGGCTGGCTGTCGCCGTTCCAGGGCATCCCGGTTTTCGAGGCCTTGTTCGCGTGGGTGCCGGGCGTGTTCTGGCTGCTGGCGAAGATCGCGTTTTTCCTGTTCTTCTTTCTGTGGTTCCGTGCCACCTTCCCGCGCTACCGCTACGATCAGATCATGCGCCTGGGCTGGAAGGTGTTCATCCCGCTCACCATCGTCTGGATCGTGGTGGTCGGAGCGGCGATCATGGCGGGCGTGGGGCCATGGTTCGATTGACGTTTGCTCGGATGTGATTTTTTTAACCACAAAGGACACAAAGGACACTACGGAATGAATGAAGGCATGGCCAATGGGTTTTTACCCTCGAAGACCTTCGTGTCCTTCGTGTCCTTTGCGGTGAAAATGTTCAAGGCCTGAAATGAACGCGATACGCAACTATTTCAAAAGCCTGCTGCTGTGGGAGCTGATCCTGGGGCTGCGCCTGACCGGGCGGTACCTGTTCGCGCGCAAGATCACCGTGCAGTATCCGGAGGAGAAGACGCCGCAGTCGCCGCGCTTCCGCGGTCTGCACGCGCTGCGCCGCTACCCCAACGGCGAGGAGCGCTGCATCGCCTGCAAGCTGTGCGAGGCGGTCTGCCCGGCGCTGGCCATCACCATCGAGGCCGCGCCGCGCGAGGACGGCACGCGCCGCACGACGCGCTACGACATCGACCTGTTCAAGTGCATCTTCTGCGGCTTCTGCGAGGAATCCTGCCCGGTCGACTCCATCGTCGAGACGCGCATCTTCGAATACCACTTCGAGAACCGCGGCGAGCAGATCATGACCAAGGAAAAGCTGCTGGCCATCGGCGACAAGTACGAGTCCCAGCTTGCCGCCGACCGCGCGGCGGACGCGGCGTATCGGTGATGTATCGATTATGAACCGCCAAGACGCCAAGATGTGTGAACCGCCAAGACGCCAAGGCGCCAAGAATGATTTTGTCTGCAAAAGGCGTCAGGGCCAGAAATCCGGCCGCGTTCCTGTCTTGTGGTCGGAGACTCCGCGGGTAGCCCAAAAACCGGTTTTCTTGGCGCCTTGGCGCCTTGGCGGTTCAATAAAGGAATTTCTTTGCGCCCTTGGCGTCTTGGCGGTTCAGAACAACAACGAGTATCTGTTCCAATGACTTTCGAGAAATTCGTTTTCTGGGTGCTGGCCGTGATCCTGGTGTTCGCGGCGGTCCGGGTGATTTCGGTGCGCAACTCCGTGCATGCGGCGCTGCACCTGGTGCTGGCGTTCTTCACCAGCGCCGGGCTGTGGCTGCTGCTGGAGGCGGAGTTCCTGGCCATCACCCTGGTGCTGGTCTACGTCGGCGCGGTCATGGTGCTGTTCCTGTTCGTGGTCATGATGCTGGATATCAACGTTGCGCCGCTCAAGGAGGGCTTCATCCGCTATCTGCCGGCCGGATTGACCGTGGCGGTGCTGATCGTCATCGAGATGGCGCTGGTCGTGGGCGCGAAGAATTTCGGCCTGGACCAGGTCGCCAGGCCGGCGGCCAAGCCGGCGGACTACAACAACACCGCCGAGCTGGGCAGGGTGCTGTACACGGACTACGTCTATCCCTTCGAGATCGCCGCCGTCATCCTGCTGGTCGCCATCATCGCCGCCATCGCACTGACCCTGCGCCGGCGCGAGGGCACCAAGCACCAGGACCCCGCCAAGCAGGTCCTGGTCAAACGCGGCGACCGCGTGCGGCTGGTGAAGATGGAAGCGGAGAAGGGCGAGTGATGAAGACAGTTCAAGCCGCAAGCCAAAAAAGACAGCCACGGAAAACACGGAAAGCACGGATATGAATAAAGTGTGTAACAGCGGGTTCGCCGTGTTGGGGTCCATGCTGCCGGTCCGGCTCGGATCTGCCACTGTTTCTCGTATGAATAATGTCCGTGCTTTCCGTGGCTGGGTTTCTGTGGAAAAAAATCAATGATCGCGCTGTCGGATTATCTGGTGCTGGGGGCCATCCTGTTCGCGCTGAGCGTGGCGGGGATTTTCCTCAACCGCAAGAACGTCATCATCCTGCTGATGGCCATCGAGCTGATGCTGCTGGCGGTGAACATGAATTTCATCGCCTTCTCGCATTTTCTCGACGACCTGGCCGGGCAGGTGTTCGTGTTCTTCATCCTGACGGTGGCGGCGGCCGAGGCGGCGATCGGGCTGGCCATCCTGGTGGTGCTGTTCCGCAACCGGAGCACCATCAACGTCGACGATCTCGACAGCATGAAAGGGTAGGGCATGGAAAACGTCTATCTCGCCATACCGCTCGCGCCGCTGGCCGGCGCCATCCTCGCCGGGCTGTTCGGCAGGTCGATCGGCCGTGCCGGCGCGCACTGGGTGACCATTTTCGGCGTGGCCGTGGCGTTCCTGCTGTCGCTGTGGGTGTTCAAGCACCACGTGCTGGACGGTGCGGCGGATTACAACGGCTCGGTGTACGTGTGGGTGCTGTCCGATGGCATCCAGTTCGAGGTCGGCTTCCTGATCGACCGGCTCAGCGTGCTGATGATGCTGGTGGTGACCTTCGTGTCGCTGATGGTGCACATCTACACCATCGGCTACATGGCGGACGACGCCGGCTACACCCGCTTCTTCTCCTACATCAGCCTCTTCACCTTCTCGCTGCTGATGCTGGTGATGTCGAACAACTTCCTGCA
>CAYWKV010000084.1:8482-11853 GCA_964458835.1 uncultured Gammaproteobacteria bacterium | reverse complement strand
TTGGAGATTGCCGCGTCGCTACGCTCCTCGCAATGACGAATAAATCAGAGGTTCCTTAGGCATGTTCAACAGGTAATGCTCAATAGGGTTATATCGAGAATCCGTACCGCCGAATCACCCTGCTGGCCGCTGCCTAGCCCTAGCACCTAGAGCCTATCAATAATATGAGCATCCAATGCGGCATCGTCGGCCTCCCCAACGTGGGCAAGTCGACACTCTTCAACGCGCTGACCAAGGCGGGCATCCAGGCGGAGAACTATCCGTTCTGCACCATCGAGCCCAACGTCGGCGTGGTACCGGTGCCGGACGCGCGCATCGATCAGCTGTCGGCCATCGTCAAGCCGCAGAAAGTCCAGCACGCGACCGTCGACTTCGTCGACATCGCCGGTCTGGTGGCGGGCGCCTCCAAGGGTGAGGGCCTGGGCAACAAGTTCCTGGCCAACATCCGCGAGTGTGACGCCATCGCCCACGTGGTGCGCTGCTTCGAGGACGACAACGTCGTGCACGTCGCCGGCAAGGTCGACCCGTCGTCCGACATCGAGGTGATCAACACCGAGCTGGCCCTGGCCGATCTGGAGTCGGTGGAGAAGGCCGTCAACCGCCTGACCAAGGTCGCCAAGACCGGCGACAAGACCGCCAAGGCCAGGCTGGAACTGCTGGAGCAGGTGCGCGCGCAACTCGACGCCGGCAAGCCGGTGCGCGCCCTCGGCCTGAACGCGGAGGAGCAGGCACAGATCTACGACCTGCACCTGCTCACCGCCAAGCCGACCATGTACATCGCCAACGTCGCCGAGGACGGCTTCGAGAACAACCCCAGGCTGGAGGCCGTGCGTGCCTTCGCCGCCGCGGAGGGCTCCGAGGTGGTGCCGGTGTGCGCCGCCATCGAGGCGGAACTGGTCGAGCTGGACGAGGACGAACGCCAGGTGTTCCTGGCCGAGATGGGCCTGGACGAGCCCGGCCTGAACCGCGTGATCCGCGCCGGCTACAAACTGCTCGGTCTGCAGACCTATTTCACCGCTGGCGTCAAAGAGGTGCGCGCCTGGACCATCCACGTCGGCGACACCGCCCCCAAGGCCGCCGCGGTCATCCATACGGATTTCGAGAAGGGCTTCATCCGCGCCGAGGTCATCGGCTTCGAGGACTTCATCGCCTGCAAGGGCGAGCAGGGCGCCAAGGAGGCCGGCAAGATGCGCCTGGAGGGCAAGGACTACGTGGTGCGCGACGGCGACGTCATGCACTTCCGGTTCAACGTGTAGCGGGTTGCTGCTACGGCCCCCTGGTCGGGTTGTCGCTGCGGCTGGACAGCCGCCGCCTCAGCCCCTACAATCTCGCCTCTTTTCGCGGCCGGCCAGCCCAGCCGCAGCCCCCCTACGGCTACGTAGCTCAGTTGGTTAGAGCGCGGCACTCATAATGCTGAGGTCGGTGGTTCAAGTCCACCCGTAGCCACCATTTAACCTGTTGTTTCTTCCTGCTGTTTCCTATCGCTTGTCACCGGCGATGACACGCAACGCCGGTCGAACGTGACCAAATCGTGACGTGTCCGCAGCTTGCTGCCTGGTCTTCTGCTGCTTGCACGGCCATCACGGGCCGGTTCCGCGTACCTCCGGTTCAGCCCCTCGACCGTGCTGCGCACCTGCCGTGGCGGCAGGTGGGCGCACTTCTCTCTGTCACCGCATGATTCGCGTGCCGCAGCAGATCGCCCCCCTGCATCGGCGGCACCGCTGCCGCCTGAGCAGCGGGTTGGATCGGCTACCGGCCTACTGTATAGTGAAGTACATCCGCAGTACATCAACAAAAGACAAGGGAGACGGTGCATGGCCGCCGGCAAGACCTCCACGGTGACATTCCGCATCGAGCCATCGCTCAAGGAGGCGCTGCGCATCGCCGCCGAGCGCGAGCATCGCTCCATCGCCAACATGGTCGCGGTGATGATCCGCGACCACTGCGAGCGGAACGGCATTCCGATCCCCGAGCAGGGCGAGCTGTTCAATGAGGGGGAGAAGCCCGCCTCGGACAAAGAGGCGTGATTCGGACATGAAGCAGGACAAGATCACCCTCTCCCAGCTGGAGGGCTTCCTCTTCAAGGCCGCCGACATCCTGCGCGGCAAGATGGACGCCAGCGAGTTCAAGGAATTCATCTTCGGCATGCTGTTCATCAAGCGCCTGTCGGACGAGTTCGACCGCAAGCGGGCCATCCTGCGCACCACCACCTATGCCCACCTGAAGGACCAGCCCGCGCTGCTGGACGAGCTGCTCGATGACAAGACCTCCTACGGGGACACCTTCTTCGTGCCGCCTCGCGCCCGCTGGCACGAGAGCTGGATCGACGAGGAGGGCCACGAGGTCCCTCCGCTCAAGCACCTCAAGCACGACATCGGGGCCATGCTCAACAAGGCTATCGCCGCCATCGAGGACGAAAACGACGCCCTGGCCGGGGTGCTGAAGAACAACATCGACTTCAATGCCGTCAAGGGCAAGACCAAGATCGCGGATCAGAAGTGGAAGGATCTGCTCGATCACTTCAACCAGCCGCAGTTCGTGCTGGTCAACGACAACTTCGAGTTCCCCGACCTGTTGGGCGCCGCTTACGAGTATCTGATCAAGTTTTTCGCAGACAGCGCCGGCAAGAAAGGCGGCGAGTTCTACACCCCCGCCGAGGTCGTGCGCCTGCTGGTGCAGCTCACCAAGCCCCAGGCCGGCAACACCGTCTACGACCCCACGGCCGGCTCGGGCGGTTTTCTGATCCAGGCCCACCAGTACGTCGAGGAGCAGGGGCAGGATCCCAACGACCTTGCGCTCTATGGGCAGGACTCGAACGGCACGGTCTGGTCCATCTGCAACATGAACATGATCCTCCACAACATCACCCGCTTCACCATCGAGAACGGGGATACGCTGGAGGACCCGTTGATCCTGGAAAACGGTCAGCCGCGCAAATTCGATCGCGTGCTCGCCAACCCGCCGTTCTCGCAGAACTACAGCCGCGCCACCATGCAGTTCGCCAGCCGCTTCCGCGAATTCTGCCCGGAAACCGGCAAGAAGGCCGACCTCATGTTCGTGCAGCACATGATCGCCAGCCTCAAGCCCGACGGCCACATGGCGACCATCATGCCCCACGGCGTGCTGTTCCGCGGCGGCAAGGAAAAACTCATCCGCGAACACTTGATCAACGACGACATCATCGAGGCCATCATCAGCCTGCCGCCGGGCCTGTTCTACGGCACCGGCATCCCCGCCTGCGTGTTGGTGGTGAACAAGAGCAAGCCCGATGCACTGCGCAACCAAGTGCTGTTCATCAATGCCGACCGCGAATTCGCCGAAGGCAAGAACCAGAACAAGCTGCGCCCGGAAGACATCGAAAAGATCGACCA
>CAYWKV010000084.1:4249-8382 GCA_964458835.1 uncultured Gammaproteobacteria bacterium | reverse complement strand
TCCACCGGCTGGCACCACACCCTGATCCCGGACAGCTACCTCATCGCCGAATACTTTCAGAAAGAGGCTGACGAGATCGAGGCGCTGGAGGGCAAGATCAACGAGGCCCAGAGCGAACTGGCCGAGGCCGTCGAGGCCGCCGCCGAAGCGGCGAGCTACGAGCCGGAAGAAACCGAGGGCGAAGAAGGCGAGGCCAAGCTCACTGCCACCGCCATCAAGAAATATTTGAAGGCACTGATCGACGACCTGGCGGACAGCAAGACCGGATCCGCCCTCAAGGAACGCAAGCAGTACGAAGACCTGCGTGATGGCATTAGCGCCATCGAGACACGCATCAAGACCCATAAGGCCGAGCTCAAACAGAAGCGGGATGAACTGGAACTCAAACTTCGTCTCAAGCGTACGGGTGCAGAGGAAGAAAACGAAAACGCCCTGGCTTTAGTTTTTCAGGCCAATGAGCAGCTCGAAAAGCTCAACACGGATAACAAGACCGATAGCAAGAAAATGAAGGCCATCCTCAAAGACCTGGAAGTATTGGAGCAGCGCTTGAAGACCATCGGCAAGCTGATGAAGGAGGTGGGCGGCCAGATCAGCGAGCAAGACGCCAAGCGCCTGATCCTGAAAAAACTGCACGACATCGCCAATAAGGAACTGTTGCGCTACCTCAACGCAGAGAAGCGCGCGCTGCTCGCCATCGTCGAGAACCTGTGGGACAAGTATGCGGTTTCGAGTCAGGCGCTGGAGGAGGGAAGGGCAAATACTCTTTTGAAGCTCAATTCATTTCTCTCAGGTCTTGGGTATTTGCCATGAATACAGTTACTAAGTGGCACGTTAAGAGACTAGATGAAATTGGAGTCATATATTCCGGTGCTACGCCGTCCACAACGAAGCAAGATTATTGGGACGGAGAAATTGTTTGGGTAACACCTAGTGATTTAAGTCGGCTCAATTCGGTCTATCTTCACGACTCCGCCAAGAAAATCTCGGAAAGCGGCTTGAAGAATTGTTCTGCACAACTACTTCCTGCGCGCTCCATTGTTATCTCTTCACGCGCTCCGATAGGGTATGTGGCAATACCTTTAGTAGATTTTTGTACGAATCAAGGGTGCAAAAGTATCAAGCTTCGGTCCGGCTACGATTCGGAATTTGCCTACTACAATATAACTTTTCACGTTGAGAAACTAAAAAACGTCGGTGAAGGAACAACGTTTGCCGAAATCTCAAAGGTGGCGCTCGAAAAAATTGAGATGCCTTTTCCTGATGACAAACGGGAACAAACCGGAATCGCCTCGGTTCTCTGTGCTATCGATCGCGCCATCGAGCAAACCGAGGCTCTCATCGCCAAGCAGCAGCGCATCAAGACCGGCCTGATGCAGGACTTGCTCACCAAGGGCATCGACGAGCACGGCAACATCCGCTCCGAAGCCACTCATGCCTTCAAAGATTCGCCGCTGGGGCGGATTCCGGTGGAGTGGGATGCGAAGTTGCTCGACGAATGTGTACGCTCGGACGCGCCAATATGCTACGGGATTCTTATGCCCGGCACGGGCGTGGATGATGGGGTCCCTGTGATCAAGGTAAAGGACATTTTTGATGGTGCCATCTGCCTCGATGACATTCTTCTTACTGATCCCAAGATAGACGCGGCGTACAAACGCTCCCGGCTTCGTACAAATGACCTGCTTATCACCATTAGGGGGACGACAGGGAGAGTAGCCTTAGTGCCGTCAGTTCTTGACGGGGCAAATATTACGCAGGATACAGCGCGCATAAGGCTGAAAGATGGTCATCTCCCTGTTTACTTTTTTTACCTGCTTCAGTCGGCAGATGTTCAGGCACAAGTTGATCTGCAAACGCTGGGGCAGGCTGTTAAAGGTATCAATATCGCAGAGGTGCGAAAGCTAAGAGTTCTTGTTCCTTCTGAGGACGAACAGAACAGAATTTGCCAATTGCTTGGGCAGGTTAATTCGGCTTGGCAGGTCAGTGTTAATTCCCGCGACAAGTTGCTTCTTCAGAAAGCTGGCTTGATGCACGACCTCCTCACCGGCAAGCGCCGCGTCACCCCGCTCCTCGCGCCAGCAGCCACAGCCTAACAAGGACGCCCGCATGGCCTATCTGGACAAGACTCCCGCCCATATCCGACTCGACGAATGCAACCACGTCGAGAAGCCGCTGCTCGACAGCTCGCGGGCGCTGCGACTGGAGGAGCCTTTCCGTGGATGAAATCATTGGCCCAAAGGCCGAAGCCCTGATCGCCAGTTTGCTGGTTCAGCCGGAAACAACGCGCTTCGAGGCCAAGCGGGTATCCGGCAAGATGGTGGGCAAGGCCCTGGAAACGATTTGCGCCTTCGCCAACACGACAGGCGGCACCCTGGCCCTGGGCCTGGAAGATCTCGGCAAGGCCACGGGATCTGATCGGCTTTATGGGCTGGAGGAGAATCCCGAGGCAGTCGATGAGCTGCGCCGCAAAACTCTTACACATTTGCTGCCCGCAGTTGATGGATTGCGCTGGGTGCGCGTGGCGTGCCAACTGAGAGATGGTAGCGAGGGACATGTATTGTTGCTCGTCGTGCCGCAAAGCCCCAAGGTGCATTCCATCCTCGACGATGGTACTTGGACGCGCCTGGATGCGAGCAACCGCGAGATGTCTGCCGCCGAGATCACCGAGCTGTCCTACCGGCGCGGGGTGATCAGTGCCGAGTCTGAACCGGTAGTGGTGCCCTTCGAGCTATTGGCAACGGAGACCTGGCATCGGTTCGCGGCGAATCGGGGCTTTGTTTCCGGTGATCTATCCGATCGACTGTTCCGCATCGGTTTGGCGAAACGGGTGGCGGGCGAATTACAGCCGGTGCGTGCCGCGGTGCTGCTCTTTGCCGACGAGCCGGGTGGCCTGCTCGCGGCGCAACAGACGCGGGCTGATGTGCGCATCTTCCATTACCGGGGCAACCGCATCGAGCCGGGAGCGATACCCAACCTGCTCAAGCCGCCCAAGACGATTTCCGGTCCATTGCCCGTGCAGATCGCCCAGGCCAGCGCTTATGTGCTGGACGAACTGGCGGCGGGCCTGACCCTGGCGGGGTCCGGCTTCAAGACCGTGCACCGCTATCCGGAGCGGGTCATCAAGGAGGCCATCACCAACGCCGTGATCCACCGGGATTACCGGCTCAATCGTGACATTCAGATACGCATCTTCGACAACCGCATCGAAATCGAAAGCCCCGGCCTGTTCCCCGGCGTCATCACGCCGTCCAACGTGGCCAAGGCAGGTTCGTTCGCCCGCAATCCGCTGATCGCCCGCAACCTGCGCGAGTTTCCCGAGCCGCCCAATGTGGATGCCGGTGAGGGAGTGCGCATGATGTTCGCCGAAATGCGCGCGGCTAACCTGTATCCACCGTTCTATAGCGAGAACCGCGCGGCGGCTCAGCCCTCGGTCACTGTCAGCCTGCTCAACGAGGAGCGTCCGCCGATCTGGGAGCAGGTCAGCGACTGGATGGACCGTAACGGCCCCCTGGCCAACAGCGACCTGTGCCGGATCGCCGGAGTGGATACACTCAAAGCCTCAAAGATGCTCAAGCGCTGGGTGGAGCAGGGGGTGTTGCTGCGGGATGACTCCGCCGGCAAGCGCCACACGGTGTACCGGAAGCCTGTTCCGGAGGGCGCCGCCGAAGCAGCGTCTTCTTTATCCTTGGGGCTGGATAATGGCCAGGAGAAATGAATTAACCCAATAAAAAACAACAGGATGAGAATTTTTCATTATCTCGGGCGGGTTGCCGTGCGCGTGGGCCGCAACCCATCCGGACACCGCCCGCGTGTTCTATCAATGTGGCGTGTTGCCAGGAACCGAACACCCTCCGGGCATGGGACATTAGCTTGGTTTTAGCTTACTTGGGATGGTATTTAGCTTGGGTTTTCGCGTAACTTATTGATACAAAAATAAACTAATCCGAAAAATTAGTAAGCGTTAGCTTGGCCGGGGGAACCGCCATGGGGAAAGAGGCACCCGCACACATCCGCATCGACGAGCGCAACCACGTCGAGGAACCCCTGCTCGCCCAGTTGGCGGAGCTGGGCTGGGAAGTGCGCGACCTGGACATGAAGCAGGCGCCGAAGGATACCGGGCGCGAGAGCTTCAC
>CAYWKV010000084.1:1939-4149 GCA_964458835.1 uncultured Gammaproteobacteria bacterium | reverse complement strand
GGTAAGTCGCTGACCATGATGTTCATGGTGCGCGAGATGTACCGGCATACCCAGCTTTCAAAGTGGAAGGTGGTCTTCGTCACCGACCGCACACAGTTGGAGAAGCAGCTCGGTGAAACTGGCGGCAGCATCGGCTTTACGGTGAAGGTGGCGGACAGCATCGCGAAGCTCAAGGAACTGCTGAGCAGCGATTCTTCTGACCTGGTCATGGCCATGATCCACAAGTTCCGGGAGACCGATCTGACGGAGACCTTCCCGGAGCTGAACAAGAGCCCGCACATCCTGGTGATGACCGATGAGGCGCACCGCTCGCAGTATGCGCTGCTGGGTGCCAATCTGGACAAAGCCATCCCCAATTCAGCACGCATCGGCTATACCGGAACGCCTATCGACAAAACCGAGACGGTCTTCGGCGACTACATCGACAAGTACACTATGCGCCAGTCCATCGAGGACGGCGTGACGCTGGAGATCGTCTACGAAGGCCGCACCCACAACGCCGAGGTGACGGACCAGACGGGCATGGATACCGCGTTCCAGGATGTGTTCAGCGACTACAACCTGGAACAGCGCCTGAAAATCCTGGGCTATGGGTCACGCGAAGCCTATCTCGAGGCCAGCCCCACCATCGAGGCCAAGGCCAAAGACATGGTGGCGCATTACCTGGCGCACGTGTTCCCGAACGGCTTCAAGGCTCAAGTGGTCGCCACGTCCCGCGAAGCGGCGGTGAGCTATCGCACCTACCTGTGTTTGGCGCTTGCCAACGCCATCGAGGAACTGGAACAGTCCAACCCACTCAACCTGGACCTGGATCTGCTGAAAAAGCTGGAGACCGACGTCATCATCTCGTCCGGACACAATGACGTTCCGCACTTGAAGCTCTACGGCGATGCTTCACGCCACGAGCGCAGCATCAAACGGTTCAAAATGGCCTTCGGCAGCGAAGACGAAGGGCTCGACGGCAATCTCGGCATTATCGTGGTCAATAATATGCTGCTCACGGGTTTCGACGCGCCCATCGAACAGGTGATGTACCTCGACAAGGTCATCATCGCTCATAACCTGTTGCAGGCGATCGCTCGCGTGAATCGGGTCGCCGGCGCGGCGAAAGAGAAGGGGTTCATCGTCGATTACGTCGGCATCGGGCATCACCTCAAGAGGGCCATCGACAACTATGACGAGCGCGAACAAAAGGAAGTGCTAGAAACCCTGAGTTTCCCGGAAGATGAGTTGCGGGAGCTGCATGCCGATTACAAGGCCATCATGGCGCTGCTGGAAAAGCATGGCCTGACTGATCTGAACGACCACGATGCCTTTTTCGATCTATTCTACGACGAGGACATCCGCTTCGAGTTCATGCTGGCCTACAAGAAGCTGACGCGTAGCCTGGACCTGGTATTTCCCGCGAAGGAAGCACTGGACTACCTGGCTGATTACAACGCCCTGACCGAGATCAATGTGCTGGCAGGCCGGCATCTGAATGACCAGCGGCTCAGCATGAAGGGAATTCCGCCCAAGCTGAGGGCATTGGCCGATCAATACCTGGCCTCCAAGGGTATCGAGCAAAAGGTCAAACCGATCTCAATCCTGGATGAGGATTTCGAGAGCAAGACTGCCAAGCGTAAACGGACCAAGACCAAGGCCGCTGAGGTGGAGCATGCCATCCGCCACCATCTTGAAGTCGAGCTGGACGATGACCCGGAACTGCAAGCGTCGTTCTCGGAGGCCCTGGCAGCCATTCTGCAAGAATTCAAAGACAACTGGCAGAAGATCTACGAAGAACTGGAGAAGCTGCGCAGGCGGATTATCGACGCCGAGAACGAGCCGACGTATGGGCTGCACAAAAAGAAGCAGATGCCGTTCTTCCGCATGCTTCAGACAGAGATCGGTATTGCCATGGAGCAGCATTCAGACTACGTAGGCAAGCCTGATGAACGTATTGCCGTGTTGGTGAACATGACCCAGCAGATCTATCTGGTGGTGGAGCGGGAGCTGAAGCTCGCCAGCTTCTGGGAGAGCGTCCCTGCCCGCAACAAACTGAAGGCGGAAATCCAGCAGATCCTGATGTCCGAAGAGTTTTGTAAGCTCCCGAACGTCGTGATCCACCGTAATCAGATTATTTCGCGAGTCATGGAAATCGCAGAGAAGAACAACGACCGGATTCTGTACGCGGCCTGATATGGACCTGGATTATAAAATCGTATTCTCAC
>CAYWKV010000084.1:0-1839 GCA_964458835.1 uncultured Gammaproteobacteria bacterium | reverse complement strand
AACGTCATTTTCAACTGGCGGCTGATCAAGGCGCCCATGTTCGTGATCGACTATGTCATCGTCCATGAACTGGCCCATTTGATAGAGGCAAACCATACGCCGAAGTTCTGGAATATCGTGCGAACGCAGGCGCCGAGCATGGAAAAGGCCAAGGCGTGGTTGCAGAAACATGGCTCCTTGCTGGAACAGGATCTCTAAGAAGGACGAGGCGCTATAGTCGGCGTCTGATGGGCACGACGTGAGTTTCTTTGACAGTCTGCTCCCTGGCGACGGGGCGTTCCGTTGAGGCCCTTCTTCGTCGTCCCGTGTTCACGCTTGTCTCGTGTTCATGAATCGTGTACGTGAATATTTCATGAACATCAGGGCCCCGGAGGGCCTATGCCCAGGCCACTGAACGAACACGAAGCCAGGAGAAAAACAGCTGCTTATCGATACGCTCCAGGCTGTCCACCCGTAGCCACCATTTCATCCGCCCCCTGCCGATCCAATGTCCCACTGAGCGGGCTGCCCTAGCTGCGGCCGCAGGCCGCGCGACCGTCGGCGACCACCACCGCGGCGTCGGTGCACTCCGCCAGCAGCGCGCGCAACTCCGGCACGCACGAACCGCAGTTCGTGCCGGCGCCGAGCTTCGCGCCGAGCGCCTCGATGGAATCCAGTCCATGGCTGCGGATCGCATCGAGCAGGGTGTCGCGGCCCACATTGAAGCAGGCGCAGACGGTGCGCCCGCCGTCGGCCTGACCGGAGGGCGGCTGGCCGCTGAGCAGGCGGGCGCGCTGCGCAGTATCCAGCGGCCCGGCCGCGAACAGCCGCATCAGCCAGTCGCGCGACGGCAGATCGATGTCCGGTCCGACGAAGAGACAGCCTTCGAGGCGGCCGTCGACGAGGCGCGCGGCGCGGTAACGGCCGGCGGGGTGGTCGCTGAACTCCAGCCATTCGCCCTTCCTTCCGTCACTCCCGCCACTCAGCAGCGCGCGCGCCTGTGCGGCCCAGTCCGCGGGCGTCGCGTCGCCGGCCAGTTCATAGCGCCAGCAGTCGCGGCCACGCGCGCAGGCCCAGTACGGCGCGGGCGCCCGTGCCAATCGCCGGCGTGTGACCAGGAAGCCGTGCCAGGCGGCCGCATGCGCCGCGATGCGCACCGGCGTGTACTTGAACTCCGGCTGTCCGGACAGCGGATCGGTGTGCGCGCCGACCAGGCGGTCCACCGATGTCAGGCTGGCGAACTGCAGGTTCCAGTGGATGGGGATGAACAGGCTGCCCGGCCGCTGTTCCGGAGCGACACGGGCGCGCACGACGGCCGTTCCCTGCCGGCTGGCGACCTCCATCAGAGCACCGTCGGCGATGCCGTGGCGCGCCGCGTCGTCGGGGTGTAGTTCCGCGCAGGGTTCGATGCTGTGCGCGGACAGGCGCGGCGACTTGCCGGTGCGCGTCAGGGTGTGCCAGTGATCGCGCACACGGCCGGTGTTGAGCACCAGCGGATAGTCGGCGTCGGTCGCGCTCGCCGGCGCCCGTCCCGCGATCGGGACCATGCGCGCGCGCCCGTCGGGGGTGAAGAAACGCCGGTCGGCGAAGGGCCGTGCCGTGCGGTGCGGGCTCCGCGGCAGCGGCCACTGCACCGGGGCGAGCGCCGCGTAGGTGGCCTCGTCGATGCCGGCCAGCGCGCCGATGTCGAAGGCGCGGCTGCCGTCGTTCTCGAACGCCGACAGGGCCGCGTGTTCCCGGAACACCGCGGCCGGCGTCACGTAATCGAAGCCTTCGAAGCCCATGCGCCGGGCGACGTCCGCGACGATCCGCCAGTCCGCACGCGCCTCGCCGGGACTGGGCAGGAAGGCGCGCTGCCGG
>CAYWKV010000083.1:9532-11896 GCA_964458835.1 uncultured Gammaproteobacteria bacterium | reverse complement strand
TGCCCAGCGCTCGCGCGCGCCGATCCAGAAATGGGCCGATGTGGTGGCTGGTAAGTTCGTGCCAGCGGTGATTGGCGTGGCGATCCTGTCGTTCGTCGTCTGGGCGATGTGGGGGCCGGCGCCTGCGCTAGCCTACGCACTGGTCTCGGCGGTGGCGGTCCTGATCATCGCCTGCCCCTGTGCGCTGGGCCTGGCGACTCCTATGTCGATCATGACAGCCACCGGCCGCGGTGCGCAGGCCGGGGTACTGATCAAGAATGCCGAGGCGCTGGAGCTGTTCGAGAAGGTCGACACGCTGATCGTGGACAAGACCGGTACGCTGACCGAGGGCAGGCCGAAGCTGGTCGCGGTACTGCCCGAGCCCGGCCATGACGAGGCCGAAGTATTGCGCATGGCCGCCAGCCTCGAGAAGGGTTCGGAACACCCGCTGGCCGAGGCCATCGTGCGCGGCGCCGAAGAGCGGGGTATCGCGCTGGCCGAGCCGCTGGACTTCGAGGCCGTCACCGGCAAGGGCGTGAAAGGTGTCGTCGATGGCAGGCCAGTGGCGTTGGGCAATGTCAGACTGGCGGCCGATATGGGGCTCGACAGTGGCGCCCTGAGCGAAACTGCCAATGCGCGTCGCGACCAGGGCGAAACGGTGATGTTCGTCATCCTGGAAGGCAGGATCGCGGGTCTGGTCAGCGTTGCGGACCCGGTAAAGGCGACAACGCCTGCCGCGCTGAAGGCGCTGCACAAGCTGGGTTTTCGCATCATCATGGTCACCGGCGACAACGAACGCACGGCCAAGGCGGTAGCGGCACGCCTGGGGATCGACGAGATCCGCGCCGATGTGCTGCCCGAGGACAAGGCCCGGATCATTCAAGCGTTGCAGGCCGAGGGCCGCAAGGTCGCCATGGCCGGTGACGGGGTAAACGATGCGCCCGCACTGGCGCAGGCCGACGTGGGCATCGCAATGGGCACGGGTGCTGACGTGGCGATAGAGAGTGCCGGCTTCACCCTGGTCAAAGGCAATCTAGACGGGATCGTGCGGGCACGCCGACTGGCGCGGGCCACGATGCGCAACATTCGCCAGAACCTCTTTTTCGCCCTGATCTATAACGCCACGGGCGTTCCGGTCGCGGCGGGTATCCTTTATCCGTTCTTCGGAATCCTGATCGGTCCGATCTTCGCCGCCTTCGCGATGAGCGCCTCATCGATCTCGGTGGTCCTGAATTCTCTGCGATTACGGCGCGTAAGGCTTTAGATGCGAGGGATGCAGGGATGAGGGTTAGGAAGTATCACCCGTCGTTTCTTGTACTGGGATCTCCATGACGATTTCAACCGGGGGCGGCGATGCGCGGCTGTTGACTCAGCGAGGTAAAGCGAGATGGAAGGCGAAGGATGTGCACTCTTTGGTAGCGGCTTCTTATGGGTATCCGGATTTCTCCTGATTGTGGTGATCGGGGCTGTCGTCACAGCCCTGATGGATGAGAACGCGGAGTCCGTGGATGACGAGGAAGGCAACCCATTATCAAACATGGGAGAGCATCATGTACAAGATCAGGTCGATCATGACACGTGTCCCGGGTGGATGCGTGAACTCGTACGCTGACGGGTGAGCGACAGTTTCTTGTCGAATTGCCTGCATCGGAACGACACATTGCGTTGTACACCAGAATCCCTGCGCATGGGCCTTGATCCGTAGATCAGGCGTCTGGCTGGGCATTCCGACGGATGTTGGCGATCTCTGGATGGATCCGCCAATTTCATATACCGGGTCAAACCGGTGGCCAGAGGAGGAAATCGAAGATGAAGCGGAAAAATATACTGTTCACGGTTTTGGTGGCGGCCAGTATGGCGGTATCGGCCGCACAGCATGGTGGCGGCATGCAGGGTATCCAGGAGCGCATGCAGAAGATGGACAGCACGATGGAACAGGCCCGAAAGACCGACGATCCTGCCAAGCACATGGAACTCATGCAGCAGCACATGAAGGAGATGCGCGAAACCATGAGTCAGATGCATGAGATGACGGGCGGCCGACAGCAGATGATGCAACAAATGGGCGGCGGCATGATGATGGGCAAGGAAGGTCAGGGCGGCATGATGGGCGGTGGCATGACGGGTAAAGGCGGCGAAGGTACCGGCAAGGGCATGTCTCCTGAGATGATGCAGCAGCGTATGGACATGATGCAGATGATGATGGATCAGATGATGGAGCATCAACGGGAATACGAGCGCATACATCGCCGTTGAGCCGATTCCGCCGGAGTACGGGCGACGTGACTGCCGTTCGTGCTCCGGTGCATCGCAAGGGTGAACGATATGAGCGGACATGATCACTCGCGGCACGGAGCCCCGTCATCCGGCAGCTTCTGGCGGTCC
>CAYWKV010000083.1:5172-9432 GCA_964458835.1 uncultured Gammaproteobacteria bacterium | reverse complement strand
ATTTTCGCCTTCAGCTTCTTCAAACCGCGGACCACGCGCGACTGGCGCTCCTTCGGTGCCTTCTCGGCGTTTCTGGTGGCCCTGTTCACCGAGATGTACGGCTATCCGCTGACCATCTATTTCCTCTCTGGGTGGCTGCAGAGCCGCTATCCGGAAGTCGACTGGCTGTCCCATGACGCCGGACACCTGCTTGAGATGCTGTTCGGCTGGAAGGCGAATCCGCACTTCGGACCGTTCCATCTTCTGAGCATGGTGTTCATCGGTGGTGGTTTCTGGCTGCTGGCCGCGGCCTGGCGGGTGCTGTACGCCGCGCAGAAGACCAATACGCTGGCGGTGAGCGGGCCCTATGCGTGGATCCGGCATCCGCAATATGCTGCCTTCATCCTGATCATGTTCGGCTTCCTCCTGCAATGGCCGACGATACTCACGCTGCTCATGTTCCCTGTGCTGGTTTACATGTACCTGCGTCTGGCTAGGCGCGAGGAGGCAGAGGTGGCCAAAGCCTTTGGTGATGCGTATGCGCATTACACCGCGGCGACACCTGCCTTCGTCCCGCGCCCGGCGCAGCTGCGGGCGGGACCGCGGCAGCAAGGGAGGTAAGGGAATATGGGTTACGAGGTTGCCCGTGTTTCAGGAGGCTGCGCTGCTTGGGCCAGGATACTGGCCAGCGCTCTTATGTTGTCCCTATCGACCGCGGGGCAGGCGGCGGAATGGAACTATCTCGAGAACACGGACATCGACTGGCGCGGATACGGTGCCGGTGCTTTCAAGGAGGCCGCCGCGTCCAGGCGCCCGGTATTCGTATTGGTGTACGCGGACTGGTGCGAGTGGTGCAAGAAGTACGAGCTGGAAGCCCTCGAGCAGCAGGAGATCCGCATGCGCCTCAGCCGGGAGTGGGTGCCGGTGGCGGTCAACTATGACGAGAACCGCGAATTGGCGCGACGGCTCGGGGTCAAGCTTGTCCCAACGACGTTGCTGCTCACGCCCGACGCGAAGAAGCTGCAGCGCTTCTTCGGCGTGATCGACGCTCGGGCACTGGCAGAGAACCTCGATCGTGTGCGGGATATGTGGCGCCGCGGCGAGATGCCGGAGGCGGATTTCGGAGATGAAACCACCTGCTGCCCGCTGCAGGCACCCGAGCGGCAGGAATGAACGCGATGAACAGCGCGACCAGTTGGCCCAGCTCTTGTCGGCCGACGGTGATGGCGCCAGCGAACCGTTGTGGATAGTCAGCGCGCTCCGGGTGCAGTGACTTCAAATTAATTATTGGTGATTGTAAATCGGATTCGCTATGAGCAAGGACAAAATGGATCGTAGTAAACGAAAGCTGCTCATCGCCGCGACGGCCGTAACGGGCGGGGCCGGGCTGGTCGCGGCCTCGATCCCGTTCATTCACAGCATGAGTCCGAGTGCGCAGGCCCGTGCGGTTGGAGGCCCTGTCGAGTTGGATGTCAGCAAGATTCAACCCGGGATGCAGGTGACGATGGAATGGCGCGGCAGGCCGGTGTGGGTTCTGCGCCGCACGCCGGAGATGCTCGATCGATTGCGGCAGTCGAGACTCAGGCAGCGCCTACGCGACCCGGATTCCGGCGTTGCCAGTCAGCAGCCGGACTATGCCGCCAACGAATTCCGCGCGATCAAACCCGAGTTGTTCGTGGTGATCGGCATCTGCACGCACTTCGGTTGCGTACCGACATTTCGCCCGGAGGTTGGGCCGCCCGATCTCGGCGAGGACTGGCCGGGCGGCTATTTTTGTCCGTGCCACGGATCCAAGTTCGATTTTGCAGGGCGGGTCTACAAGAATGTCCCAGCGCCTACCAATCTGGTGATACCGCCTTATCGCTATATCGGCGACAGTGCCATTGAGATTGGCACCGATCCAATCGGCAACAGTACGCTATCTGGAACAAGAACTGTGGGCGACGGGGAATATCCGGCGTAGCGAGTCCACGCGTTCGTACGTCGACGAACGCATTGGAGGTGAATATGGAAGGCTTACTGTGGTTTCTGATTATCGGCGGTCTGTTCTATTTCATGATGCGCTTTGGCTGCGGCGCGCATAGCGTCCACGGGCATGGCGGTCACGAAGGACATGGCGGGCATGCGGGACACAGTGGCGGCGAGGGCGAGCATACCGATCCCGTCTGCGGCATGACGGTGGCGACAGACCAGGGTTACGGCAAGATGCACCAGGGAACGCTGTACCGTTTCTGCAGCCGCAACTGTCTGGACAAGTTCGAAGCGGATCCCGGAAAGTACCTCGAATCTGCCGGCGGTGACACGGGAGGTGCGTCATGAAACCGGGCATCTCTGTCATCGCGGTCGGCCACGCTTCCAGCGTGTTTCTGACCATCACGTTTGCCCTGTGCGTGGCCTTCGATCTGCTGTTTCCCGCGCACGCCATGTACCAGACCTGGCGGGCGCTGCTGCCGGGTTTCGAGTGGATCAGCTGGCGGAGCTTTTTCCTGGGACTGATCGAGAGCTACGGCTACGGCTGGTATTTCGCGCTGGTCTGGGTGCCCGTTTACAACGTGTTCGTCGCGCGCGGCGCCGCCGGCAGGCACCGGCATCAGAAAAGGGGGCGGCCATGACGGAAAATGTCCCAATCGAAATCGCCGGTGCCGGGCCGGCCGGGCTGGCGGCCGCGATCACCCTGGCGCGCGCGGGACGGACGGTCGTCGTGCACGAGGCACAGGATGAGGTGGGCCACCGCTTCAAGCGCGACCTCCAGGGGCTGGAGAACTGGACCACCCGGCAGGATACCTTGGCCGTATTGCAGGACCTCGGAATCACCACTGACTTCCAGTGGCTCCCCTGTCGCCAAGGCACAGTCTTCGATGCCTGGGATCAGGCGTATCCCATCCGCAGCCGTGAGCCGCTGTTCTACATGGTAGAACGAGGGCCCGGCCCGGATACGCTGGATACGGCGTTGTTGCGCCAGGCCGCGGGACTGGGGGTGGAGGTACACTTCAACAGCAGGCTGCGACACGCGCACGGCCCAGCCATCTTCGCCACCGGCCCGAAAGCGGCCGATGCGATCGCCGTCGGTTACCACTTCGACACCCGTATGGCAGACGGTTTCTGGGCGATCTGCGATGACGGTCTCGCCCCTAAAGGGTATGGCTATCTGCTGGTCATGGGCGGAAAGGGAACGGTGAAGAGCTGCATGTTCACCGGCTTCAAACAGGAGGCGCACTATGTGCGGCACACCATCCAGGCATTCGAGCGGCTGGTCGGACTGGAGATGATCGATCCTCGGCCGCACGGCGGTGTGGGGAATTTCCGTATCCCAGGTATGGCGCACTCCGGGGTGCATGCAGTGGTGGGGGAACAGGCCGGTTTTCAGGACACCTTGTGGGGGTTCGGAATGCGGGCCGCCATCACCTCCGGAGTGCTCGCTGCGCGCAGTCTGCTGGAAGGCAGCGACTACGATCGGCTTTGGCAGCGGGAACTCGGAGCGCTGATGACCACAGCGGTGGTGAACCGCGCCCTCTACAGCCTGCTGGGCAACCGCGGTTATCGCTGGCTGCTGAACCACCAGGAAAACCGCTCGGATGCGCGCGAACTGTTGCATAGGTACTACTCTCCCTCACGCGTAAAACGGCTGTTGGCGCCGCTGGCGCGTCAGCTTTTCCGAAGCCAGCGCAGGGACGAAAG
This sequence comes from uncultured Gammaproteobacteria bacterium, assembly GCA_964458835.1. Lineage (GTDB taxonomy): Bacteria > Pseudomonadota > Gammaproteobacteria > Thiohalobacterales > Thiohalobacteraceae > JAHJQQ01. The sequence goes on along the minus strand of CAYWKV010000083.1, from coordinate 5,775 downwards.
TTGCAATCATGTCGATTGCAGCTGCGTCTGGTGCCGGCATGGTCGGGAGCTGCATGCATAGGCGGGCCGGAGGCCCGGCCGCAGGAGAGAGAATGCTTGGTGGTTCGTCGGTGACACGGTGTCGGCGGCGGCATATCGCCGCGACGTTCTGACGCAGAGAAGTGCTGCATGAGATTGCCGACCGATGAGCACAGGCCCGCAAGACACGGGCAAGGAGGGCACTATGAGCCGCGAATTCATCCACTCGGAGCGCGTCGCCTACTTCACCATGGAGATCGCGCTGCGCTCGGACATCCCCACCTATAGCGGGGGTCTGGGTGTGCTCGCCGGTGACACCGTGCGCTCGGCCGCCGATCTGGAGCTGCCGCTAGTCACGGTGAGTCTCGCCAGCCGGGCGGGCTACTTCCGGCAGCGTATCGATACAGCCGGTCGTCAGCACGAGGCGCCCCACTCCTGGGACCCGGCCGCCGCGGCGCAGCCGCTGCAGGCGCGGGTCGCGGTCCCCATCGAAGGACGGGATGTGTGGGTGGGCGGCTGGCTCTACGTCCTGGAAAGCCACATGGGTGGCCGCCAGCCGGTGATCCTGCTCGACACCGATCTGGC
>CAYWKV010000083.1:1749-5072 GCA_964458835.1 uncultured Gammaproteobacteria bacterium | reverse complement strand
GGCAGCTGTTCCCGGGCTACAAGGTGCGGTCCGTCACCAACGGTGTGCATCCCTTCACCTGGACACATCCGGCGTTCGCCCGGCTTTACGACGCGCATCTGCCGGGCTGGTGCCACGAGCCGGAGCTGTTGGTGCGGGCCGACTGCTGCATCGCCGACGAGGCCATCTGGGATGCGCACCTGGAGGCCAAGCAGGCGCTGGTCGAGCAGGTGCGCACGTTGACCGGGACGCGCCTCGATCCCGGGCTGTGCACTTTAGGATTCGCACGGCGCATGACTGCCTACAAGCGCCCGGAACTGCTGTTCACCGACATCGCCCGCCTCCGGGCGATTGCCGGGCGGCGGCCGTTCCAGGTCGTGCTGGCGGGCAAGGCGCATCCGCGCGATCAGGACGGCAAGCATGCCATCGAGGCGCTGCACGCGCACATCCGTGATCTGGCCGGTGCCGTGCCGGTGGTGTTCCTTCCCGATTACGACATGGCGCTCGCCGCCGCCATGGTGTCCGGCGTCGATGTGTGGCTCAACACGCCGCTCCCGCCCTGGGAGGCCTCTGGCACCAGCGGCATGAAGGCCACCTTCAACGGTATCCCCAACCTCAGTGTGCCGGATGGCTGGTGGTCCGAGGGCCGGATCGAAGGGATCACCGGATGGGGCATCGGCGATGGCGGACCGGGTGCGGACGACGCGGGCTCGCTTTACGACAAGCTTGAGCGGGTGGTGCTGCCCTTGTACTACGAGAACCGTCCCGGCTGGATCGCGGTCATGAAGGGCGCCATCGCCAAGAATGCATCGTTCTTCAACAGCCACCGCATGATGCGTCGCTATACCAGCGACGCCTACATGCGCTAGAGCCGATCATGCGCATCCTGCGTTTCAACAGCAGCAGTTCCTCCCTCAAGTTCCAGGTGTCCGAGGGAGACGCGGACATGTCGGTGAGCCTCCTCCGCGGCGCAGTGCGTGACCTCGATGGCCTGGCACACCGTAGACATTCACTTTTCCGCCTCGGATAGAGGAGACGATCATGAAACAAAAGCCGCAAACCGAGCGCCACAAAAAAAAGCTGCAAATGGAGCACCCAAAAACCGGAATCGAGCTGGCCCCACTTTCGGCAGATGAACTGCACAGGATGGATGCCTACTGGCGGGCGGCCAACTACCTGTCGGTGGGGCAGATCTATCTGCGGGACAATCCCCTGCTCACCACGCCACTGACCCTGGCGCACGTCAAGGCGCGGCTGCTCGGACATTGGGGGACCACCCCGGGGTTGAATTTCGTTTATGCACACCTGAACCGGGTGATCAAGGCGCATGATCTGAACATCATTTACATCACAGGCCCGGGACACGGCGGTCCGGGGCTGGTCGCGAACACCTGGCTGGAGGGCAGTTACAGCGAGGTCTATCCGAATGTTCCCCAGAACGCGGAAGGCATGAAAAAGCTGTTCAGGCAGTTCTCTTTCCCGGGCGGCATACCGAGCCATGTTGCGCCGGAGACGCCGGGCTCGATTCACGAAGGCGGTGAACTGGGCTACGCGCTGTCGCATGCGTTTGGCGCGGTGTTCGATAACCCGGATCTCATCGCCGCCTGCGTGGTCGGCGACGGCGAGGCCGAGACCGGGCCACTCGCCACCGCTTGGCATTCCAACAAATTTCTCAACCCCGTGCGCGACGGTGCCGTGCTGCCAATCCTGCATCTGAACGGCTACAAGATCGCCAATCCCGCCGTGCTGGCGCGCATCCCGCGGGAGGAGCTGGAGAGCCTGTTCGTCGGCTATGGCTACCGGCCCTATTTCGTCGAGGGATCCGAGCCCAGGCGGATGCATCAGCTCATGGCGGCTGCTCTGGATGCGGTGATCGCCGAGATCCACGCGATTCAGCAGGCCGCGCGCTGCAAAGGCGCCGGCCAACGCCCGCGCTGGCCGATGATCGTTTTGCGTACCCCCAAAGGCTGGACCGGCCCCAAGGAGGTCGATGGCAAGAAGACCGAAGGTTACTGGCGCTCGCACCAAGTGCCATTCGCAGAACTGGCCGACAACTCGGATCACCTCCGGTTACTCGAGGAGTGGATGCGGGGCTACCGTCCCGAGGAATTGTTCGACGGCAACGGTTGCCTGCTGCCGGAACTGGCGGCACTGGCGCCGCAAGGCGAATGGCGCATGGGCGCCAATCCGCATGCCAACGGCGGGCTGTTGCTCAAGGATCTGCGGCTGCCGGACTTCCGCGACTATGCCGTCACGGTAGGCAGCCCAGGCGCGGAACAGGCGGAGGCAACCCGGGTCATGGGCGGTTACCTGCGCGACATAATGAAGTTGAACATGCAGACACGAAACTTCCGCGTGATGGGCCCGGACGAAACCAACTCCAACCGCCTCGGCGCGCTGTTCGAGGTGACCGACCGCGCCTGGATGGCCGAGATGCTGCCGGAGGACGACCACCTCGCGCCCGACGGACGGGTGATGGAGATACTCTCCGAACATACCTGCCAGGGATGGCTGGAGGGCTATCTGCTGACCGGACGCCATGGCCTGTTCTCCTGCTACGAGGCCTTCATCCACATCATCGATTCCATGTTCAACCAGCACGCCAAGTGGCTCAAGGTGACCAGCAAGGAGATCCCCTGGCGCCGCCCCATCGCCTCGTTGAACTACTTGCTGACCTCGCACGTCTGGCGTCAGGACCACAACGGTTTCTCGCACCAGGATCCCGGTTTCATCGATCACGTGGTGAACAAGAAGGCCGACGTGATCCGCGTCTATCTGCCGCCCGACGCCAATACCCTGCTGTGTGTGACCGACCGTTGCCTGCGTTCGCGTAACTTCGTCAACGTGATCGTGGCCGGCAAGCAGCGCCAACCGCAGTGGCTCGACATGGACGCGGCCATCAAGCATTGCACCGCCGGTATCGGCATCTGGGACTGGGCCAGCAACGACCAGGGCACTGACCCCGATGTGGTGATGGCGGCTGCAGGCGATGTGCCTACCCTGGAGGTTCTGGCAGCCGTGGATATCCTGCGCCGCCACCTGCCCGATCTCAAGGTGCGGATGATCAACGTGGTGGATCTCCTGACCCTGCAGGATAAGGAAGAGCATCCCCATGGGCTTTCGCACAAGGACTTCGATACCTTGTTCACTACCGACAAGCCGATCATCTTCGCCTATCACGGATATCCCTGGCTGATCCATCGCCTGACTTACCGGCGCACCAATCACAAGAACCTGCACGTACGCGGCTACAAGGAAGAGGGAACCACCACCACACCGTTCGACATGGTGGTGCGCAACGATATGGATCGCTTTCGTCTGGTGGCGGACGTCATCGATCGCGT
>CAYWKV010000083.1:0-1649 GCA_964458835.1 uncultured Gammaproteobacteria bacterium | reverse complement strand
TGGTGCGCAACGATATGGATCGCTTTCGTCTGGTGGCGGACGTCATCGATCGCGTTTCCAGGCTTGGATCCAGGGCGGCGTATCTCAAGCAGTGGATCCGCAACCGCCATATCGAACACAAGCGATACATCACTGAGCACGGCGTGGATATGCCGGAAATCACCGAATGGGTTTGGTAAAAAAATGACGGGTTGAGAAGGTAACTTTTGGATCAGGCTGTCGGTACGCAGTGAGGATATCGAAATGGAGGACAATAAATGAACATGCTCATGCTACGCGAGATTGCAAAACAACGGGGTATTTCACCACGCAGGTATGGCAAGGCTGAACTGATCAGGACACTGCAGCGTGAAGAAGGCAATTTCGATTGTTTTGCCAAGGCGTATGCCGGCTATTGCGATCAGGCCGGTTGCCGGTGGCGGGAAGATTGTCTGGTGTTGTCCTCGCGGCGCTGTGAAGACCGCTGAATGCTGTATTGCGTGTTAGGGGTCGGGGTGACGAGGGATACTCTGTACTGAGGAGGGCATTATGGAATGGCTGACGGAAAACTGGTTCTGGTTGCTGATCGGTATCCTGTTCGTTGGCATGCACCTGTTCGGGCATGGTGGTCATGGCGGTGGGCACGGTGGGCACGGGACAAAAGATACAGGCATCGACAAGCCCTCGGGCCATCGGCATTGAGGAGGACGGAACATGCTCAACACAAGACTGGTTACCTGGGCGCTGGGGCTCTTCGCGGCGGTCACCTTCATCGTGTGCGTGATCTACGGGCTGGTGACGCCCCAAAGCCTGCACATGCACACCTTTCTCGAACAGGTGCTGCCGGCGTTCAAGTGGCTCACCTGGTGGGGCTTCCTGCTTGGGTTGATCGAGAGTTTCCTTTACGGCGCATACGCCGGGCTGGTGTTCTGCCCCATCTATAACGGACTCAACCGCCGGTTCGGCTCCGGACGGGTGGCGACCTGACGCGGGAACCGACAATGGAAAAACGCCAACAGTTTTCGATCTGGTATTTTGTCGCCGCCTTCCTGTTGATCGCTGTCGTGCAGAACTACCTGTATGCGCCGCACACCGAGACGCTGTCCTACGACAGTTTCAAGACGCTGCTCAAAGCGGGCAAGCTCACCGATGTGGCCATCGGCGAGCGGACCCTGAGCGGCGGGCTGGTCAATGAAGGCCTGGAAGAGCTGCTGCCGAAGGCGCAGCTCGACCAACTGCAAAAGTCCGGCACCGGGCCGCACCGCTTCGTCACCGTGCGGGTGGACGATCCGGATCTGATCAAGGAGCTGGAGGCCGCCAAGGTGCGTTTTGCCGGCGTGATCGAGAGCAACTGGCTCGGCACACTGCTGTCGTGGATCCTGCCGGCCGTGGTGTTCGTCGGCATCTGGATGCTGCTGATGAAACGCATGGGCGCGGCGGGCGGCATGCTCGAGATCGGCAAGAGCAAGGCCAAGATCTATGTCGAGAAGGACACGCGCGTGACGTTCGAGGACGTCGCCGGGGTGGACGAGGCCAAGGAGGAGCTTCAGGAGGTCGTCACGTTCCTGAAAGAGCCCGGGCGCTACGGCCGGCTGGGGGCGCACATCCCCAAGGGCGTGCTGCTGGTCGGCCCGCCGGGCACCGGCAAGACGCTGCTGGCCAAGGCCATC
>CAYWKV010000082.1:0-11927 GCA_964458835.1 uncultured Gammaproteobacteria bacterium | reverse complement strand
GCAGAACCACCAAGCCCGCCGCGGCCACGCGCACCCGCTCCACCACGGCGCGGCCGCGGCTGCGCATCCTGCTCGGCCAGGCGATCACCATGGGCCCCGGCAAAGCGGATCTGATCGAAGCCATCGAACGCACCGGCTCGATTTCCGCCGCCGCGCGCGACATGCAGATGTCCTATCGTCGGGCCTGGCAACTGGTCGACAGCATGAACCAGGCCTTCATCCAGCCGGTGATCGACACCGCGACTGGGGGTGCCGGCGGCGGTGGCGCGCACGTCACCGACTTCGGTCGCGATGTCCTGCGCCGCTACCGCGCCATGGAAACGACTGCAGCGACGGCCATTGCCGCGCAGCTGCGCGACTTCACCGCCCGCCTCAAGCCCTGACACCCAACGGCGGCATTCGGCCTGGAGACTGCTTGCGGCCATCGTTATGTTTGTGCGAATATAACGATGGCCGCCACAGGCGGCAATCTCACCAGCCTTCGCTGCATGGCGAAGACGATATCGAGGGCTCCGACCACCGCACGCCAAGGGCACCTTCATGCGCTACCTGATCCTGTTCGCCGCATTGTTCGCCGGCAGCTCCCCCGGTGCCCGTGCCGCAGACATCCATGTCGCCTGCGCCAGCAATTTCACCGGTACCCTGGAAAAACTGGCCGCGGCATTCGAACGCGGCCAGCCGCACCGTCTGCGCATCAGCAGCGGCTCCACTGGAAAACTCTATGCCCAGATCAGGAACGGCGCGCCGTTCGACATTTTCCTGTCCGCCGATCGCGAACGGCCCGCGCTGCTGCACGAGGAAGGCCTGGCCGATGCGCCCTTCACCTACGCCATCGGCCGACTCGTGCTGTACGCGCCAGGAGGCGAGCCGCTCGCCCGTCTCGAACGCGGCGAATTCACACACCTCGCCCTCGCCAACCCGCACACCGCACCCTATGGCGCCGCTGCCCGCAGCGTGCTCGAAGGCATGCAGCTGTGGGACACGCTGCAACCGCATCTGGTCATCGGCGAGAACATCGGCCAGACTTTCCACTTCGTGCACGGCGGCAACGCCGAACTCGGCTTCGTCGCGCTGAGTCAGCTCCGTATGCTGCATGTCCCGGATACGCGGTACTGGCGGGTTCCGAGCGAGCAACATGTGTCGCTGGAACAGGGCGCCGTACTGCTGCACAGCAGCCACGACGTAGAAGCGGCACGGCTTTTCCTGGAGTTCATGCGCGGTGAGGCGGCACGGAGAATCATCGAGCATGACGGCTATGGGGTGCAGTGAATGAGCACTGCACATTCACAAGGAACTGACATGGGCGATACACCCGGTACCGAAATCAGCGCGACGGCCGCCGCCGAGATCCTGCACCTCGGGCTGGCCTGCCTGCTCGACATCAGACAACCCTTCGAATTGGAGATGAAGGGTATGCTGCCGGGCGCACTGAACATTCCGTTCTTCAGCGTCAAACGCAGCTTCGGCTTCCAGCTTACCGCGGAAGAGCAGGAGATCCTGGATGCCGACGAACCCGACGACTTCGATGCGAAAACGTTCATCACGCAAATAAACGGGCTGCGTCAGCGGCACGACTGCATTCTGCTGGTGGTCTGCAACAGCGGCCAGCGCAGTCTGCACGCAACGCGCCTGCTGCGCGAAATGGGTTACGGCAGGACCTTCTCGGTTCGCGGCGGCTTCTGCGAGCTGGACGGGCTGCTGAATACACCGGCCTGAACGCCGCGCCGATACCGTCCACCATCCTCAGGATTGCCTTGGACTCTGCCGGCATGAACCTGGCCGATCCCGCCCCTCTGTTCCTGACGCTGCGCCTCGCGACCGTGACGACGCTGGTGCTGCTGGAGGCCCGGAAGGTGCGCGCCAGCGGGCCGGCGGCGCGCCACTGCTGGCGCGGATCACACGCAAGTCCCGCGACCAGCTCGGCATCGCAACGGGGACGGCGGTGCACGCACTCATCAAGAGCGTGGCGCTGGCGGACTAGGTGGGTTGGTACTTATTTTGGCCGATGTCCTGAAGAAATGACCACGGACGCACACGGAAAAGTGCGGACAAGCTTCTTATTCGGTTCTACCTGCGGAACGACACCTGTAGGAGCGGGCTGAAGGTGCCCCCACCCCGGGGGTGCGGGCCGGGGGGGGCGGCGGGGAACCGGCGGCCCTCCGGACCGTTCGCGGCCGAAGGCCGCTCCTACAGATGTCGTTCCATGGGTTTCGTGGAGTCCGTGGCTTCCGTGGCCAGGAAGGGTTTCAGTACGTGCGATTGGGATCAGGCGGCGCCGGGAGCCGGCGCCGACCGGTTCATTCCTTCGACTTGGCGTGGTCGGCGCGCGCCTGCGCCTCCATGTGCTCCAGGCTGGTGTGGCGCACGTCCTTGCCCTTGACCAGATAGATGACGTACTCGCAGATGTTGCGGGCGCGGTCGCCGATGCGCTCCAGCGAGCGCGCCGCCCACATGATGTCCAGCACCCGCGGGATCGAGCGCGGATCCTCCATCATGAAGGTGATGAGCTGGCGCACGATGGCCTCGTATTCCTTGTCGACCTTCAGGTCCTCGCGCCAGACCTGCACGGCGAGTTCGGTATCCATGCGAGCGAAAGCGTCCAGCGCGCTGTGGACCATCTGCCGCACCTGGTCGCCGAGATGCTGGATCTGCGCCGGATGCACTTTCATGTCCTCGCCGCTGCCGACCTGCTGGGCCATGCGCGCGATGCGCTCGGCCTCGTCACCGATGCGTTCCAGATCGGTGATGGTCTTGATGACCGCGACGATGAGGCGCAGATCGACGGCCGTCGGCTGGCGGCGGGCCAGCACGCGGTTGCACTCCTCGTCCAGCGCCACCTCCATGGCGTTCACCTTGTAGTCGCCGTTGATGACCGCCTCGGCCATGCGCTCGTCACCCTCGACCAGCGCCGTCATGGCGTCGGCGAGCTGCTGCTCGACCACGCCGCCCATGGTCAGCACGCGATTGCGGATGTCTTCCAGCTCCGCGTTGAACTGCTGCGAGATGTGCTGTCCGATGCCCATTTTTTCCATTGCCGCTCCCTCTCCTGCCGGCGCACTCAGCCGTAGCGTCCGGTGATGTAATCTTCGGTCATCTTCTCCGATGGGTTGGTGAAGATGGTGTTGGTGTCGCCGAACTCGATCAGGTCGCCCATGTACATGAACGCAGTATAGTCCGACACGCGCGCCGCCTGCTGCATGTTGTGCGTCACGATCACGATGGTGTAACGCGACTTCAGCTCGTAGATCAGCTCTTCGATCTTGAGCGTCGAGATCGGGTCCAGCGCCGAGGCCGGTTCGTCGAGCAGCAGCACCTCGGGCTCGATGGCGATGGCGCGCGCGATCACCAGGCGCTGCTGCTGGCCGCCAGACAGGCCGAGGGCGTTGTCGTGCAGGCGCTCCTTGACCTCGTCCCACAGCGCCGCGCCGCGCAGCGCGTTCTCCACCACCTCGTCCAGCACCCGGCGGCTGCGCACGCCCTGCAGGCGCAGGCCGTAGGCGACGTTCTCGTAGATGCTCTTGGGGAACGGGTTCGGCTTCTGGAACACCATGCCGACGCGGCGGCGCAGGTCGGCGACGTTCACCGACTTGGCGTAGATGTCCTGGCCGTCGAGCAGCATGCGGCCCTCGATACGTACGCCGTCGACCAGATCGTTCATGCGGTTGAAACAGCGCAGCAGGGTCGACTTGCCGCAGCCGCTGGGCCCGATGAAGGCGGTGACGCGCCGCCGCGGCACGCTCATGGCAATACCCTTCAGGGCCTGCTTGGCGCCGTAATACAGATCCAGATCCTCGACCTGGATGCAGATGTCCTCCTCTTCGATGTGCCGGTCCACGCCGGTCTGTCCGAGGGCTTCCATACCGATGGCATGGGCAGACATGGTTCGATCGTTCATGGTCGCGTCTCTCGTGTCCGGCCGCGGGCCGGTTACTTACATCCTGAAAACCGTATTTGCCACGGAACCACACGGAAAAACACGGACAAGATCATAAGCTTTATTTCGCGGGTTTTGTCACCCGCCAGGTGATGAGCCCTTGGTTCACGGTCATATTTCATTTCAGCGCCTTCCGTGTGCTTCCATGGCTGACATGGATTTTCGGGTTCATTGATCCAGCGCCCGGTACTTCTCGCGCAGGCGGTTGCGGATGGTGATGGCGGCGATGTTCAGCGCCATGATGACCAGCACCAGCAGCAGCGCGGTGGCGTACACCAGCGGCCGTGCCGCCTCGACGTTGGGACTCTGGAAACCGACGTCGTAGATGTGGAAACCCAGGTGCATGAACTTGCGGTCGAGGTGCAGGAAGGGTGCATTGCCGTCCAGCGGCAGCGTCGGCGCCAGCTTGACCACGCCGACCAGCATCAGCGGCGCCACCTCGCCGGCGGCGCGCGCCACGGCCAGGATCAGGCCGGTCATCATGGCCGGGCTGGCCATGGGCAGCACGGTGCGCCACAGCGTCTCGGCCTTGGTGGCACCGAGCGCCAGGCTGCCCTCGCGGATGGCCTTGGGGATGCGCGCCAGGCCCTCTTCGGTCGCCACGATCACCACCGGCAGCGTCAGCAGCGCCAGGGTGATGGAGGCCCACAGCAGGCCCGGTGTGCCGAAGGTCGGCGCCGGCTGCGCCTCGGGATAGAACAGCCGATCGATGTTGCCGCCCAGGAAATACACGAAGAAACCCAGGCCGAACACGCCGTAGACGATCGAGGGCACACCGGCGAGGTTGTTGACCGCGATGCGGATCATGCGCGTCACCGGCCCCTGCCGGGCGTATTCGCGCAGATACAGCGCGGCGATCACGCCGAAGGGCGTCACCAGCACCGACATCAGGATGACCATGAGCACCGTGCCGAAGATGGCCGGGAAGATGCCGCCTTCGGTGTTGGCCTCGCGCGGCTCGTCGCTGAGGAACTCCCAGACCTTCGCGAAATAGGTCTTCAGCTTGGCGAACACGCCCATGGCGTTGGGCTGGCGGACGTGCACGATCTTGGACAGCGGCAGTTCGACCTGCTGGCCGGCCTGCGTCTCGACCACGATGCTGTCGCGGCCGATGTCGCGATACAGATCCGCCAGCTCCTGCTGCAGGCCTTCGTACTCCGCCTGCAGGCCGGCGCGCTCGGCGGCCATGTCGGCCAGCGCCGCCGGATCGTTCCGGCCATCCAGTTCCAGGCGGCGGGTGCGCAGCCGCAGCTGCTCGAGCCGGTAGTTGATGCTGCCGATGGCGCCGCGCTCGATGTCGCGGATGGCGGCGAACAGATCCAGGGCGCGCTCCAGCCGTGGCTGCAGTGCGTCCCAGGCCTGGTCGCCGGCGGCGACGCTGGTGCCCGCCTCGCGCACCTCGCGCAGATAGCCGTAGAAGTTGCCCCATTCGCGGCGCTCGATGGCGAGCAGCGCGGGCGGATAGCGGCGCGCCTGGATATCGTGCTCCAGCACCCACATGAAATCCGGCCCCGCCACGTCGCGATTGCCGGTCTTGAGCAGATGGCGGCGCAGGGTGACCGCGTCGCCCTCGGGCAGGCGCACGCCGGCCGCGGCCAGCCGTTCGCGCGGCACGTCCTCGTAGCTCCCGAGTTCGCCGATCAGGCGCACCACCTGGCCGTCGGCGGCGAGGTAGTCCATCTCGACCACGTCCGCCGGCCAGAAATGGCCCAGGCCGCGCACGGCGATCAGGCCGAGCAGGCCGGCGACCATGATGAGGCTGGCGCTGACGGCGGCCGCGTTCATCCAGATCCACGGGGCGCCGCTCTTGATCCAGGTCTTCATGGCCGGCCTCACAGCGACGCGTACTTGCGGCGCAGACGCTGCCGCACCAGCTCGGCGAGCGTGTTGAACACGAAGGTGAACATGAACAGCACCAGGGCGGCCAGGAAGAGGATGCGGAAGTGCGTGCTGGCGACCTCGGCTTCCGGCATTTCCACGGCGATGTTGGCCGACAGCGTGCGCATGCCCTGGAACAGGCTGAGGTCCATCACCGGCGTGTTGCCGGTCGCCATGAGCACGATCATGGTCTCGCCCACGGCGCGGCCCATGCCGATCATCACCGCCGAGAAGATGCCGGGACTGGCGGTGAGCAGCACCACCCGCACCAGCGTCTGCCAGGGCGTGGCGCCGAGCGCCAGCGAGCCGTTGGTCAGGTGGCGCGGCACGCTGAAGATGGCGTCCTCGGCGATGGAGAAGATGGTCGGGATGACCGCGAAGCCCATGGCCAGGCCGACGATCAGGGCGTTGCGCTGATCGAAGCCGATGCCCAGCTCGTTGCGCATCCACACACGCATGTCGCCGCCGAACAGCAACGCCTCCAGCGGCGCGCTCAGCACCATCGACGCCCAGGCCATGAGCAGCAGCACCGGTATCAGCAGCGCGGCCTCCCAGCCGTCCGGCACACGGTGACGCACGCCCGCCGGCATGAGCCGCCACAGCCAGGCGAACAGCAGCGTACCGACCGGCAGCACCAGCAGCAGCGCGAACACGCCCGGCAGATGCGCCTCCACCGTCGGTGCCAGCCACAGGCCGGCCAGAAAGCCGAGGATCACCGTCGGCAGCGCCTCCATGATCTCGATGGTCGGCTTGACCAGCTTGCGCATGCCCGGCGCCATGAAATAGGCCGCGTAGATGGCGCCGCAGATGGAGATCGGCACCGCGAACAGCATGGCGTAGAAGGCCGCCTTCAGCGTACCGAAGGCCAGCGGCGTGAGACTGAACTTGGGCTCGAAGTCGTTGCTGGCCGAGGACGACTGCCAGACATAGTCGGGCTTGGGGTAGCTCTCGTACCACACCTTGCCCCACAGCGACGACCAGGAGACCTCGGGGTGCTCGTTGTCGATGTGCCAGAAGTGCAGACGGCCGGCGGTGTCCTCGGCCAGAAAGGCGTTGGCGCGCGGCGCCACCGCCAGCCGCCGCAGCGGCCGCTCGCTGACCTGCACGTCCAGGATGTGCTCGCCGGCGGTGGTGTGGTAGATGTCCACGCCACCGCGGGCGTTCGCGGTCAGGAAACCCTTGCGGGCGAACTCCGGCGCCAGCGCCGTCACCTCTGCCGCGCTGGCGAAGCTGCGGATGCGGCGCAGCATGGGCTGGTTCGCCTCGTCGCGCACCGGGAACCACTGCGCGATCTGGCCGTCGGAGCTCGCCACCAGCAGCGAGATGCCGCCCGCCAGCAGCGAGAGCCCGGTGAGCCTGGCGCCCGGCGGCACCACGCCCAGCTGTTGCACCAGGCGCGGCGCCTCGGGATCGGCGATGTCGTAGTAGGCCAGCGTGCCGGTGTCGGTGGCCACGTACAGCGAACGCTGGTCGGGATCGACCAGCAGATGCCGCACCCGGCCCGCGGTGTTGGGCAGGCTGTGCTCGTAGCGCTGCAGAGTCTCGGATTCCTCCAGGAAGGATTCCTCCTTCTGCAGGATCACCAGCAGCAGGCGCTGGTCGGTGGTGAGCGCCGCGACCGTGGTGCGGTCGCCGGATTGCACGGCGATGCGCTCCAGCGGCCGGCCCGCGGCGTCGATCGGCAGCGGCTGCTCGCCGAGCGGGAATTCCAACTGCGGGGTGATCAGGCGCCGGTCCCCCGGAAAGCTCACCTTATAGGTGTGCCGGGTCAGCAGCACCGAGCCGTCGGACAGGCCCAGCGACACCCCGCCCCGGCCGGGCAGGCCCTGGGCCTGGCTGGTGACGGTCACGCCCGCCGGCACCGGCAGGACCTGTTCGGCGATCGTCCTGCCGTCGCGGGTGGCGAAGAAGCGCACTCGCCCGGCGCTGTCGTAGCGCACGGCGATCTCCGCCTGCTCCTCCATGGCCAGGTGCAGGGTGTCGGCCGCGGCCTCGTCCAGCGCATAGTCGGCCACCGCCTCCGCCGAGGCCGGCTCGAGCAGCGGGAAGACGACATACAGCAGATAGAAGAAGATCAGCAGAATGGCGATGATGACGCCGAAGCCGCCGATCATGACGCCGTGGCGGGCCAGCCCGTCCTTGGCCATGCGCCAGCGGCGCCGGCGCGCCTGGGTGGCGGCGCCGATGCGGGACAGAGGGGATTCCGTCGCGGGCGTGGGGTTGCTCATATCGGCGCATAGCATAGGCCCGCCATATGACAGTATTGTTACAGTCCGGCCGGTCCGGGTTACGGTTTTCGCAAATCGGGCATAATGCCCGGGCCCCACGCTGCAGCGGCCCGCCCATGGACAGCATCGACCTCAGTCAGCCCGCCCTCTACATCAATCGTGAAATCAGCCTGTTGGCGTTCAACAAGCGAGTCCTGGAACAGGCCCGGGACACCAGCGCGCCGCTGCTGGAACGCCTCAAGTTCCTGTGCATCTCCAGCACCAATCTGGACGAGTTCTTCGAGATCCGTGTCGCCGGCCTGAAGGAGAAGCTCGCCTCCGGCACCACCCTGCCGGCCGGCCCGGACCACCTCGGCCCGCAGGAGGCGCTGGCCCAGATCAGCGCCGAGGCCCACCGGCTGGTGGCCGAGCAGTACCGCCTCCTCAACGACGAGCTGTTCCCCGCGCTGGCCGCCGAGCGCATCCGCTTCATGCGCCGCACCGAGTGGACGCCCAAGCAGGCCCAGTGGGTGCACCGCTTCTTCACCCATGAACTGCTGCCGGTGCTGAGCCCGCTGGGCCTGGACCCGGCGCATCCGTTTCCGCGCATCCTGAACAAGAGCCTGAACTTCATCGTCTCGCTGGAGGGCAAGGACGCCTTCGGCCGTTCCAGCCGCGTGGCGGTGGTGCAGGCGCCGCGCTCACTGCCGCGGCTGATCCAGGTGCCGCACAGCTACAGCCGCGGTCCGCACGAGTTCGTGTTCCTGTCGTCGATCATCCACGCCCACGTCGGCGACCTGTTCCCCGGCATGAAGGTGACCGGCTGCTACCAGTTCCGGGTCACGCGCAACAGCGACCTGTTCGTGGACGAGGAGGAGATCGAAGATCTGCTGCGGGCCGTCGAGGGCGAGCTGCTGTCGCGCCGTTATGGGGACGCCGTGCGCCTGGAGGTGGCGGACAACTGCAGCGAGGCCATGACCGACTATCTGCTGCGCCAGTTCAAGCTCGGCGCCGACGACCTCTACCAGGTCAACGGTCCGGTGAACCTCAACCGCCTGCTCGCCATCTACGACCTGGTCGACCGGCCCGATCTGAAATACCCGCCCTTCACACCGTCGCGCCCCGCGCGGCTGGGGCCCGACGTGAACCTGTTCGAGGCCATCCAGGCGCGCGACCTGCTGCTGCATCATCCGTTCGAGTCCTTCGTCCCCGTGGTCGATTTCCTGCGCCAGGCGGCCGCCGACCCCGACGTGCTCGCCATCAAGCAGACGCTCTACCGCACCGGCGCCGACTCCGCGGTGGTCAAGGCCCTGGTGGATGCGGCGCGGGCCGGCAAGGAGGTCACGGTGGTGGTCGAACTGCGCGCGCGCTTCGACGAGGAGGACAACATCAAGCTCGCCACCCGCCTGCAGGAGGCCGGCGCACACGTGGTGTACGGCGTGGTCGGGCACAAGACCCACGCCAAGATGATGCTGGTCACGCGCCGCGAGGGCCGCCGGCTGCGCCACTACGTACACCTCGCCACGGGCAATTACCACGCACGCACGGCGCGCCTGTACACGGACTACGGGCTGTTCACCTGCGACAAGGCCATGGGCGAGGACGTGCACCGCGTGTTCCAACTGCTGACCAGCCTCGGCCGCGGCAAGAAGCTCAAGAAGATCGTGCCGGCGCCCTTCAACCTGCACAAGGAACTGCTGCGGCTGATCGAGCGCGAGGCGGACAGCGCCCGCGCCGGCAGGCCCGCGCGCATCATCGCCAAGATGAACGCGCTGCTCGAACCGCAGATCATCCGCGCGCTCTATCAGGCCTCCCAGGCCGGCGTGAAGATCGACCTCATCGTGCGCGGCATGTGCTGCCTGCGCCCGGGCGTACCCGGCGTATCCGACAACATCCAGGTCCGCTCCATCGTCGACCGCTTCCTGGAGCACACGCGGGTGTTCTACTTCCACAACGAAGGCGACTACGACCTCTATCTCTCCAGCGCCGACTGGATGGGACGCAACTTCTTCCAGCGCGTCGAGGTGTGCTTCCCCATCGAGGACCAGAGCCTGCGCAACCGCATCCTGAAGGAAGGCCTGGAACTGTACCTGGCCGACAACACCCAGGCGTGGATACTCAACAAGGACGGCGAGTACCGCCGCGCGAAACCCGCCAGCAACCAGAAGCCGCGCAGCGCCCAGGCGACGCTGCTGGAGCAGCGCGCCGCGCCGGCCTGAACCCGCCCTCCGGCATACCGCGCCGAGCCTGTTGTCCGTAAAAACCGCATTTGCCACGGAAGCACACGGAAAAACACGGACAAAGTCATGACATAATCCCGCGTCTCCGCAAATACCACCTGCCGGTTGTGCCCGCGCTGAACCACATGATGCGGGTAGTTCGGCAGCATGGACAGGAAACGGGGACGGACAGGAAACGGCAGGAAACGGGGACAGATTTATTTTTCCATCACTGACTCACCGTCATTTCCCCACCCAATACCCTGGCCGTCGCTTATGATGCGCAATCGCGAGAATCACCAAAACGTCTCCAGCCTGACGATACACTACGCTGAACGGGAAGCGTTTGAGTACGACAAACCGCGCGCCACCAACAGTCTGGGCGCCTATGGCCGGCTGCCCGGCCAGCAGTTCCAGCAGCGTGCGTACTTCGTTTCTGAAAAGCTGAGCGACTGCGGACCCCGCCTGCCTGACATACCAGTTGGTAGCAGTCTTAAATTCTGTGCGCGCTCCCTGCGCGAATTCGATCCTCATTGTGGTTATTTGCGGCCGGCGATCAGAGCGTCTATCTCTGCGAAGACTTCCTCTGCGGGAACCAATCGTGCGTATCCCGTATCGATCTCGGAGATTCGCCGGAGGATCTCCTCCTCCCATGCCCTGACGATCTCTTCGGGCGTTCCTTCGGATTCGCCTTCCAGGCTCGCAATCAAGCGCTGCGCCAGTTCGCCCCGATCCTGCGACGAGAGCCTGAGCGCCTGCGCCTCCAGTTTTTCAAGGGTTGCGGCCATTGCGGCACCCTCCATACCCGTAAACTGCCGCCAGTAATAGTTCAGCTTGCCCGAAGAGTCAACACTTACCGGGACTGGATATAGTCGGCGGGTGGAATAAAATCGGGACGATAAAATCGGGACAGATTTATTTATCCGATCGCACCGCCGGCCGCCCCGGCTTGCGACGCTCGATACGGCGCCCCAGAATCCGTTCGACCTCGTCCACGAAACGCCCGCTCCCCGTCAACTGTTCGCGCTGCACGGCTGTCCTGATCAACCTCCACTCGCCTTCCGGTATCGCCGCCGTCAAAAACGCCCTGTGACAGACCTGTCGTTCTAGCACATCGCTCCCGAGCGCCACGTAGCAGGGATCCTCGTCCAGCCAGCCGCATCGCTCGACGCCCAGGTGGTGCCGCGCACTCGACCAGGGGTACTGCTCCGGCGCCTCCACCATGCGCGCACGCACCGGATTCAATTCTATATAACGGACGCAGGCCAAGAGATACGCATCGCTGTCCACCGGACTCGATTTGTAACGGCTCTTCCACAACGTCCCCGTCCTCCCTTCCAACGCATTGTGATACCGCGTCTGTCGACCCGCGACCCGCTTCATCAACCGGCCCAGACCACTCACCTCTTCTCCAAGCCCCACGAGAAGATGCACATGGTTGGTCATCAAACAGTACGCGTACACCTTGATGCCGAATTCTGTCTTGAACTCGGCAAGCGCATCCAGATACCGCACATAATCCCGCACCTCAGCAAATACCACCTGCCGATTGTGCCCGCGCTGAACCACATGATGCGGGTAGCTCGGCAGCATGACCCTGCCCATCCTTGGCATGATCCCGCTCCTTGGTCTGTATTACTCATAAGTCAGTAGATTAGGGAACAAATAATGGTATCTATTGTCCAACCC
>CAYWKV010000081.1:11702-12306 GCA_964458835.1 uncultured Gammaproteobacteria bacterium | reverse complement strand
CCTCCTTGTGGCCCCGCAGCACGCGCTTGCCGCGGGGCGCCGCCTCCAGGGGCGGCGGCTGGCGGGCCGCGCCGACGATGGCGGCCATCACGTAGTCGGCCTGCGGATGCGCGGCCGCCTCGACCAGGCCCTCGTCGCCGCTCTGCACGGCGATCTCGAGGCCCTCGCCGCGGAACGCCGCCGCCAGGCGCGTGGCGGCGTCGGCATCCGCCATCACGGCCAGGCGCGGCCGGTGCGCGCGGCACAGCCGCAGCATGCCGTCGACGTCACGGTTGGCGGTGAGCGCGATCACCTCGAACCGGCCGGCATTGCGGCCGGCCACGTCCAGCGTGCTCAGGCCGATGGAGCCGGTGGCGCCCAGCACGCTGAGCCCGATGCGCCGGACCGCCGGATCACCGTGTGCGGGCATCGTCCTAGGGCCTGTTAACACTATGCGCACCGTGGCGACGGCGGCCCATAGGCCGTGAGCCAAGGCGCGCCGAGCGCAGTGTACTGAACGTACATAAGTGAGGCGCAACACAGGCTCGCGGCCTATGGGCCCCGTCCCTCCGGGTTGCGCCCCAAAAACAGCCACGGCCCGGTGCGGCGGGGTGAGTTGGAAATA
>CAYWKV010000081.1:0-11692 GCA_964458835.1 uncultured Gammaproteobacteria bacterium | reverse complement strand
AACAACCAACCTGTTCGCCGCGGCCCTTGCCGGGCATGTTTGGGGGCAGAAACGCCCCGGCGCGAATTGTGTTAACAGGCCCTAGTCCACCCAGCCCAGCCCGAGGGCGAACACCGGCGCCGCCGCGAGCAGACTATCGATGCGGTCCAGCAGGCCGCCATGCCCCGGGAACAGGTTGCCCGTGTCCTTCAGGCCCTGCTGACGCTTGAGCAGGCTGATGAAGAGGTCGCCGACGACCGACAGCGCCGCGCAGGCCACTGCCAGCGCCGCGAAGGCCGCCAGCCGCCCGCCCGTCCAGCCGAGCCAGCCACCGGCGAACAGCGCGAACAGCAGGCTGCCGGCCAGGCCGCCGGCCACGCCTTCCCAGGTCTTGTTCGGGCTGACGCGCGGGGCGAGCTTGCGCCGGCCGAAGCTGCGGCCGGCGAAGTAGGCACCGCTGTCGGCGACCCACATCAGCACCAGCGCGAACAGCGCCAGCGCCGGCCCCTGCTCAGGGCGCGCGTGCAGCGCGGTCAGTGCCCACCACGCCGGCAACAGCGCCGGCAGCGCGAGCACCGCCTTGAACGCCGTCCAGCCGCGGCCGAGCTGCGGCCGGCCGAGCCACAGCGCCGCCAGCAGCCACCCGCCGAAGGCCGCGGCGAGGACGCCCTGGAGCAGCGCCGGCCGGCCCTGCAGCGCGAGCCAGCCGAGGACCAGCGCGGCCATCAGCGCCAGGGCGTAGATCAGCCGCGCCGCGGTCGTACGCAGCGGCACCAGACCGGCCCACTCCCAGGCGGCCAGGCCGAGCAGCAGGGTGCCGATGGCGAAGAACGCGGAAGTCGGGACCAGCAGTACGCCGCCCACGACCAGCGGGATGAGGATCACCGCCGTCAGGATCCGTTTAAGCACGCTCAGACACCCTTGATGCGCTCCACCTGTTCGCCGGTGCGGCCGAAGCGGCGCTGCCGGCCGGCGAACCAGGCCAGCGCGTCCGCGAGACAGCGGTCGTCGAAGTCGGGCCAGAGGACGTCGGTGAAATAGAGTTCGGTATAGGCGAGCTGCCAGAGCAGGAAGTTGCTGATGCGCTGCTCGCCGCCGGTGCGGATGAACAGGTCGGGCTCCGGCAGATCGGCCAGGGCCAGCTGTGCGCCCAGCAGTTCGGGGGTGATGGCCTCCGGCTCCAGCGCGCCCGCCTGCACGCCGCGGGCGAGCGCACGCGCCGCCTGGGCGAGATCCCAGCGGCCACCGTAGTTGACGGCGATGGCCAGGCGCAGGCCGGGGTTGTCGCGGGTGCGCGCCTCGGTCGTGTCCATCAGCGCGCGCAGCTTCGGCGCGAAGGGCTCGCGATCGCCGATGAAGCGTACCTGCACACCGTTGGCGTGCAGGCTGTCGACCTCTTTCTGCAGGGTGCTGATGAACAGATCCATCAGCAGGCTGACCTCGGTTGGCGGCCGGCGCCAGTTCTCGCTGCTGAAGGCGAACAGCGTCAGGGCCTCGACCCCCTGGCGGCGGCAGGCCTCGACCACGCGCCGCACGGACTTGACGCCCTCGCGGTGGCCGGCCGGACGCGGCATGCCGCGGCGCCGGGCCCAGCGCCCATTGCCATCCATGATGATGGCGATGTGACGCGGACCTTCGGCATCCGGTATCCCGTCTTTTCCGCGGCTCGCCTCTGACATGTCCCGTATCCCGCCGACTCAGATCTCCATCAGCTCGGCTTCCTTGGCCTGCGTGATCTTGTCGATGTCGGCCACGAACTGGTCGGTGAGTTTCTGGATCTGTTCCTGCGCGCGGCGCTCGTCGTCTTCCGAGATCGCCTTTTCCTTGAGCAGTTCCTTGAAGTCGTTGTTGGCGTCGCGGCGGATGTTGCGCACGGCCACCTTCGCGCCCTCGGCCTCCTGGCGGACGATGCGGATCATGTCCCTGCGCCGTTCCTCGGTGAGCGGCGGCAGCGGAATGCGCATGACCGTACCGGCGGTGTTCGGATTCAGCCCGAGATCCGACTTCATGATGGCCTTCTCGATCACGGCCACCATCGGCTTCTCCCAGGGCGTGACGGTCAGGGTGCGCGCGTCCTCCACGGACACGTTGGCGACCTGCTTGAGCGGGACCTCGCTGCCGTAGTAGTCGACCGTGATGTGGTCCAGCAGGCTGGTATGGGCGCGGCCGGTGCGCAGCTTGGTCAGGTCGTGGCGCAGCGTCTCGGCGCTCTTGGCCATGCGGGTCCTGGCGTCCTGGATGATGTCGTCGATCATTTTTTTTCTACTCCTTCTCGACCAGCGTGCCCACCGCCTCGCCGCGGGCGGCGCGCATCAGATTGCCGCGCCGGTGGATGTCGAACACCATCAGCGGCATGCCGTGGTCGCGGCACAGGATGATGGCGGTGTGATCCATGACCATGAGCTGGCGGCGCAGGGCCTCGTCGTAGCTCAGGCGGTCGAAGCGCCGGGCACCCGGATCCTTCTTGGGGTCGGCCGAATACACGCCGTCCACCTGGGTGGCCTTGAACATGATGTCCGCGCCGATCTCGATGGCGCGCAGCCCGGCGGCGGAATCGGTGGTGAAGAACGGGTTGCCGGTGCCGGCGGCGAACAGCACCACGCGGCCCTTGTCGAGGTGCCGCAGGGCGCGGGCGCGCGAATAGTCCTCGCAGGCCGAGGCGATGGACAGCGCCGACATGACCCGCCCCTCGGTGCCCAGGCGGCGCAGCGCGTCCTGCATGGCGAGGGCGTTCATCACCGTGGCCAGCATGCCCATGTGGTCGCCGGTGACGCGGTCCATGCCGGCCGCGGCCAGGCCGGCGCCGCGGAAGATGTTGCCCCCGCCGACCACCAGCCCGATCTGCGCCCCGGCCTGCGCGAGTTCGTGGATCTCGGCGGCGAACTGGGCCAGCACCAGGGGATCGATGCCGGTCTCGCCGGACCCCAGAAGGGCCTCGCCGCTGAGCTTGAGGAGAATCCGTCGGTAGCGCAGATCTGATTCAGGCATGTCGTACTTTCAAGAAGTTGTATGAACCTGTTACTGCAAATACTCGGATGCCGCACGGCATGGCGGTCATTGTCGTCTTTTTCACCGCCGGGCGCCATGTACGCGATGGGGCCGCAGAGCGACCCCATCGCGCTTGCCTGCCCGGACTGCGGGCGGGCGGCCGTCGGCTTACTTGCCGCGCGCCTGCGCCATGACCTCTTCGGCGAAATTCTCGGTCTTCTTCTCGATGCCCTCGCCCAGTTCCACGCGCTGGAAGCTCAGCACCTCGGCACCGGCCTTCGCCAGCAGCTTGCCGACCGTGGTGTCCGGGTCCTTGACGAAGGGCTGACCGACCAGGGTGACCTCGGCGAGGTACTTCTTGATGCGGCCTTCGACCATCTTGGCGACGATGTCGGCGGGCTTGCCGCTCTGCTCGGCCTGGGCGGCGAAGATGTCGCGCTCCTTCTCCACCAGTTCGGCCGGGACCTCGGTCTCGGCGACACACACCGGGCGGCTGGCGGCGATGTGCATGGCGACGTCCTTGGCCAGGTCCTCGCTGCCGCCCTTCATCTCGACCAGCACGCCGATGCGGGTGCCGTGCAGGTACGCGCCCAGCACGCCGTTGGTCTCGACCAGGGTGTAGCGGCGTACGTTGATGTTCTCGCCGAGCTTGGCGATGAGCTCCTTGCGGGCCTCCTCGATGCTCGCCCCGCCGTCGGTCAGCGGCAGTTCCAGCAGCGCCTCCATGGTCTGTGGCGCGCCCTTCAGCACGCGCCGGGCGATGTGCGTGGCGAAGTCCTGGAACTCCTCCTTCTTGGCGACGAAGTCGGTCTCGCAGTTGACTTCGACGATGACCGCGCGCTTGCGGTCGTCGCTCAGCTCGACCCGGACGAGGCCTTCGGCGGCGACGCGGCCGGCCTTCTTGTCGGCCTTGGCCAGACCGGATTTGCGCAGGATCTCGACGGCGGCTTCCATATCGCCGGCGGCGTCGAGCAGCGCCTTCTTGCATTCCATCATGCCGGAGCCGGTGCGCTCACGCAGCTCTTTGACCTGTGCGGCGGAAATAGACATGGTTCTTACCTCTTGTACGTGCTGCTGTTCGATGGCTGCCCGCCGGCCAGGCGCCCGGAGGCGGGCTGCCGGCACGGGCCGCGGACGCGGCGCGGGGGGGCGGCACGGACGTGACGCCCCCCGGTGTCCGCAGCGGATCAGGCTTCCTCTTCGTCGTCCGCGACGGCGGCGGTACGGCCACGGGACTTGACCGTGGTCGGGCGCTTGTCGGCCGCGCGGCCGCGCTTGGCGCGGGCGGGCCTGTCGGCGGCGCCGGCGCTCTCGTCCAGCTCGATGAACTCGTCACCGCCCGCCGGCATCTGCACGGCCGTGGACTTGCCGTCGAGGACGGCGTCGGCCGCACCGTGCACGTACAGCTGAATGGCACGGATGGCGTCGTCGTTGCCGGGGATGACGTAGTCGATGCCCTTGGCGGAGTTGTTGGTGTCCACCACGCCGACCACCGGGATGCCCAGCTTGCCGGCCTCGTTGACGGCGATCTTCTCATGGCCGACGTCGATCACGAACAGCGCATCGGGCAGGCGGTTCATGTCCTTGATGCCGCCCAGGCTGCGCTCCAGCTTCTCCATCTCGCGCCGGCGCATCAGCGCCTCTTTCTTGCTGAGCCGGTCCATGCTGCCGTCCTGCGCCATGGTCTCCAGTTCCTTCAGGCGGCGGATGGACTGGCGCACGGTCTTGTAGTTGGTGAGCATGCCGCCCAGCCAGCGGTAGTTCACGTAGGGCATGCCGCAGCGCGCCGCCTCTTCGCCGACCGCATCGCGCGCCGCACGCTTGGTGCCTACGAACAGGATGGTGCCGCGCTTGGCCGCCAGGCTGCTCAGATAGTTCATCGCCTCGGTGTACAGAGGCAGGGTCTTTTCCAGATTGATGATGTGGATCTTGCTGCGTTCGCCGAAGATGTACGGGGCCATCTTCGGGTTCCAGAAACGGGTCTGATGACCGAAATGCACGCCAGCTTCCAGCATCTGGCGCATGGTGACGTTCGCCATGGGTAGAACTCCGAATTGTCAGGGTTGGGCCTCCATGCGTCCCGTGCGGCAACCCCGGTCTGCACCGGGGCACCCAGCCGCACTGTCACGACGCATGTGTGAATTTGCGGGGGATGAAGGCGGGCGCACGCCGTCCGTCCTTCCGTCCCTCCGCTTAACAAGCGCGCCTTTATACCATAAACTTGGCCTCGCAACAATTCCGCCCACCGCGCGATTCCCCCGCCAATTCAAAAGGTTCTCATGAGCGTTACGATCAAGACCGGCGACGAGATCGAGAAGATGCGCAGCGCCGGCCGGCTGGCCGCCGAGGTGCTGCAGATGATCCGCCCCTACGTGAAGGCCGGCGTGTCCACCGGCGAACTGGACCGCATCTGCCACGACTACATCGTCAACCACCAGCAGGCCATCCCGGCACCGCTCAACTACCGCGGCTTCCCCCGTTCGATCTGCACCTCGATCAATCACCAGGTCTGCCACGGCATCCCCGGCGACCGGGTGCTGAAGAACGGCGACATCCTCAACATCGACATCACCGTGATCAAGGACGGCTTCCACGGCGACACCAGCCGCATGTTCCTGATCGGAGAGCCCTCGGTGCAGGCCAAGCGCCTGTGCAAGGTGTGCTACGAGGCCATGGTCCTGGGCATCCGCATGGTGAAGCCCGGCACGCGGCTGGGCGACATCGGCCACGCCATCCAGAAGCACGCCGAGGCGGCGAACTTCTCGGTGGTGCGCGAATACTGCGGCCATGGCCTGGG
Organism: uncultured Gammaproteobacteria bacterium; assembly: GCA_964458835.1. Lineage (GTDB taxonomy): Bacteria > Pseudomonadota > Gammaproteobacteria > Thiohalobacterales > Thiohalobacteraceae > JAHJQQ01. The sequence continues at coordinate 5,928 of CAYWKV010000081.1, read as the reverse complement.
CCGGGAGTTCCACGAGGAGCCGCAGGTGCTGCACTACGGCAAGCCCGGCACCGGCATGGAGCTGATCCCCGGCATGACCTTCACCATCGAGCCCATGATCAACGCCGGCCGGCGCGACACCCGGATGCTGCCCGACGGCTGGACGGTGGTGACCAAGGACCACAGCCTGTCGGCGCAGTGGGAGCACACCGTGCTGGTCACCGCGGACGGCTACGAGGTGCTGACGCTGGGGCCGGACGAATCCCTGGACCACATGCCGCTGCTGCCATGACCCTGCCGGACGGCGCCGCCACCGATGCCGATGCCACCCTTGCGGCGGCGCCCGTCCTGGACGATCTCTGCGACACCGCCGCGCTGGACGCCGCGCTGGCCGGCGGCGGCGTCCTGCTGCCGCCGCTGCGCGCGGCCCTGCGCGACGGCACCCGCGCCCTGCGCGAACATTTCACCCGGCAGGTCCCGGCCGACCGGCTGGTCTACAGCCGCGCCTGGCTGCTCGACCAGCTGCTGGTGCGCGCCTGGCACCGGACGCTGCAGACCGATGCCGAGCGCCTGGCCCTGGTTGCCGTCGGCGGCTACGGCCGCGGCGAGCTGCTGCCGCATTCGGACATCGACCTGCTCATCCTGCTGCCGGACCGCGAGAACGCCGAGCTGACCGGCCGCCTCGAGACCTTCCTGACGCTGCTGTGGGATCTCGGCCTGGAGGTCGGCCACAGCGTGCGCACCCTGGACGACTGCGTGCGCGAAGGCGAGCGCGACATCACCGTGGCGACCAACCTCGTCGAGGCGCGGCTGCTCGCCGGCGCGACGCCGCTGTTCGAGGTCATGCGCGAGGCCACCGGGCCGGACCGCATCTGGACCGGCGCCGGCTTCTTCGAGGCCAAGCTCAAGGAACAGATCGCGCGCCACCACAAGTACCACGACACCGCCTACAACCTCGAGCCCAACATCAAGGAGAGCCCCGGCGGCCTGCGCGATATCCAGATGATCGGCTGGGTGGCCAAACGCCATTTCGGCGTCGACACCCTGCGTGATCTGGTCAAACACCGTTTCCTCACCGAACGCGAGTACCGCACGCTGAGCAGCGGCCAGACCTTCCTGTGGCGGATCCGCTTCGCCCTCCACGACCTCACCGGCCGGCGCGAGGACCGCATTCTGTTCGATCACCAGCGCACCCTGGCCGAGCTGCTCGGCTACCCGCGGGGCGAGCAGCCGAACCAGGCGATCGAGCTGTTCATGAAGGACTATTACCGCACGGTGTTCGAGCTGAACCGCCTGAACGAGATGCTGCTGCAGCTCTTCCAGGAGGCCATCCTGTACGCCGACGATCCCGGCGAACCGGCCCCGATCAACAAGCGCTTCCAGGCCCGCAAGGGCTTCATCGAGGTGGTCGACGAACGCGTCTTCGCACGCTATCCGTTCGCCCTGCTGGAGATCTTTCTGCTGCTCGCCCAGCACCCGGAGCTGAAAGGTGTACGCGCCGCGACCATCCGCCTGATCCGCGACCACCGCTATCGGATCGACGACGACTTCCGCAACGATCTGCGCACCCGCAGCATCTTCATGGAGATCCTGCGCCAGCCGCGCGGCGTCTGGCACGAGCTGCAGCGCATGAACCGCTACGGCATCCTGGCCGCCTACCTGCCGGTGTTCGGGCGCATCGTCGGACAGATGCAGTACGACCTGTTCCACGTCTACACCGTCGACGAGCATTCGCTGTTCGTGCTGCGCAACCTGCGCCGCTTCGCGGTGCCGGAGTACGCGCACGAGTTCCCGCTGTGCAGCGAGCTGATGGCCAACCTGCCCAAGCAGGAACTGCTGCTGCTCGCCGGCCTGTTCCACGACATCGCCAAGGGGCGCGACGGCGACCATTCCGAGCTGGGCGCCGAAGAGGCGCTCGAGTTCTGCCGCCACCACGGCCTCAGCCAGTACGACGCCCAGCTGGTCGCCTGGCTGGTGCGCAATCACCTGCTGATGTCCACCACGGCGCAGCGCCGCGACATCAGCGACCCGGCCGTGATCAACGATTTCGCCCGTCGGGTGCAGACGCGCGCGCGCCTCAATTACCTGTACCTGCTGACCGTCGCGGATATCCGCGCCACCGGCCCCGGCCTGTGGAACTCCTGGAAGAACGCCCTGCTGCTGGAGCTGTACAACGCCGCCACCGAGGCCCTGACGCGCGGCCTGGACAAGCCGCTGGAACAGGACGAATTCATCGCCGAGACGCGCAGCGAGGCGCATCGGCTGCTGCTCCAGCAGGGGTTCGCCGCCGAGGACATCGAGGCCGTCTGGCGGGATCTGGGGGAGGATTATTTCCTGCGGCACACGCCGGACGAGATCGTCTGGCACACGCGCTGCATCGACCACCACGGCGGCAGTGACGAACCCCTGGTCGAGTTGCATCACAGCCAGGAGCGCGGCGGGACGGAGGTGTTCATCTACACGCGCGCCAACGACACGCTGTTCGAGCGCACCACCGCCCTGCTCGATCAGCTCGGCCTGGACATCCACGACGCCCGCATCACCACGGCGCGCAACGGCTACGCCCTGGACACCTATCTGATCCTCGACGAATCCGGCACGCCCATCCAGGGCGACGCGCAGATCCGCGACATCGTGGCGCGCATCACCCGCGAGCTCAGCCGGCAGGACGGCGGGCGCCCGCGCGTCACGCGCCGGCCGCCGCGGCGCTTCCAGCACTTCGACATCCCGACCCAGATCAGCTTCGGCATCGACGAGCCCAACCACCGCACCGTCCTGGAGCTGGTCACCGGCGACCGGCCCGGCCTGCTGTCGGCGGTCGGCCGCGCCTTCAGCGCCTGCGGCATCCGCCTGCAGAACGCCCGCATCGCCACCTTCGGCTCACGCGCCGAGGACGTCTTCTACATCACCGACACCCACAACCGGCCGCTGCAGTCACCCGAGCAGTTCGACTGCCTGCGCGCCCACCTGCGCGACAGCCTGAACAGCGTCCGCGACGGCAAGGATTGAAAGAGGCAAAACCGTGTTGGCCACGGAAACACACGGAAGTACACGGAATGTAAACCCGCCTCATCCTTGCCTTCCGTGTGCGTCCGTGTGTTTCCGTGGCAAAAAGGGGTTTGCCCGTAGTTTCCGCCCATTCCGCGGCTGAAAGCGGGTTCTCAGAACCAAAACACTTTCGAGGGTTTCGTGGATTTCGTGGCCGAAAAAGGTTTTGTCCGTGTTTTCCGTGGCTGAGACAAGCCTGCCCGGGATGATGCACAACGGCCCGGAGCCCGTGCGGCTCACTCCACTTCGACGCTGGCCGAGAACAGATAGCCCTCGCCCCAGACGGTCCGGATGTATTGAGGCTCGCCGGGAGCGGTCTCGATCTTCTGGCGCAGCCGCGACACGCGGACGTCGATGCTGCGGTCGTACGGCGTGCGGTCGTGACGCTTCAGCAGGTCCATGAGCTGGTCCCGGTTGAGCACACGGTTGCAGTTCTCCACGAATACGCACAGCAGCTTGTATTCCGCGTTGGTCAGCTCGATCTTCGCGCCGTCCCGCGCGAGCGCGTGCGACCCGGTGTCCAGCGTGAACGGGCCAAAACGGTACAGCGGCGATTTTTCGGCCACGCCCTCGCGGATCTCGTGGGTGCGGCGGCTGCGCCGCACCGTCGCCCGGATGCGCGCCACCAGTTCACCGGGATTGAAGGGCTTGGCGATGTAGTCATCCGCGCCGATCTCCAGGCCGACGATGCGCTCGATGTCGTCGCCCTTGTGCGACAGGATCAGGGCCGGCAGTGCGTGCTCGAACATCACCCGTCGCGCGATGGACAGCCCGTCCTCGCCCGGCAGCCGGACGTTCAGCACCACCAGGTCGAAGTGTTCACGGCCCAGGTGCCGGTCCATTTCCATACCGTCGGCGGCGCAGCGGACCTCGAAGCCCGCCTCCTCCAGGTAACGGCGCGCGTGTCCGACCAGATTCGGGTCGTCGTCGACCACCAGCACCCGCAGCCGTACCCCGCCCGCCCGAGAAACTCTAGGTGTGTCCATGCTTCATTCCCATCGATACAGCCGCCTCCAGGATACTGCTGCCGGCCCGGCATGCTTCATCCCGTGGTGCCGGGTGCCCCGCCAACCGTCGTGCTAATGACGATAGGTGAACTGTAGGCTGACGATATTGGCGCCAAAGGTGCTCTTGACCTGCTCGGTGCTCCCCGTCCTGATGCCGATCAGCTCGTTTTCGAAGGCGCGCATGTACGATGCCGTCAGGGTGCCGTGCTCGGAAATGCGATAACTGAGGCCACCGCTCAGGTGATGCTCGATGATGCCGTTGATGCCCGGATTGTCACCGATGTCCTCGGGACCCATCGGCGACTTGCCATAGTTGTACCCCAGCATCAGATCCAGCCGCGGGGTGGCCTTGTAGTTGACCCCCAGGGCATAGACCCACTGATCTTCCCAGCCCAGCTCGAGTTCGACACGGTCAGGGCTGTACTGATCCTGCATAACCAAGGTGTCGCGCACCGCGCTGAAATTGATCCACTTCACGTCGAACTCGATCTGCAGCTTGTCGGTCGGTTCTATCGACAGGCCCACGGCCGCGCTCTGCGGATCCTGGAAATCCAGCTTGTACTTCTGCGGTGTCCGCGGGCAGGTGTCGCAGCCGGGCAGGGTGTTTTCCAGGCCCTTGGTGAACTCGTAGGGCTGGTTGTTGGTCTCCGCGTTGTAGTTCAGGCCGAGCATGACGCCCGGTGCCAGCCGGTAGCTCAGGCCCGTCCCCCACACGAAGCCGGTGGTGAAATCCGTCGGCGCCCGGAAGGCCGGCGCGTCGACCGAGAACATGCCGATGGTCATATGCGTCGTCAGGCCGATGGACAGCCGGTCGGTCAGCAGATACGAAAAGGACGGTCCCATGCGCAGCGACTGCAGCGCAGCGACCACCGGGCCGTCGGTGCCCGGATAGATACTGTAGGCGCCCACCGGATAGTCCACGCCGCCACCGGCGATCGCGTAGGCGCCGACACTGATGCGCATGCGTTCCGGAAAGAAATCGCTTTTGAACGCAAAGGCACCGGTGGCCAGCACGAACAGATCGTTCTCGCTGTCGACATCGTTGAGCTGACGTTGCGGATTCGACGCACTCAGATTCACGTCGAAGCGGATAGCGTCCACGCCGAGATCCAGAAACGCGATGCCGGCCGGATTGGTCAGGCCGGTGGTGGCGTCCTGGGGCTTCGCCACCACGGCGCCCCCCATGCCGTTGGCCCGCCCGCTGAAGGCAACCTGCTGATCACCGTTCGCGGCCCAGGTGTGGCCGACCAGAAGAAACATTCCCGCCCACGCACAGGCGATTCCGAGAGACGTACGGACACGACGTACCATACCAACCCCCCCTTTGCATTCTTTCGTTGTTATTGTTCCCCCGACCCGGTGCCGCCGGTCTTCGGCCGGAAACGCGCCCCCTTCGCTGCGCCCGTCCGGTCTGAAGACACCCGTAGGCTAGCAGCCAGCTATTTCCAAAGCGTTTCCGAATATCGAGAGAGTATTACAGGGTGTTACGTGGGGTTTCTGGGGTGGGATGCCTGCGCGCGTGCCTGCGTGCAGGTATCGAGCAATCCGCGGCATGCGTGTGGTGACAAGAAAATCAGTCGGCCACGGAAACACACCCGGAAAAACACGGAAGTTGCGAAGAACAGCCGTCTCTCCGCAGTATCGGCTCGGCGCCCGCGGGCAAATTCACGCCCGACCGAGGCTTTTGGTCTTGTCCGTGTGCTTCCGTGTGTTTCCGTGGCCAATGGGTTTCTACAGGTTGAATCGGCGCCGACCGTACAGAGCGCCCGCGGCCCCCCACCCGCCGGCCCCCGGCGCACCGCTTCGCACAGGGGCCGCCGCCCCCCCGCCCCCACTGCAACGGCCGGCCCCCCCCCCACCCGTACGGGGCCGCCCCCGGGGGGGCGGGGGGGAC
>CAYWKV010000080.1:0-12387 GCA_964458835.1 uncultured Gammaproteobacteria bacterium | reverse complement strand
GGAGATTGCCGCGTCGCTGCGCTCCTCGCAATGACGAATAAATCAGAGGTTCCTTGAACCGTTCTTGGCCACGGAACCCATGGAACAACACGGAAAGCCTTCATTGCGTAAACCCGACACCATCCCTCCGTGGTCGGGTTTTTACAATAAGCCATTTTCCGTGTCATTCCGTGGGTTCCGTGGCCACTTGTTTTCCAGGTATCGGCTAGAACCTATCTCAAAATGCATCTCGACCACCCATGCGGCATTGCGGGACCTGCTCCGGTGCTCATTTACTACGTGTAAACTTCGCTCCTCGCAGGCCCCGCGCCTTGCCTGGACGCCCGATCTGCAATTTTGAGATAGGTTCTAAGCAAGTGCCATTCGACCCTAGCCCCTGGCCGCAGGCCCCTGCTTTTCATCCAGCAGCGGCAGCTGATCGCGCTCCTCTTCCGGCGTCGGCTCCTTCTCCAGCCGCTCGATCTCCTCGCGGAAGGCGTTCACGTCCTGGAAGCTGCGGTACACCGAGGCGAAGCGCACGTAGGCGACCTGATCGAGCTTGCGCAGTTCGTCCATCACCCATTCGCCGAGCTGGCGCGACGGGATCTCACGCTCGCCGCTGGCACGTATGCGCTGCTGAATGTGGTTGATCGCGTCCTCGATGCGTTCGGTCGGCACTGGGCGCTTCTCCAGTGCGCGCACGATGCCGCCGCGCAGCTTGGCCTCATTAAAGGGATCGCGGGTGCCGTCGCGCTTGACGATGCGCGGCATCACCAGCTCGGCGACCTCGAAGGTGGTGAAGCGTTCGCCGCAGCTCAGGCACTCGCGCCGCCGGCGCACCTGCGCGCCCTCGCCGGCGAGCCGCGAGTCGATCACCTTGGTGTCATCGGCGCCGCAGAAGGGGCAGTGCATAGCGTCTCTCGCAGGGGCCAGGGGCTAGGGAAAGACGTGGCTCGAAGGAACCCCGCTGTCCAATTCCGATAACCCTGCCTCTCGCCTCCACCGCTCTTCCAATCCCGAAACTCCAGTCCCTAGCCCCTAGTCCCTAGTCCCTTATTCACCGTTCATACACCGGAAACCGCTTGCACAGCTCCAGCACCTGCGCGCGCACCTTGTCCTGCACGGCGGTGTTCTCGACATCGTCGAGGATGTCGCAGATCCAGCCGGCCAGCATCTTCACCTCGGCCTCCCGGAAGCCGCGCGTGGTGACCGCCGGGGTGCCGAGACGGATGCCGCTGGTGACGAAGGGTGACTGCGGATCGTTGGGCACGGCGTTCTTGTTCACCGTGATGTAGGCATTGCCCAGCGCCGCGTCGGCGGCCTTGCCGGTGATGCCCTTGTCGATCAGGTCGACCAGGAACAGGTGGTCGTCGGTGCCGCTGGAGACGATCTTGTAGCCGCGGCTGCGGATCACCTCGGCCATGGCGCGGGCGTTGGCCAGCACCTGCTTCTGGTACTCCGTGAACTCCGGCTGCAGCGCCTCCAGGAAGGCCACCGCCTTGGCGGCGATGACGTGCATCAGCGGACCGCCCTGGGTACCCGGGAACACCATCGAGCTGAGCTTCTTCTCGATGTCCGGATTGGCCTTCGCCAGGATCAGACCGCCGCGCGGCCCGCGCAGGGTCTTGTGGGTGGTGGTGGTGGTGATATCGGCGATCTGTACCGGATTCGGGTAGATGCCGGCGGCGACCAGGCCTGCGACGTGCGCCATGTCGACGAACAGCAGGGCGCCGACCGAGTCGGCGATGGCGCGGAACCGGTTCCAGTCGAGCGTGCGCGAATAGGCGGAGAAGCCGCCGACGATCATCTTCGGCCTGTGCTCGTCGGCCAGGCGCTGGATCTCGTCGTAGTCGATCAGGCCGGTGTCGGGATTCAGGCCGTACTGCACGGCGTTGAACAGCTTGCCGGAGAAGTTCACCTTGGCGCCGTGGGTCAGGTGGCCGCCGTGGGCGAGGCTCATGCCGAGAATGGTGTCGCCGGGATTCAGCAGCGCGAGATAGACCGCGGCGTTGGCCTGCGAGCCGGAATGCGGCTGGACGTTGGCGTAGTCGGCACCGAACAGCTGCTTGGCGCGGTCGATGGCGAGCTGCTCGGCGACATCGGCGAACTCGCAGCCGCCGTAGTAGCGCTTGGCCGGATAGCCCTCGGCATACTTGTTGGTGAGCACCGAACCCTGCGCGGCCATCACCCGCGGGCTGGCATAATTCTCGGAGGCGATCAGTTCGATGTGCTCTTCCTGACGCCGCTCTTCGCCCTGGATGGCGGCCCAGAGTTCCGGATCGAATCCGGCGATGGCCATGTCTTTGCTGAACATTCCAAACCCCTGTAAACACGGCCGCCCCGCAGGATCGGGGAACGGACCGGCGCTGGATGGAGCCCCCGCACGGACAGGGGCCGAAGGGCGGCCATGATAGCACGAAGGGCCGGCGCACAGGCCCGGGATCGCAGGCCCCTCGGGGGGCGCGAGGGACAAATGGCAACGGCACAGGCGCACTGTCGGCAGGGGAATCCACCGCCCCAGGCCGCGCCTCCATCCCGGCCGCGGCCGGCCCCGCGAATGGCCACGGAAGCACACGGAATCACACACAAATGGAGGCTGTGGCAGGTTCGGCGTCGCGTGTGCTGCCGTGGCCAATGCCTCCAGCCGCGCAGCCGTAGGGTGCGTCGAGGCGCAGCCTGACGCACCGTCCACCGCATTGTGTCGAACCCGGTGCGTCGCTGGCGCCGACGCACCCTACGGGCCACCGCGCCCGTTCTGGATCTCTTCGGCCAGCGCCGCCACCACCCCGGTCCAGGCCGCGGCCAGGTTGGCGCGGTCGTAACCGCCGCCGCCCAGGGCGACCAGCCGGCCGCGGCAGCAGTCGTCGGCGACGGCGCACAGGCGGCGGGCGATCTCGCCGTGCAGGCCGCGGCTGTACTGCAGGTGGGTGAGCGGATCGCCGCGCACACTGTCGGCGCCGCACTGCAGGATGACGAACTCCGGCCGGGCGTCGCGCAGGAAGGCCTCGGCGGCGGGCCAGACGGCGTGCACCGCGGCGTCGTCGCTGTAGGGCGGCAGAGGGATGTTCAGCTTGGTCCCCGCGGCCGGACCCAGCCCCGTCTCGGTGGCCGCACCGGTGCCCGGATAGAGGTGGCGTCCGTCCTCGTGGAGGTCGACGAAAATCAGATCCGGGTCGTCCTCGAAGGCGTAGAACACGCCGTCTCCATGATGGGCGTCGATGTCCACATAGGCGATACGGGTAAGGCCGTGGACGGCGCGCAACGTCTCGATGAGCACGCCGCAGTCGTTGAACACGCAGAATCCCGCCGCGCCGTCGCGGCGCGCATGGTGCAGCCCCGCGATCGGCACGAAGGCGCGCCGGCACTCGCCGGCCAGTACCCGCGCGGCGGCATCCAGCACGCTGCCGACCACCGTGGCCGCGGCCTCGTACATGCCGGCGAACGCCGGCGTGTCGCCGCTGTCCAGGTACCCCCGGCCGCTCGCCGACTGGCGTTTGACCTGTTCGAGGTAGTCGGCGGTGTGGAAGCGCAGGAGCTCCGCGTCCTGCGCCTGGACCGGCGCACGGACGCGCAGCCGGTCGTCCAGCCCGGCCGCCCGGCACTGCGTCCAGAACGCCGCCAGCCGGTCGGTCCTGAAGGGGTGACCCCGGCCGAAGCCGTAGGCCGCCAGCGCCGGCCCATGATAGACGCAGCAGGACATGCGCAGAGTTCCGGGGAGGACACCGCCCTACTGTAGCATGGCGCTGTGCCGCGCCGCGGCGGGCGGCGGCAGCGGCAGGCTGAACCAGAAGCGGCTGCCGCACCCGGGCTGCGAATCCACGCCGATCCGCCCGCCCATGCGCTCGACCAGCTGCTTGCAGATCGCCAGACCCAGGCCGCTGCCCTCGTGCGCACGGGCGCTGGAGCCGTCGCCCTGCATGAAGGGCTCGAATATCCGTCCCTGATGTCCGGCCGGGATGCCGCCGCCGGTGTCCACCACGGAGAAGCACAGGGCGCCGTCGCCGGCGACCTCCAGGCGCACCTGCACACGCCCGTCATCGGTGAATTTGAGGGCGTTATCGAGCAGGTTGCCCAACACCTGCCGGAGACGCATCGGATCCCCCCAACGCGGGCCGCGCGCCGCGGGATCGATGTCGACCGCCAGGTCCAGACGCTTGGCCCGGGCGTTGCCACTGTGGAGTTCCACCGTTGCCCGGATCACCTCGGCGGGCTCGAACGCCACCTCCTCCAGCTCCAGGCCGCGCGTCTCCAGGCGGGAGAAATCCAGGATGTTGTTGATGAGCGCCAGCAGCGATTCACCGGCCCGGCAGCACATCTCGACATACTCCCGCTCGCGCTCGCCGAGCCGCCCGTCGCGCAGCAACCCCAGCAGCCCGAGCATGCCATGCAGCGGCGTGCGCACCTCGTGACTGACGCTGGCGAGGAATTCGGTCTTCAGGCGCAGGGCCTGCAGGGCCGTGTCGCGGGCCCGCTCCAGGGCCTGCTCGGTCTCCTTGCGCGCGGTGATGTCGACGTCGACGCCGGCGTAACCGAGCAGGCGACCGTCGCCGTCCGTCAGCGGGATGCCATTGGTCAGCAGACACACCCGGCGGCCGTCACGGGTCAGGTTCCAGCTCTCCAGATCGCCGAGCGGCGCCCCGGCGGCGAGGGCGGCGCCGAGCAGCGGCCGGACGCGCTCCACCTCCTCCGGCACCATCAGTTCGAGCGGCTCCCGCCCGATCAGCTCCTCCGGCCGGTAGCCGAGCAGCCGCTCGACGCCGGGGGAACACCAGCTGTAGCGGCCCTCCGCATCCAGTTCCCAGATCCAGTCCGAGAGGCTCTCCGCGATGGCCTTGAAACGCGCCTCCGACAGCCGCAGGGCGCGTTCCGCATCGCGGCGCCGGGCATTGTGCAGGGCCAGCGCCGCCATGTCGGCCAGGGACGCGGCGAACTGCTCCTCGTCAGCCTGCCACACGCGGACATTGCCGAGATTCTCGTGGCAGAGCACGCCGACGCAGCTGCCCTCCCAGTAGACCGGCGCATCGAGCGTCGCGCCGACCGCCTGCCCGGTCAGATAGTCGGCCGTGAACTCCGCCGTGCGCGGGTCGTTGACGGCGTCCGCCGCGGCGATGACCCGCTGCATCTCGAGGGCGCGGAAATAGTGCGGATATTTCTCGGCCCCCATCACCGCCCCGCTCTCGTGGCGACCGTCGGCCAGGCGATAGACGGCCGCCGCGGTCAGGCGCGTGCGTTTTCCGTCCAGCCACCACAGCCCGGCGCGCCCGCAGCCCAGGGTGCGCGCGGCGACCTCGGTGATGCGCCGGAGGGCCGTCTCCAGATCCCCCTCGGCCAGCGCCGGGCAGCGCAGCAGACCCAGCAGCGCCGCCTGCTGGTCGCGCAACCGCCGCGCCCGCGCCTCCTGCTCCGCCTCCAGCGCCTTGCGCTGCGAGATGTCGGTGCGGATGGCGATGTACTGATAAGGCCGGCCCTCCTCGTCCAGGAACGGCACGACGGTGGTCGCCACCCAGTACAGCCGGCCGGTCCGGCTGCGATTGCAGATCTCTCCATGCCACGCCGCGCCCTGCCCGATGGTGCGCCACATTTCACGGAAGAAACTCTGCGGGTGGTGGCCGGAATTGATGATGCGATGATCCTGACCGAGCAGTTCCTCGCGGCTGTAGCCCGAGATGGCACAGAAGCGGTCGTTGACGTAGGTGATGCGGCCGCGGCGGTCGGCGACGGCGACGATGGCGTGCTCGTCGAGCGCGGATTTCTGCAGCCTGAGTTCCGCCAGGGCGCGCCGCAGTTCGGTCTCGACGGCGCGCCGTTCGCGCACCTCGTGATACAGCGCGCTGTTCGCCCGCTCGAGTTCCTGCGTGCGTTGGTCCACCTGTGCCTCCAGGCCGGCCCGGGCCTCGCGCAGCTCCCGCTCGCGGTCGTGCAGGCCGTCGCGCAGCCGGCTGAAGGTGCGCACCAGCGTGCCGATCTCGTCGTTTCCCGCCACCGGCAGCGGCTCGTCGACATGCCCCGCGGCCAGGCGTGCCGTGGCCCGCACCAGGCGCAGCACCGGACGCCGCACCCGGAATTCCAGCAGCAGCCAGCCGCTGACGATCAGCCCCGCGAGCAGCCCCCCCACGGCCAGCTGCAGGGCGACGTCGTCCGGCACCCAGACGTACAGGAGGCCGCCGCCGAGGAGGGACAGCCACAGCAACGGCAGCAGCAGCCGGCCGCGCAGCCCCATGGCGGCTAGGACCCGGCGTCCGGTCGCGGCCATACGTAGACCGCGTCCGCGCAGTTGCCTTCGCCGTGGAAGCGCAGCTCCGCGCACAGTTCCCGCACCAGGCTCAGGCCGCGCCGGGCCAGCCCCCGGCCCGGGGCCGCGGCGAGCACGGCCGCATGATCGAACCCCATGCCGCTGTCCGCCACGGTGATGTCCATGCGGCCGGACCGGGCGTCGCCGCGCAGCCGCAACGTCACGCAAACCTTGCCGTGCTCCAACTGCCGCAGCGCCGCATCGCGCCGGGCATAGTACTCGGCAAAGCCCTGCGCATCGGTCTTGAGCGCCGAATCGATCTGCAGCAGACCATGGTCCAGCGCGTTGTTGAAGAGTTCGGCGATGACGGTATAGAGACGCCGGCGCTGGCCCGCCAGGGCGGGCAGCGCCTCCAGCAACCGCATCAGCAGCTTCTCCGGCAGGTCTTCGCGGAGGCTGTGCGGGTTGTAGTCGAAGCTGAGGACCAGGGCGTCGGCGGCCGGTGCGGCCGCGGGCACGGCATCCGGCGGCCTGCATTCGACCTCGATGAGGGCGACATCGTCGTTCTGCGGATGGTCGGCGCGGAAGGCATGCAGCGCCGCGCAGATGTCCGGAAAACCGCCCGCGGGTGCCGGCTGCGCCAGCAGCGCCGCCAGCCGCGCTTCACCGAACATCTCGCCGGCCGGTCCGGTCGCCTCGATCAGGCCGTCGGAATAGACGTAGATGCGGTCGCCGGGCTCGACACCAGCGCTCTCCAGACCGGCATCGAAGTCCGCGGCGGCGAGGATCCCCAGCGGCAGGTGCCGCGAGCTGAGCCGCGCACAGTCGCCCGGTACCCGGCGCCGGATCAGCACATCGGGCACGCCGCCGTTCCAGGCGTCCACCCGGCCGGTGCGATGATCCAGGGCGAGCAGGCAGGCGGCGAGAAACAATCCGACGGGCAGCTTGGCGTGCAGCTTGCGGTTGATCTCGGCCGCGATGCGATCGATGCCGAATCCCTTGCGGGTCATGCCCACGAAGATGTCGGCGACCGGAATGGCGCCCATCGCCGCCGCCAGCCCGTGACCGGTGAAATCCCCCAGCAACACCTGCTGCACGCCGTCGGGCCGGTGCTCGGCCAGCAGCAGGTCGCCGCTGGCCAGCCCGAGCGGCGCCAGCAGGTAGCGCAGGTTCGGCGCATCGAGATAGCTGCCCCGCATGAGCCGATTGACGGTGCGCTCGGCGATGTCGTGCTCGCGGCGCAGGTAGTCGTGGTGCAGCTCCAGCTCGCCCTTCTGGCGCTTGACGAGCGCATACAGGTCGCGGGTGCGCTCCAGGGCGTTCATCTTGGCGCGCAGGATGGTGCGGTTGTAGGGCTTGACCAGGAAGCCGTCGCCGCCGCATTCGACGCAGGCCGCGAGCGAGCGCTCGTCGGTGACCGCAGTGACGAACAGCACCGGACAATACTGGTCGCGCCCCCGGCAGATCTCCTTGATGCGGCGCGTCGCCGCATAACCGTCCAGGCCCGGCATCATGACGTCCATGAGCACGAAATCCACGGGCTGCGCCTCGAATATCTCGATCGCCGCCGCGCCGTCGGTGGCCGTGTGCACCACATAGCCGTCGAGCTGCAGCTGCTCCTGCAGGACGGTACGGTTGATGGCATTGTCGTCCGCCACCAGCACGATGCCGCTGGCGGTCGCGGGTTCCGGCGCCCGCCGCATCTCCAGCAATGACATGGCTTCAGGCGATATCGAAAAGCTTGTCGAAGTTGGCGATCTCGAGGATCTTGCGGATCTCCGGATTGCAGTTGACGATCCGTACCCGCATCCGATCGCCGCTCACGTGCTCACGCAGCAGCAGCAGCATGCCCAGCGCCGAGCTGTCCATGTAGTCGGTACGGCTCAGATCGATCACGTAGCTGGATATTTCCGGCGGCGCGCCCTCATACAACTCGCGGAACGAACGATGCAGCTTGAAATCGAACTTTCCGGCGATGCGCATGATGCGCGTATCGCCCTGCGACACGACATGGTTCACGCTTGTCATGGATACCTCCTGCGATATTCTCGCCTGCCATTACTGATGGCTTGCATAATCACCTGACAGATTTTCCGTAGCCTGGATGCAGCCCCCCTGTTTCATCGGGGCCGGCATCCGGGCTGACATCGCGTCTTCCCGGATTCCGCTTCGCCCCATCCGGGCCACGTATCGTCAAGCAGTCATGCGAGCACCGATAAACCCGGGCTTCCCCTGCGACCGGGTCAGAAAAGCTCCACTTCGCCCGCGTCCATGGACTGCTGCAGCACCACCCGGCCCGGCCGGGTGTCCAGATGCAGGCGGGTCCGATCCAGCAGCTGCGCCTGCTCGGCGATGCGCTCGCGCAGCCGCAGGCAGGCCGTCTCCGAGCCGGGCTCGCCGGCCGCACCCAGCTCCGTCAGCAGACCGCGCACCGAGCCCAGCTCACGGGCGATGTATTCGACCAGCTGCCGGGTGAGATCCTCGAACTGCAGGCCGCGCACCGCGGTGTCGACGCTGCTCTGGACCTCCGCGCCGATGGCGGCGACGCGCTGCAGGGTCTCGGAAATCGTGCGGTTGAGGCCGCTGATGTGGTCGATCATCTCGTCGACGTTGCCCTTGGCCTTGATGGCGACGTTCATGTCCTTGGCGGCGACCTCGGCCACCATCGCACGCGCCTCGCCGATGGTCCGCTTGGCCGATTCGGCCTGCCCGCGGATCTGCTCGTTGAAGCTGGCGGAATGCTGCGACAGCTTGCGCACCTCGTCGGCGACCACGGCGAAACCCCGCCCGGACTCGCCGGCGCGGGCCGCCTCGATGGCGGCGTTCAGCGCCAGCAGGTTGGTCTGATCGGCGATCGAGTTGATGTCCCCCAGCAGCACGAAGATGCGATCCATCTGCGCGACCATGTCGTCGATCTTGTGCACCGTGGCGACGCTCTGGCGGCTGATGTCGATGATCAGCTTGATGTAGTACGCGAGCACATCGCCGATCTCATCGACGAAGTGCTGCATGCCGTGCCGGCCCGAGACGCCGCCCATCACGTGGCCGCTCAGGTCGGAGACCAGGTCCCCCTGCTCGTGTGTCTGGGCGTTCAGGCCGCTGAACGCACCGGAGAGATGGCCGACCGCATCGCCGACCAGCCCGCGGACACGCATCAGTTCCGCATCCAGCGCCTCGAGCCGGCCGCTGGCCAGGCCCCACAGTTCACGGTTGAGCGCGGCCAGCTCCGCCTCCGTGGCGACCCGCTCGGCCAGCGCGCGGGCCGCACGTCCGGCCTCCCGGCGCCGCAGCAGCCCATCGGCGCCCAGCCACAGCGCCAGATTGCCCGCCAGCACCGCCAGGACGCTCCAATGCGCATCCCACGCCGCCAGCAGCCCCAGCGACGCGAACCCGGCAAGCGCCGCAACCGCCACCGCCGTCCTGATCCCGCCGATGCGCTCCGGTATCGCAGCACCCGTCAACGTCATATCGCCCTCCTGTGAGACTGCCGCTGCGCCACCCGATCGAGTATCGCCGCCGCGATAGCGTCGAGGGGGAACAGTTCCTGTGCCGCCCCCAGCTGCCAGGCCCGGCCGGGCATGCCCCAGACCACGCTGCTGGCCTCGTCCTGGGCGAGGGTGGCGGCGCCGGCCTCCAGCATTTCCTTCAGGCCCTGCGCGCCGTCATCGCCCATGCCGGTCAGCAGCACGCCGACCGCGTTGACGCCGGCGACCTGCGCCAGCGAGCGGAACAGCACGTCGACACTGGGGCGGTGGCGGTTCACGGGCGGGCCGTCGCTGAGATTGCAGACGTAGCGCGCGCCGCTGCGCTGCACGAGCAGATGCCGGCCGCCCGGCGCGATGTAGGCGTGGCCGGGCAGGATCTGCTGGCCGTCGCCGGCCTCGCACACCGACAGGGCGCAGAGGCCGTCCATGCGCCGCGCGAAGGCCGCGCTGAACTCGGCAGGGATGTGCTGGGTGATGACGATGCCCGGTGCATCGGCCGGCAGGCGCGTCAGCACCTCTTTGATGGCCTCGGTGCCGCCGGTGGAGGCGCCGATCGCGACGATCTTCTCCGTGGTCCGCAGCGGCAGCGCCGCGCGCGTCGCGCCCAGCACGGCGTCGGCGGTCAGTTTCGGCACCGCCTCCGGCAGCGTCGCCGGCCGCCGGGCCCGCGCCGTGACCCGGGACACGGCGGCGGTCCTGACCTTGGCGCGGATCTCCTCGGCATAGGCCTGCATGCCCTGCGCCACGTCCAGCCTGGGTTTGGACACGAACTCGACGGCGCCGAGTTCGAGTGCCTGGAGCGTGATCTCGGCGCCCTTCTCGGTGAGCGAGGAGATCATCACCACCGGCATCGGCCGCAGCCGCATGAGGTTGCCGAGAAAGGTCAGCCCGTCCATGCGCGGCATCTCCACGTCGAGCGTCAGCACGTCGGGATTCAGGGCCTTGATCTTCTCGCGCGCGGCGTAGGGATCGCCCGCCGTCGCCACCACCTCGATCCCCGGATCGCCGCCGAGGATGTCCGTCAGCAGCTGCCGGATCAGCGCGGAATCGTCGACGATGAGCACTCTGATCTTTTTCATGCGCGCCTCAGAACAGCTCGACATCGCCCTGTACGGGCACCGACTCGATCGCGTGCAGATAGCGCTTTTCACGCTCCGCGATGGTTTCGTTGTGCAGCGCGCGCAGCTTCTTCACCAGCATCCGGCCGCTGGCCGGCGTGTAGTAGACCTTGCGCGGGCAGATGTCGCCGAGATCGCGCGACAGGACCTTCAGCCCCTCGGCGCGCACGTATTCCTCGACGAACTCGATGTTCTTGCGGCCGATGTCGGTCATCTGCGCCAGGATCCGGCCGCCACCGGTCAGTTTGAGCTCCAGGTTCCGGCGGTCGCCGCCGTGCTTGAGGATCTCGTTGATCAGCCTCTCCATGGCGTGGCTGCCGTAGCGGGTGGAGGCACCGACACCGTTTGCCTCCCAACTGCCGGCGCCCTGGCTCGCCGGCAGCATGAAATGGTTCATGCCGCCGATGCCGGAGACCGCGTCGCGCACGCAGGCCGATACGCAGGAACCCAGCACCGTGACGATGGTCTCGTGCTCGGCCGTCACGTAGAACTCGCCGGGCAGGAGCTTGGCTGCATACATGCCGTGCGCGTCGTCCCAGTAGCGGGCGATGCCGCCGAACCCGGGCAGGGCGCGCGGCAATGGATGGGGCTCTCGCCGATCGGTGCACTTCATGTCCATGTCAGAGCTTCCGGTAGATGGTTCCGCCGATCGCCCGGAAGCGGTCGCTGATCTTGAACAGCGTCTCGGAATGGCCGATGTACAGATAGCCGTGCGGCGCCAGGATATCCGCATAGCGCGCGAACAGCTGGCGCTGCGCCTCCTTGTCGAAGTAGATCACCACATTGCGGCAGAAGATCACGTCGAACGGCCCGCGCATCGGCCACGGGCCGAGCAGGTTCAGGGGACGGAAGGCGATGAGATCGCGCAACGGCCGCACCACGCGCAGCCTCCCGGCGCCCACGCCGCCGCCGGTCTCGAACCAGCGCTGCACCCGCCGCGGCTCCATCCCCTGCACGCGCTCCGCCGCGTAGACGCCGGCGTCGGCCTTCGCCACCACGTTGGTGTCGATGTCCGTGGCCAGGATGCGCGCATCCCAGCCGGACAGGTTGGCGGTCTCGGCCAGCGTCATGGCGATGGAGTAGGGCTCCTCGCCCGTGGAACACCCCGCCGACCAGATGCGCAGCCGGCGGCTGGCCGCGTTGGCGGCCAGGATCTCGGGCAGGGTGGTCCCGGCCAGGTGCTCGAAGTGGTGGTTCTCGCGGAAGAACGCGGTCAGGTTGGTGGTGATGGCGTTGATCAGCTCACCCACCTCGCTGTCGGGATCGCGTTCCAGCCGCGCGCAATAGTCGTCGAAGCTGGCCAGGCCGAGCTGTCGTATGCGCCGCGCCAGACGGCCGTACATCATCTGCCGCTTGTTCTCGCCCAGCACGATGCCGGTGTGCTCGAAGGCGATGCGGCGCAGCTGCTCGAAATTCTGGTCGGTAAAGCGGAATTCGCGCGTTTCCAGGCTCATGGCTGCGTCATCCGTCGTCCCCGTGGCGAACCGGGGTCGTGAAGAACGCGGCCGCGGAGGGTGCGGACGCGCGTCCGGCCGGCACCGATGCGCCGGTGCAGACGCTGCACATACCGGAG
>CAYWKV010000079.1:4946-12510 GCA_964458835.1 uncultured Gammaproteobacteria bacterium | reverse complement strand
CGCCCTTTCACGGCGGCGACAGGGGTTCGACTCCCCTAGGGGACGCCATATTCAGTCAGTCCGTGCGAGGGCCGCGCAACGCGGCCCTTTTTACTTAGCTTTTGCTTAAGGACCAGCTGACCTGCAAGGGGAGCACAGCAAGGCCGTTGCTGGGATAAGCGGTTCGATGCGGGGCATCGGCAGCGAAAGCAAAGCGTTTCGTCCGCGAGAGCAGTTCCTCGATCGCCACGCGCATTTCGAGTCTGGCCAAGGAGGCGCCCATACAGACGTGGATACCTTGGCCCCAGACCATACTGGAGTCGGTATTCCGCTCGATCTTGACGACATGTGCATCTTCGAAGGTGCGTGGATCACGATTGGCGGCGATCCACATCAATGACAGTGTCCCTCCCTTTGGAATGACCCGGCCCTGAATCTCCACCTCCTGCGTCGTAGTGCGTCGGTTGGCAACCAGCGGGCCGTCCACCCGCAGGATCTCCTCGATGGCGGCAGGAATGAGTGATGGATCACGCCGCAGCCGATCCTGCAGTTCGTGGTCCCGGGCAAGATGCAGGACCACGTTGCCCAATGCGGCTGCGACGGTACCGTGTCCGGCGGCCCAGTTACGCAGGACACTGACAATCTGATCATCGTCAAGCGGCACACCATCGACCTGGGTCCTCAACAGCCGGTCCGTGGCATCGGCCTCGTCATTCGGGGCGGCGCGGTGCGCAGCCAGGTTGATCTTGACATGCTCCGAGAAAAGACTGGCCAGGGCCTTGCCGGCCGCGGAGTCCCTGCTGAAGGCTGCTTGCCGACTGCCATGTGTCCAACCACCCAGACATTCCCAGTGCCGTTCGGGCCAGCCGAGTACGCTGCACAGTGTCTTCATTACGAAGGGCATGGCAAAGACACCCATGAATTCCGTTTCATCGCCGGAGCGTAGTGGCCCCAGAAGGTCCACGGCGATCGCGCGGGCGGATGGCTCGATCTTCGCCATCTGCGCCTCGGTGAAGTGAGGTTCGAGCGCCGTGCGGTAACGGCCGTGAACGGGAGGGTCCATCCCGTTCGGGATGGCCAGATAGCGTGATGCATTGCTGTACGTATCTGAATCAGCCAGGACGCCGGTGATATCCTCATGCCGGAATAACGACCAGCCCATGAATTCGCTATACGCCACCGGGCAGCGCTCCCGCATCTGGTCATACTCTCGCCGCTGGTCCGCCAGGATCGATGCGTCCCGCGGATTCCAATCGTCACGGTGTTCTTCGCTCATTTCGGATCCCTCCTGAATTCGGGGTGATCTGTGCAATGCATCGTCAGTTTCTCGCTGTCGGCGTGAATTAATCACAACTTCCCGGGCATTGTCGATTTCGCGCAATTTACAGGAGGTTGGCCCCGATAATCCGCTACGGCGGGTGCCGCTCTGCCGGCCTGCGAACGGGGCGGGTAAGCACGGGCGTGAAGCGGTTATGTCGCCATGCCGCATGCTGGCCTGATGGGAGGTGATTCTGGTACGTTGGTGTCATAGAGAAGGTAGCGAGCCACGTGTGCGGCACAGAGCAGGGTTTCGAGCAGGAGCGGGTTATGGCCGTCGGTTGGGCCCATGATGGGGCCGTGCAGGATCAAATAGACGCCACTGTCGAGGACGGTGTGAAGCAGGCCCGCGGGCGTTTGCCGCGCGGTGAGGGCCTGGGCCACTGTGAGGAATGTGGGGCGATTATCCCAGAGGCACGTCGCCAGGCGATCCCCGGTGTGCGTCTCTGCGTCGGCTGCCAGTCGGAACTGGAAGAGAAACAGACGACGTTTACCGGCTTCAATCGCAGCGCCAGTAAGGACAGTCAGTTGCGGTGACTGATCGCACCCGGGTCGATGGCCATGCCCGCTGGCGACGGGTCATCCGACCACTACCGTGAAACGGACGGATCTGGGGGCGTCCATGACGACCGCGCCTTGTTGGCCACGAAATCCACCAAACTGTTTTCGGGATTATTGAGCATTACCTAACAGGTTGACACCTGTAGGAGCGGGCTCTGCCCGCGAACGGATGGTGATATACCCGTTCGCGGGCAGCGCCCCAGGGCGGCTTCTCGGCGCAAGCGCCTCACCTTCAGCCCGCTCCTACAGAGCCATGTCAAACGGTTAGGTAAAGATCAATAGGACACCACCTTTTCACGGTGGCGACAGGAGTTCGACGTCCCTAGGGGGCGCCATATTCAGTCCAGTCGTAGCGCGGGCCGCGCCATGCGGCCCTGTTTCGTTGTTCCGTCCCGCAACGCCATTGCCGGCAAACCGCCGGCGGCAATCCGGAACGTCCTGCACTACATTTTCATTGACGACCCAATGGAAATGAAAGCGGAGCCCGCTCGGTTGGCGGCTCCCGCAGGAGCGCACGCCGTGCTGGACGAATTCACCCACGAACCGCGCATCGCCTACTTCAGCATGGAGATCGCGCTGCGCGGCGAGATGCACACCTACAGCGGCGGCCTCGGCGTGCTGGCGGGCGATACGCTGCACTCGGCGGCCGATCTCGAACTGCCGATGGTGGCCGTGACCCTGATCAGCCGCGAGGGCTATTTCCGCCAGCGCCTCGACGACCGGGGACGGCAGTCGGAGGAGCCCGATCCCTGGCCGGTGCCGGACTGGGCCCAGCCCCTGGATGCCAAGGTCGCGCTGGAGATCGGCGGGCGCCGCGTCTGGGTGACCGGCTGGCAGTACATCCTGCAGGGGCACATGGGCGGGCGGCAGCCGGTGATCCTGCTGGATACGGATCTCGAGGAGAACGTGCCCGAGGATCGTGACATCACCGACCGCCTCTACGGCGGCGATGCCGCCTACCGGCTCAGGCAGGAGATGGTGCTGGGCATCGGTGGCGTGCGTCTGCTGCAGGCGCTCGGCTTCCAGATCCTGCAGTACCACATGAACGAAGGGCATTCCGCGTTGCTGGCGCTGGAGCTGCTGCGGCGCTATGCCCGTTCCCCCGAAGAGCTGCAGCCCGGCGAGTCGCCCTACGATCTGCCCAGGGTGCGCGAGCTGTGCAACTTCACCACCCACACGCCGGTGGAGGCGGGGCACGACCGCTTCGCCTACGAGCTCGTGCAGCAGATCGCCGGCCCGCTGCTGGATTTCGGCACGCTCAAGCGCCTGGGCGGGGACGGCGCACTCAACATGACGCAGCTGGCGC
The DNA here is from genome assembly GCA_964458835.1 of uncultured Gammaproteobacteria bacterium. Taxonomy (GTDB): domain Bacteria; phylum Pseudomonadota; class Gammaproteobacteria; order Thiohalobacterales; family Thiohalobacteraceae; genus JAHJQQ01. Next base: position 9,347 of record CAYWKV010000079.1, on the reverse strand, counting down.
TCAATCTCAGCGAGTACGTGAATGGCGTCGCCAAGAGCCATGCGGAGGTGTCGCGACGGATGTTCCCGGGCTATCGCGTGCACGCCGTCACCAACGGCGTGCATCCCTTCACCTGGACGAGCGCGCCGTTCCGCGCGCTCTACGACACCCATCTGAGCGGCTGGTGCCACGAGCCGGAGCTGCTGATGCGGGCCGACTGCTGTCTGTCCGACGCGGACGTCTGGGATGCGCATCTGCGCAGCAAGGAGGTACTGATCGACCGCGTCCGGGCCGCGACCGGTCTCGCCCTGGCGCCGGGGCTGCCGATCATGGGGTTCGCGCGGCGCATGACCGCCTACAAGCGCCCCGATCTGCTGTTCACCGACCTCGACCGCCTGCGCGCCATCGCCCGCGAGCAGCCGTTCCAGATCGTGGTCGCCGGCAAGGCGCATCCGCGCGACGAGGGTGGCAAACAACTGATCGAGCGGCTGCACGCCTACGCCCGCGCGCTGAGCGGCGTGATACCGATGGTGTTCCTGCCCGGCTACGACCTCGATCTGGCGAAGTGCCTGGTGGCCGGCGTCGACGTCTGGCTGAATACGCCGCTGCGGCCGCTGGAGGCCTCGGGCACCAGCGGCATGAAGGCCGCCTTCAACGGCGTGCTCAACCTCAGCGTGCTGGACGGCTGGTGGATCGAGGGCTGCATCGAGGGTGTCACCGGCTGGGCGGTGGGCAACGCCCAGCCGAGCGACAATGACCGCGACGCGGACTCGCTGTACCGCAAGCTCGGGGAGACGGTACTGCCGCTCTATCACCGCAATCGGCCGGGCTGGATCACCGTCATGAAGGGCGCGATCGCCAAGAACGCCGCCTTCTTCAACAGCCATCGCATGATGCGCCGCTACTCGACAGAGGCGTATATACGCTGAGCGCGTGGCGCAGCCCAGACAACCTATCTCCGCCACGGAAACACACGGAGCACGCAACCTCGTTGGCCACGAAATCCACGAAACCCACTAAATTGTTTTCGGGATAAAGAACTTCATTCGCCACGGAAACACACGGAAGTACACGGAAGACACCCAAGGCATGGATGCGGCGGGTTTTACATTCCGTGTGCTTCCGTGTGCTTCCGTGGCTGAAAAGATTTTTCAGAATAAAAATCTTTAGTGGGTTTCGTGGATTTCGTGGCCAACAGGCCTTGCCCGTATTTTGCCGTCGCCATCGCCGCCAGAACGATGAAGCCCCGCGCTGCGGGGCTTCGATGGCAATGGGAGAAGCGGGCGCCCAGTCGCCTGGCAGCACCTGCCGGTTGTCCACGCGCTACGGCTCGGGCGGCCTGTCCTTGAAGATGCGCTTGATCACCGCGTAGAACAGCGGGATGAAGAAGATCCCCAGCACCGTGCCGGCGATGGTGCCGCCGAGTACGCCGGTGCCGACCGCGTTCTGTGCGCCCGAACCCGCGCCGCTGGCAATGGCCAGCGGCAGCACCCCGAAGCCGAAGGCGAGCGAGGTCATGAGGATCGGCCGCAGGCGCATGCGCACCGCTTCGAGGGTCGCGGTGACCAGTTCCTTGCCTTCTTTTTCCATCTGCGCCTTGGCGAATTCGATGATCAGGATGGCGTTCTTCGAAGTCAGGCCGATGGTGGCCAACAGGGCGACCTGGAAGTAGACGTCATTCGACAGCCCGCGGCCGCTGGCGAACAGCACCGCGCCGAGCACGCCCAGCGGCACCACCAGGATCACCGCGAACGGCACCGACCAGCTTTCGTACAGCGCGGCCAGGCACAGGAACACCACCAGCAGTGACAGCGCGTACAGTGCCGGTGCCTGCGCGCCGGAACGACGCTCTTCGAAGGAGGTGCCGGTCCATTCGTAGCCGATGCCGGGCGGCAACTGTGCCATGATCTCCTCGACGGCGGCCATGGCGTCGCCCGAGGACAGGCCGGGCGCGGCCTGGCCGAGCAGTTCGATCGAGGGCTGGCCGTTGAAGCGCTCCAGGCGCGGCGAGCCGTAGGTCCAGCGCGCGGTGGTGAACGCCGACAGCGGCACCATCTCGTCGCGGTCGTTGCGCACGTACCATTTCGCGAGGTCCTCCGGTGTCATGCGCGCCTCGGCCTCGGCCTGCAGGTAGACCTTCTTGATGCGGCCGCGGTCGATGAAGTCGTTGACGTAGGTGCTGCCCCAGGCCGTGTTCAGCGTCGTATTGATGTCTTCCACCGCCACGCCGAGCGCGCCGGCCTTGGCGTAGTCGATCTGCAGCTGGTATTCGGCGACGTCGTCCTGGCCGTTGGGGCGCACGCCGACCAGGCGCGCGTCCTGCGCCGCCAGGCCGAGGAACTGGTTGCGGGCGGCGATCAGTGCGTCGTGGCCGAGGCCGGCGCGGTCCTGCAGCTGCACGTTGAAGCCGCTGGACGTGCCCAGCTCGATCACTGCCGGCGGCACGAAGGCGAACACCATCGCCTCCTTGATCTGCTGGAAAGCGCCCATCGCCCGCGCCGCGACGGCGTGGATCTCCTGCTCCGGCTCCGCGCGTTCGCTCCAGTCCTTCATGTTGATGAAGCCCAGGCCCATGTTCTGGCCGGTGCCGCCAAAGCTGAAACCGGCGATGGTGAACAGCGCGTTCACGCTGTCCTTTTCGGTCTCCAGGAAGTGGTGCTCGACCTTCTTCAGAACCTCCACCGTGCGTTCCTGGGTCGCGCCGGGGGGCAGCACGACCTGCGTGAACATCAGGCCCTGGTCCTCCTCGGGCAGGAACGCGGTCGGCATGCGCATGAACAGCAGCGCCAGCACGCCGATGATAGCGACGTAGATGGCCAGGAAGCGCAGGCTGCGCTGCAGCATTTTTCCGACGGCGGATTCGTAGCGATCGCGGTTGCGGTCGAACATGCCGTTGAACCAGTGGAAGAAGCCACTGAACCAGCTGCCTTCACCGTGTTCATGGCCCTTCCGGATCGGTTTCAGTATGGTCGCGCACAACGCCGGGGTGAAGATGATGGCCACCAGTACCGACAGCGCCATCGCCGATACGATGGTGATGGAGAACTGCCGGTAGATGACGCCGGTGGAGCCGCCGAAAAAGGCCATGGGCACGAACACCGCCGACAGCACCAGGCCGATGCCGATCAGGGCGCCGGTGATCTGGGTCATGGATTTCTTGGTTGCGGACTTCGGTGACAGTCCTTCCTCGGTCATGATGCGCTCGACGTTCTCGACCACGACGATGGCGTCATCGACCAGCAGGCCGATGGCGAGCACCAGGCCGAACATGGTCAGCGTGTTGATCGAGAAGCCGAACGCCGCCATCACGCCGAAGGTGCCGAGCAGCACCACCGGCACGGCGATGGTGGGAATGATGGTGGCGCGGATGTTCTGCAGGAACAGGTACATCACCAGGAACACCAGGATGACCGCTTCGATCAGCGTCTGCACCACGCCCAGGATGGACAGCCGCACGAACGGCGTGGTGTCGTAGGGCACCACGGCCTGCACGCTGGTGGGGAAATAAGGCTTCATCTGGTCGATTTTCGCGCGCACCGCGTCGGCGGTGTCGAGCGCGTTGGCGCCGGCCGCGAGCTTGATGCCGACACCGGACGCGGGCTGGCCCTTGAAGCGGCCGACGAAGCCATAGTTCTCGGCGCCGATTTCGATGCGCGCGACGTCCTTCAAGCGCACCTCGCCGCCCTGCGTGGAACTGCGCAGCAGGATCTGCTCGAACTGCTCGACGGTCTCGAGGCGGTTCTGTGCGGTGATGGAGGCCGTGAAGCCCTGGCCTTTCACCGCCGGCGTGCCGCCGAGCTGACCGGCCGAGACCTGATCGTTCTGCGCGCGGATAGCGTCCTGCACGTCGCCCGGTATGAGCCCGTACTGCAGCAGCTTGTCCGGATCCAGCCAGATACGCATGGCGTACTGCGAGCCGAACACCTGCACCTCGCCGACGCCGGTGACGCGCGACAGCGGTTCCTGCACCGTGGCGACCAGGAAGTCGGCCAGATCGTTGCGGCTGAGGCTGCCGTCCTCGGATACGAAGGCGACCACCATGAGGAAGTTGCGCGCCGACTTCGCCACCTGCACGCCCTGCTGCTGGACGGCCATCGGCAGCAGGGGGAGGGCGAGCTGCAGCTTGTTCTGGGTCTGCACCTGGGCGATGTCGGGATCGGTGCCGGCATCGAAGGTCAGGGTGATCGTCGCACGGCCGTAGGAGTCCGACGACGAGCTCATGTAGAGCAGGCCGTCGAGGCCGGTCATCTTCTGCTCGATGATCTGCGTGACGGAGTCCTGTACCGTCTTCGCCGACGCGCCAGGATAGGTGGCGTTGATGGCGATGGTCGGCGGCGCGATGGACGGATACTGTGCCACCGGCAGCGTCAGGATCGACAAGCCGCCGGCGAGCATGATGACGATGGCGATGACCCAGGCGAA
>CAYWKV010000079.1:0-4846 GCA_964458835.1 uncultured Gammaproteobacteria bacterium | reverse complement strand
ACGCGCTGCAGGCCCTCGACGACTATGCGCTCGCCGGCGGCGAGACCGTCCGTCACCACCCACTGGTCGCCGCGCGACTGCGCTGTCTGTACGGTGCGCGCCTCGACCTTGTCCTCGGCACCGACCACCATCACCACGGCCTGGCCTCGCGGATCGTGCGTGACCGCCGCGTGCGGCACCAGGATGGCGTCGTCCTGCACGCCCTGCGCCAGGCGCGCGCGCACGTACATGCCCGGCAGCAGCCGTTCCTCGGGGTTGGGGAAGACCGCGCGCAGGGTCACGCTGCCCGTGGTCTGGTCCACCGAGACCTCGGAGAATTCCAGCTTGCCCGGCGTGCCATATTCGCTGCCGTCTTCGAGGATCAGCCGCACCGGCACGGTATCGTCGGCGGCGCGTTGCAGCCGGCCCGCGTCCAGATCGCGCTGCAGTGCCAGCCGTTCGGCGCTGGACTGGGTGAGGTCGACATAGATGGGGTCCAGCTGCTGCACGACGGCGAGGGTGCCGGCCTGGTTGGCCGTGACCAGCGCGCCCGGCGTCACGGCGGAGCGGCCGATGCGCCCGGCGATGGGGGCTTTCACTTCGGTGTAATCGAGATCGATCTTCGCCTTGTCCAGCGCGGCCCGGGCGGCGGCGACCGCAGCCTGCGCCTGACGCAGCGCGGCGACCGCCTCGTCGTTGGCCTGCTGGCTGACGGCATTGGTTTTCACCAGTTCGGCATAGCGGTCGGCGGTGAGCCGCGCGGCGTAGAGATTGGCCTCGGCACGGGCCAGCTCGGCCTTGGCGCTGTCGTAGGCGGCGCGATAGGGTGCCGGATCGATGCGGTAGAGGAGCTGCTCGGCCTGTACCGCGCTGCCTTCCTCGAAGGCCCGCTCGAGGACGATGCCGGTCACCTGCGGCCGCACCTCGGCGATCAGGAACGGCGTGGTGCGGCCCGGCAGTTCCGTCTCGCGCGCGACGCGCCCGGTCTGGACCGTGAGCACCGTGACGGCCGGCGCGGCCTGGGCGCCGGGCCCGCCCGGTGCGCCCGCCTGCTCGCCGCAGGCGGCCAGGAGAACGATGCCGGCGAGGCTGACCAACGCCCTGGCGCGACGCAAAAGGATGACCTGCATGGATGACCTCTCGTTGTCGGAAATACCGGCGGGCAGCCACGGGATACACCCCCGCCACCTCGCACAGGCTCGATACGGCATTCTAGAATAAACGTTCATTCTATGCTAGCCTTTTGCCACTGTTTGATTTTTTCGGGGCGGGCGCATCCGCCTCGGAACGGAGCGTGCTGCCATGTCACCCCATCCCGTCGCCCCGGGCGACAATCCACGGGCCGCGGCGCGCCGCGAGCAGATCCGCGCCGCGGCGGCCGCGTGCTTCCGCCGCCACGGCTTCCACGGCACCAGCATCGCCCGGATCTCCAAGGCCGCCGGCATGAGTCCGGGGCACATCTATCACTACTTCGAGAACAAGGAGGCGATCATCGCGGAGATCGTCGCCTGGGACCTGGCGCGGGTTCTGACACTGATCGCCGAGCTGCGTTCCGCGCGCGACGTGCAGGATGCCATGATCGCGCGCGTCGCCGAGGGCGTCGCGGAGCAGCTTGACCCCGACACGGCAGCGCTGCGGCTGGAGATCGCCGCCGAGGCGGCGCGCAATCCGCACATCGCCGCCATCGTGCGCAGCGCCGACGGCCGTTGCCGTGCGGGCCTGGCGGACACCCTCCGCAGCGTGCGCCGGGCCTCCGGCCACGAGGACGGCGAGGAGGTCATCATGGCCATGGTGGACGCCATCGCCGCGATGTTCGAAGGCCTGCAGATCCGCGTCGTGCGCAATCCGGACCTCGACCGGGAACGGCTGACGCAGCAGTACCAGCGGATGCTCGGCGCGCTGCTGACGCAGCCGGCGGATTAGGGTAGCGCAGCGCATAATCTCCAAGCTGTTGATCTACCGTAGAGGGAGATTGCTTCGCTTCGCTCGCAATGACGGTATGACGAATTAATCAGGGGTTCCTTAAAAACTCATTCTCGCCACAAAGGACGCGAAGGGCACAAAGAAACTCCAAGAGTTGCTTTGTTTCGGTGCTTCACCTTCCGGGTGAAGCACTGCGCAAGCCGACGTGTCTGTCTCTACCCGGGTGCTCTTTGTGTCCTTCGTGGGGAACTGCTTTTTCCATTGAGCATGACCTAACCGGTTGACACCTGTAGGAGCGGGCTGTGCCCGCGAACGGACAGTGGACAGACCGGTGCCCCAGGGCGGCTTCTCGCCGCAAGCGCCTCACCTTCAGCCCGCGCCTACCGAGCCAGGTCGACCGGTTTGGTAAAGATCAATAGGTTCAGTGTTGTCCGTGTGCTTCCGTGGCAAATCCGGTTTTTGGGCTTATGGGGCAGCAGTGATCAGGTGCCTTGATGCCGTCCCCCTGTCACGCTGGCCGCCGGCTTGGCGACAACACCGGTTCGGAGTGCCAGACTGAAAGGTGCCGCGTCTGACAGCGGCGCCCAGGAGGAGCCGATGCCATGCGTTATCTGACGCTGGTCGCCGACTACGACGGTACCCTCGCGACCCACGACCGTATTGCCGAGGAAACGGCGAAAGCGCTCGAACGGCTGCAAAGCTCCGGACGGCGGACCATCCTGGTCACCGGCCGGCGACTGGACGATCTGCTGGCGGTCTGCGACTGTCCGCGGCTGTTCGACCTCATCGTCGCCGAGAACGGCGCCCTGGTCTACGACCCCGCCAGCCGCGAGGAGACCGTGCTCGGGAATCCGCCCCCGAAGGCCCTGCTGCGGGCGCTGCGCGCGCGTGAGGTCATGCCGCTGGAGATCGGCCAGGTGATCGTGGCGACGCTCGCGCCCCATCGCTCGACGGTGCAGGACGTGGTGTGGGAGCTGGGGCTCGAGGCCCAGGTGATCGGCAATCGCGGCGCGGTCATGGTGCTGCCGGCCGGCATCAACAAGGCCAGCGGGCTCGCCTACGCCCTGCGCAAACTGGGCCTGTCGCGCCATGAGGCGGTGGGCGTGGGCGACGCCGAGAACGACCATTCCTTCCTGGCCTGCTGCGAATGTTCGGTGGCCGTGGCCAACGCCGTCCCGTCGCTGAAAGAGAACGTCGCGTTCGTCACGGCGGGCGAGAATGGCCACGGCGTGCGCGAGCTGATCGACGAGCTGATCGCCAACGACCTCGACTGGCTGCAGGACACGATCGACCGCAACCGGATCCTGCTCGGCAGCCGCCCGGACGGCGACCACGTCCTGATCGCGCCCTACGGGTGCAACATCCTGGTCGCGGGGCCGTCCGGCAGCGGCAAATCCACGCTGGCGGCCAGCATCATCGAGCGCCTGATCGAAAAGGACTACCAGGTCTGCATCGTCGACCCGGAGGGCGACTACGGTACGCTGCAGGATGTCGTCGCCCTGGGCAATCAATGGCGCGCCCCGACCGTCAGCGAGATCATGTCGATCCTGGAGGATCCCACGGTGAACCTGAGCATCAATCTGCTCGGTATGCCGCTGGAGGACCGTTCGGCGTTTCTTGCCCAGCTGCTGCCGAATCTGCATGCGCTGCGGGCGCGCACCGGCCGGCCGCACTGGCTGGTTCTGGACGAGGCGCACCATATGCTGCCGGACGGCTGGGGGCCGGCGGCGTCGGCGCTGCCGCGGCAGCTGGGGGAGACCCTGCTGGTCACCGTGCACCCGGAGCGCATCACGCCCGCGATGCTCGACGCCATCGACGTCGCGATCGCGATCGGACAGGCGCCCGACCGGACCCTGGACGCTTTCGCCCGCGCCGCGCGGCGGCCCCTGGACTGGCCGGAGGCGCTGGCCCATCAGCCCGGACAGGTGGTCGTCTGGTTCGCGCGGGCCGGGCAGGCGCCGTTCCCGATGCGGCCGCAGCCCGGGCGCGCCGAGCGCATCCGCCATCACCGCAAGTACGCGGAAGGCGATCTGCGCTGGCACAGTTTCTATTTCCGTGGGCCCGACGGCAGGACCAACCTCAAGGCGCAGAACCTCGCCATGTTCTCGCTGATCGCGCAGGGCATCGACGAAGAGACCTGGATGTTCCATCTGCGTCGCGGCGACTATTCCCGCTGGTGCCGCGATGCGATCCGGGATGCACATCTGGCGGAGGAGATCGGGCGGATCGAACGCCGCCACGATCTGGCGCCCTGGCAGACCCGGCAGATGATCCGCGAGTTGATCAACGCACGGTACACGCTCCCGGAATGAGGTGGCGTCGCGGTATCGCACCGATCCGGCGCACTGCACGCCGCCTGACACGCACGCGGGCGTATCAGGGCGCCGGCCGTCCTTCGGACCCGCTGCGGCCTACCGCACGTGCGGCCGGTCCGGCAGTTCGTTGCCGGCGCGGTCTGCGCCCGGATAGTGCCGCGCGAGCAGGGTGCCGACGCGCCGGATGCCGGCGCGGGCGCCGTCTGCGTACCGGCCTGCCTTGAAGCACGCCTCCATGTCGCGGCAGATCACCGCCCATTCCGCGGTGTCGACGCGGGCGGCGACGCCGCGGTCCGCGACGATCTCCACGTCGTGGTCGGCGAGCAGCACATAGATCAGCACACCGTTGTCCTCGGCGGTGTCCCAGACGCGCAGCTCGGAGAATACCTCGAGGGCGCGTTCGCGCGCCGGCTGGCCGCGCAGCAGGGCGCGCGGGCCGAGGGTGGCCTCGACGGCGAAGCGGATCTCGCCGCGGTGGCCGCGTTCGGCGTCGGCGATGGCCGTCTCGAGCGCCTGCAGGGCCCGCGCATCGAAGGCGCGCCGCCGCAGCAGCCAGGGCGGCGGCAGGAGATGTCTCAGCATGCGTCGCAGGTTCACCACCGTCCCGATGCGCCTCCACCGCCGAACCC
>CAYWKV010000078.1:0-12575 GCA_964458835.1 uncultured Gammaproteobacteria bacterium | reverse complement strand
TCCCCCGGCGGCCGCCGTCGGGGTGGCGGCGCCGGACGCCACGCCGCCGGGGGACGCCTGGGTGGCGCTGCAGGCCGAGGTCGCCGCCTGCCCCCGCTGCGAGCTGCACCGTACCCGCACCCAGACGGTGTTCGGCGTCGGCCACCGCGAGGCCGACTGGCTGATCATCGGCGAGGCGCCGGGTGCCGAGGAGGACCGGCGCGGCGAGCCCTTCGTCGGCCGGGCCGGGCAGCTGCTCGACAACATGCTGGCGGCGATCGGGCTCGATCGGACGACGGCCTATATCGCCAACATCCTCAAGTGCCGTCCACCCGACAACCGCGATCCGCAGGCCGGCGAGGTCGCGGCCTGCGAGCCCTATCTGCAGCGCCAGATTGCCCTGATCCGGCCGCGCCTCATCCTGGCGGTCGGACGCATCGCGGCCCAGAATCTGCTCAAGACCGATCTGCCGCTGGCGCGGCTGCGCGGGCGCATCCACCACTACGGACCGCAGCGCATCCCCCTGATCGTCACCTACCACCCGGCCTATCTGCTGCGCACGCCGGCCGACAAGCGCAAGGCCTGGGAGGATCTGCAGTTGGCGGTGCGCGTCTTCCGCGACGGTGACGTGGTTGGAGGCGGGCAATGAGCGCCATCCTGATGTCGGCGGGCGGCAAGTTCCGCCCCATGGCCGAGGCCGATCTCCCCGCAATCATGGAGATCGAGCGTCGCGCCTACCCTTATCCCTGGACGATCGGCATCCTGCGCGACTGCCTGCGGGTCGGCTACAACTGCTGGCTGTACGAGCAGGACGGTGTGATCCAGGCTTACGGCGTCATGAGCGTCGCCGCGGGCGAGGCCCACGTGCTGAACCTCTGTGTGCGGCCCGAAGCGCAGGGCAACGGTCTCGGGCGCCGGATGCTCACCCAGCTCATCGCCCTGGCCCGTCGCCACGGCGCCGACACCCTGCTGCTGGAGGTGCGGCCGTCGAATCTCGCCGCCCTGCACCTCTATCGGAAGATGGGTTTCAACGAGGTCGGTTCGCGCAAGAACTACTATCCGGCCGAGCACGGGCGCGAGGACGCGCTGATTTTCGCGCTGAGCCTGTGAGCGGCGAACCGGGGTGCCACCGAAAACATGGAAGGGACATGGATCAGGCCGGGGTGAGTCTGGAAAACCCTTCTTGGCCACGGAATCCACGGAACAACACGGAAAGAATTCAATATGTAAATTCGGAGCCGTCACCCGGCGGCCTGGCTCGCCGACGTTAACGCAATGAGCCTTTTTCCCGTGTCGTTCCACGGGTTCCGTGGCTGACTTGTCGATTCCGTGGCCGGCTTGCCTGCGATGCGTTCTCGTAGCGCCCCCGTCGCGCGGAGACGCGCTATCCGGTACAATCCCGCGGCATTCCCGAGCTGTGTATCCCCATGTCCGATCTGACCCGTGAAGCGGCCCGCCGCCGCACCTTCGCCATCATTTCCCATCCCGACGCCGGCAAGACCACGCTGACGGAGAAGCTGCTGCTGTTCGGCGGTGCGATCCAGCTCGCCGGCACGGTCAAGGGCCGCAAGGCCGCGCGCCATGCGACCTCGGACTGGATGGACCTGGAGAAGCAGCGTGGCATCTCGGTGACCTCGTCGGTGATGCAGTTCCCCTACCGGGATTGCATGGTCAATCTGCTGGACACGCCCGGCCACGAGGATTTCTCGGAAGACACCTACCGTACCCTGACGGCGGTGGACTCGGCGCTGATGGTCATCGACGTCGCCAAGGGCGTGGAGGACCGCACCATCAAGCTGATGGAGGTCTGCCGGCTGCGCGACACGCCGATCATGACCTTCATCAACAAGCTCGACCGCGAGGGGCGGGAGCCCGTCGATCTGCTCGACGAGGTCGAGTCGGTGTTGAAGATCCAGTGTGCGCCTGTCACCTGGCCGATCGGCATGGGCAAGCGCTTCAAGGGCGTCTATCACCTGATCGACGACAGCGTGCATCTGTATACGCCCGGCAAGGGCAGCGTGCGGCAGGACATCACGCTCATCAAGGGGCTGGACAACCCGCTGCTCGACGAGGTGCTCGACGGCCAGGCCGCGGCCCTGCGCGAGGAAATCGAACTGGTGCGTGGCGCCAGCCACGCCTTCGATGTGCAGGCCTATCTCACCGGTACCCAGACACCGGTGTTCTTCGGTTCGGCGATCAACAATTTCGGGGTGCAGGAACTGCTGGATTATTTCGTCCAGTACGCGCCGGCGCCGCTGCCGCGGGTGACGGTCACGCGTGCCGTGGAGCCGACCGAACCGAAGTTCACCGGTTTCGTGTTCAAGATCCAGGCGAACATGGATCCGCAGCACCGCGATCGCATCGCCTTCCTGCGCGTATGCTCCGGGCATTATCAGAAGGGCATGCGGGTGCGCCACGTGCGCATCGGCCGCGACGTGCAGATCGCCAGTGCGCTGACCTTCCTGGCCTCCGAGCGCGGCCACGTCGAGGAGGCCTGGCCGGGTGACATCATCGGCCTGCACAACCACGGCACCATCCGCATCGGCGATACCTTCACCCAGGGCGAGGATCTCAAGTACACCGGCATCCCCAACTTCGCGCCGGAACTTTTCCGGCGTGTCATCCTGCGCGACCCGCTGCGCATGAAGGCGCTGCAGAAGGGCCTGGAGCAGTTGTGCGAGGAAGGTGCCACCCAGCTGTTCAGGCCGCTCAAGAACAACGATCTGATCCTCGGCGCGGTCGGCATCCTGCAGTTCGACGTGGTCGCGCACCGTCTGCGTGGTGAGTACAACGTCGAATGCAGCTTCGAGAGCGTCGCCGTCGCCACGGCACGCTGGGTCGAGTGTGACGACCCCAAGGCCATGCAGCGCTTCCGCGAGAAGGCCTACGAGAATCTCGCCATCGATCAGGGCGGCGATCTGGTCTACATCGCGCCGACCCGTGTCAATCTCGACATGGCCATGGAGCGCTACCCTGAAGTGCGTTTCTTCGCCACCCGCGAGCACTGAGCGTTACCCCATCACGAACGGATCGGGTCTGCCGGGCCGCCCGGCTCGGGCACCGAACGACGCGGGTATGGCCCATCCGGGCCAGATAACGCCCGCTCACCGGGATTGCAATTGATAATTATCGTCGTCCCAGGCAGATCATCCAACAGACGCATTCACGGCAGCCGAAAGGTGTCAGGTGGTCGGTGAAAACGCCGACCCGCGCGCTGGGGGCCGGTGACGGGCGGGGGCTCCTGCCAGTAGACAGCGGAATGTTTTTGCGAGGGTGCGGTGATGGGGACAATGAGGATGCCGGCTGCGGATCATCGGGTACGTGGGTGGGTACGACTGGTCGGCACCCTGCTGATCTTCACGTACCTGCAGCCTGCCGCGGCTGCCGGAGATCTGTCCTATCTCGACGCCCTGGAGGCCGAGGCCGACAGGCTCGAGATGCTCGCCGATGCCGAACGCCTGGATGCCGAGGTGCGGGCCACGGGACCGGGGCCGGCCGCTTCCGATACTGTGCCGGATGCGCCGGGCCGCGCAGAAGTGCCGGCAGGTCTCAGCCGCGAACAGTTCGAGGCGGTTCTGGTCCATTACCGCGGTACCCACATGCTCTACGAGAAGCTTTCGGAGCCTGCCCGGGAGCAGGTCTTCGACGCCTACCACGAGGACAACCGCATCAGCGAAATCCGCCGCAGGGTGGTCGAACTTCTATGAGGATCCAATCTATGCATCGCCGTCTTGTCCGTCGTGTTCTGGCCGTGTCGTTGTCTGTCTGGTCGCTCACCGGTGTGGCGGCGGGGCCCGACATCAAGGTCAGGATCACCGAAGACCTGCCCTACGCCGACGTTCAGCACCAGGGCAAGACGCTGCGCATCCAACGCAACCAGGACGAGGAGAATGTACTGACCGGCGGTTACGCCAAGACGTCGCGCCAGTGTCCGCCGTTCTGCATACACCCCATGGAGGTGGCGCCGGGCGTCGCGACCGTCGGCGAGGTCGAGCTCGTCGATTTTCTGCGCATCCGCGTGCACGGCGGAACCGGCCTCGTGATCGATGCGCGCACAGCGTCGTTCTACCAGAAGGGCACCATTCCAGGATCGATCAATATCCCGTTCACCCAGTTCGAGGTCGATCCGGAGTCCGAGGAATTCGCGGCCCTGATGACCCAGTTGGGTGTGCGGCCGGCGACCGGCGAGGCGTCGATGTGGGACTCGATGGTGCAGAAGGCCTCGGCCGTGTTCGGTGATGCCCAGGAAACCTCACCCTGGGATTTCAGCGGTGCGAAGGAGCTCGTGCTCTGGTGCAACGGCCCCTGGTGCGACCAGTCGCCGCGCGCCATCCGCGCGTTGCTCCGGCACGGCTACCCGCCGCAGAAGATCCGCTACTACCGCGGCGGCATGCAGCTGTGGCAGATCATGGGCTTCAATGTCGTGATTCCGGACAGTTGAGCCCACAGCCGCATTTGCCACGGAAACATACGGGAAAGCGCGTAGGGCAAGGATGCGGCGGTTTTTGCGCTCTGTATGCTCCCGTGGCTGCTTCCACTACGTAGCGACACCGCCGGAGTAAACACACAAGGTCGGGGTGGGCGCAGCGAACTCCGGCGATCGGCTGCAACGCATCCCAGTGACCGGCCGCGGCGATCCCGTCGAGGTTCCGCATTCACCATTTCTTTTCGCCCGAGGTCCCACTGGTCTGCCGCCCCGCTGCACCGTATGCTTCGCCCTGATCAGGGTTGGAACGACGGGGCCGGCGGTGTTGGGCGGGGTGCAAGGCTACTTCGAGATGTTCGGATTGCTGCTGGGCGGCCTGGGGCTGTTCCTGCTCGCGGTCGGCATGATCAGCGACGGCATGAAGACCGCGGCCGGGCGCCAGCTGCGCAATATCCTCGATCGCTGGACCGGCACGCCGGCGCGCGGCATTGCGGTCGGCGCGCTGGTCACCGCCCTGGTGCAGTCCTCCAGTGCGGTCACCGTCGCCACCATCGGTTTCGTCAATGCCGGCATCCTGGGGCTGTCGCCCGCCCTCGGCCTGGTATTCGGTGCCAACGTCGGCACCACCATGACGAGCTGGCTGGTTGCCGCCGTAGGTTTCGACTTCCGGCTGGAGGTCGTGGCGCTGCCGCTGATCGGCATCGGTATGTTCCTGCGCCTGACCGGCCGCGGCACGCGGCGTGGCGCGCTGGGTGAGGCGCTGGCGGGTTTTGGCCTGTTCTTCGTCGCCATCGACATGCTGCGCGATGCCTTCGCCGGACTGGCAGCGGACATGGCGCTGCAGGAGCTGTCGGTCGCCGATCCGCTGCAATTGCTCCTGCTGGTCGGCACCGGCTTCCTGCTGACGGTACTGACACAGTCCTCGAGCGCCGCCATTGCGATGATCCTGACGGCCGCCAGCGGCGCCATGGTGCCGCTGGCCGGTGCCGCCGCCATGGTGATCGGTGCCAACATCGGCACCACGTCCACGGCCGTGCTCGCGGCGATCGGCGCGACGCCCAACGCCAAGCGCGTCGCGGCCGCACACGTGCTGTTCAACGTCGTCGCCGGCGTGTTTGCGCTGTCGGTCCTGCCGATACTGCTGTGGCTCGTGGAGACCACCGGCCAGCAGCTGGGGATCGCGGCCGCGCCGGCGGTGACGCTGGCCCTGTTCCACACGGTTTCCAAGCTGCTCGGCGTCCTGGTCATGTGGCCCCTGTCCGGGCGGCTTGCCGGCTTTCTGGAGCGGCGTTTCCGCACCGGCGAGGAAGACGAGGGCCAGCCGCGCTTCATCGACCGGACCGTTGCGGCGGCACCGGCGCTGGCCGTCGATGCGGTCGAACATGAGCTGTTGCGGGTGGCGGACATCGCCCGGCGGATGGGGCAGGCCGCGGTCAGCGCCGAATCGAGCCCGGGCCGCCAGATCGCCCGCGATGCCGGCGCGGCGCGCCATCTGGGTGCGGCCATCGGCACCTTCGTCGAGCGTCTCGGCCGTGAGTCGCTGTCCCACGAGGTCGCCGAGCAGCTGCCGCAGACGCTGCGCGTGCTGCAGTATCTGCTGACCGGCGTCGACCTCGCCGAGGGTATCGCCGGTGCGGTGCCGGGCAGCACGCCGCTCGCGGATCCGGCGCTGGGCCGGCAGCTGGCCGACTACCGTGCCGCCGTCGCGGGGTTCCTGCGCGACATCGATCCGCAGCAGCCGGCCTTCTCGGTGGAGGCGCTGGCGCGGCGGGAGGCGGTCCTGGAAGAGCGCTATCAGCTCCTGAAGGCGGCGCTGCTGCAGGGCGGGGCGCTGAACCGTATCGGCATTCCCGACATGACGGAGTCTCTCGGGCTCATCAGCCGCTGCCGACGGCTGGCGCAGCAGCTGTTCAAGGGCGCCGCCCTTCTTGGCCGCCTGCACGGCGGTGCCTCGCCGGAGGCGGTAACCGGATGACGCCGGCGCCGCACACGCCGGCTACAGCGAGGCGGCCTGGAAGGTGTCGCACTGCCCCGGATCGCCGTTCTCGAAGCCGCGCCTGAACCAGCGCACGCGTTGCGCGGAACTGCCGTGGGTGAAGGACTCCGGCGTGACATAGCCCTGTGCCTGGTGCTGCAGCCGGTCGTCGCCGATGCTGCTGGCCGCATCGAGGGCCTCTTCGATGTCGCCGTGTTCCAGCACCTGACGGCTGCGGTCGGCATGGTGCGCCCAGATACCGGCGAAGCAGTCGGCCTGCAGTTCCATGCGCACGGAAAGCTGGTTCGCCTCCGCCTCGCCGACCCGGCTGCGCATCGCCTGCACGCGCGCGGAGATGCCGAGCAGCGTCTGCACGTGATGTCCGACTTCGTGGGCGATCACATAGGCCTGCGCGAAGTCCCCTGGCGCCTGATGGCGCTCCTTGAGGTCGCGGTAGAATGCGAGGTCGATGTACAGCTTGTGGTCGGCCGGGCAGTAGAACGGCCCCATGGCCGCCTGCGCGAAGCCGCAAGCGGATTGCACGGCGCCCGAGAACAGCACCAGCTTCGGCTCTTCGTACGTGCCGCCCATCTGCCGGAAGAGGGTGTGCCAGGTGTCTTCCGTATCGGCCAATACCACGCTGACGAAGTCCGCCAGCTCGGCCTGCGCCGGGTCGATGGGTGCGGGTTCGGTGGTCATCTGCCCCGGTGGGCCGACGGTGTTGAGGATCAGGGCCGGGTCGACGCCGAAGTAGAGGGCCACCAGCACCAGCACGATCACGCCGATGCCGCCGCCTGTGGCCGGGCCGGCCAGGCGCATGCCGCGGCGATCTTCGACGTTGTCGCTTCGGCGGCTGTTTCGCCAGCGCATGCCCGGTTCCCCGTGTGTCGCCGCCGGATGGACGGGGCGGCTGAAGATCTATTTATAGACCACGCCCGCGTGCTCGATCCAGCCACCTGCGAGCCGGCCGTCCGGATCGTGGTGCGTCCAGTGGATGGTGCCGCCCTTGGCGTTCCATTCGTAGCGGCCGCGCAGCCGGATGCGGTCGCCTACTCCGCGTCGGGTCCGGCCGCGCCGCGGCGCGCGCGCAGGAGGGCGGCGAGCACGCCGTAGCGTTGGCCGAGGCGTTGCAGTTCGTGCAGTTCCAGCTGCGAGGCCGGCTGACCGCTGCCGGCGATCCGCCGCTGGATATGGCGGATCCGCGCGATGACGGCATCGATCTGTGCCCGCAGCTCCGGCTGCCCGTCCGGATCCATCGCCGCCGTGCGCCGTTCAGTCCGGTGTGAACGAGAACTTCTGGCCGCCGACCGACGCCTCGTACATCAGGCCGCCCTTGGCGAGCGTGAAGATGGCCACGCCATTGCTGTAGTCCGCGTCGGCTGAGGCACCGGCGGTCACTGCCACCGCCGAGGCCTGGGCGCTGAATTCGAAGTTGCCGGACGTGAAATCATCGAGCGTGGCCTTGTCCTTGAAGAAAATGATCTCGCTGTAGGCCTGGCCGCCGAGTTGGAAGCCGATGGTCACCTGCGTCAGGCTGGAGGTGCCGATGCGTCTGCCGCGCGCGTAGACCTCGCCCTTGCCGTAGGCGCCGCCGATGCCGATGCCGCCCTTGCCCACGGTGGGAAACACCACATAGCCATAGGCCTTGTCGAAGAAGACCTTGATGCCGGGATCCTTGTTCTTGAACGCGGCGATGGTCTCGGCGGCTGCGCGGCTGTCGACCTTCTGGTCCTCGGGCTTGTCCTTGGCGAGCGGGTTCCAGCCGGCCTGCGTCCAGCCGGTGGTCAGTGCCAGCGTGGCGGCCAGGGTCAGTGCGGTGATCCGTGTGCGCATCGGTAGGCTCCTGTGCAAGGGTGGGTCGGCAGGGACGGTGACCGCAGTGTAGCAGGACTCGCGCCGCCCATGCCCGGGGGGCGAGCGGGACCGGCCCATCGGACGGTGCCGGTGCGAGCATTCCGTCCCGTGCGTACAATGGGCGCCCGTCGGGCGGCATCGGCGCCGTCCCCGCATACCGGAGTTACCACTGGGAACATGGCGACGATGCGCGATCCTGCAGACAATGGCCGTGGCCGGCCGGCGGCCCAGGCCGGCGGTGCGTCCGCATGTGGGGGCCTCGGGACCGAATGACGCGGCGCCGGGCACGAAAGCGGAGCGCTTGGCGCGTCTGGGGCTTGCGCCTTGTCGTGCTGTCGATTGCAGGTCCGCTGCTGCCGGTGCTGCTGCTGCGCTGGGTCGATCCGCCGACCACCGCCTTCATCCTCCAGCGGCAGATCGATCTGTGGGTGGCAGGGTCTTCGCAGCGCGTGGTTTACGCGTGGGTGGACTGGCCGGACGTGTCGCCGGCCCTGCCGCTCGCCGTGGTCGCGGCCGAGGACCAGCACTTTCCACGGCACTTCGGTTTCGATCTCGACGCCATCGCCGAGGCGGTGCAGGAGGGCGCGGACGGCGGCCGCCTGCGCGGCGCCAGCACCATCAGCCAGCAGGTCGCCAAGAACCTGTTCCTGTGGTCCGGCCACAGCTGGGTGCGCAAGGGGCTGGAGGCCTATTTCACGGTGCTGATCGAGCTCGCCTGGCCGAAGCGGCGCATCCTCGAGGTCTATCTGAACGTCGCCCAGTTCGGCGACACCGTGTTCGGCGTCGGTGCGGCGGGTCCGCATTTCTTCGGCCGGCCGGCGCGACAGCTGGATGCGCACCAGGCCGCCCTGCTGGCCGCGGTGCTGCCGAACCCCGTGCGGTTCCGCGTCGATGCGCCTTCGCCCTACGTCCACGGCCGCGCCACCTGGATCCGCACCCAGATGCTGCAGCTCGGACCGGACTATCTCGCCGGTCTGTAGGGTCGGCTGCAAAAAAACACTTGGCCACGAAACCCACGAAATCCACGAAAGTCATGCGGGGAGAAACCCGTCTCTCCGGAATGAGGTTTTAACCCTCGACTTGTCCGTGCTTTCCGTGTTTTCCGTGGCTGGCCTTAGCGTCTTTAAACCTTTCGTGGGTTTCGTGGATTTCGTGGCAAAACGGGTTTTGTCCGTGCTTTCCGTGTTTTCCGTGGCCAACGCGGTTTTCGACGTCCTCAGTGCAATTTGATCTGCGGGTTCACGCTGGAGCGGAACAGGTGCGACACTGTCAGCATGGCGGTGCGGAACCAGCCGTACAGCGCGACCTGGTGCATTTTGTACAGCGAGAGATAGACCAGTCGCGCCAGGAAGCCTTCGATCATCACCGTGCCGGTGAGATTGCCCATCAGGTTGCCGACGGTGCTGTATCTGCCCAGCGACACCAGCGAACCGTAATCCCGGTAGCGGTAATCCAGCGGTGTCTCGCCGCGTAGCCGCCGGCGCAACGACTTGTACAGCAGAGTGGCCTGCTGATGCGCGGACTGCGCGCGCGGCGGCACGTTGCCGCTGCCGTCGGGCAGCGGGCAGGCCGCGCAGTCGCCGAAGGCGAAGACGTCGTCGTCGCGGGTGGTCTGCAGGCTGGGCCGGACCAGGAGCTGATGGATGCGGTTGGTCTCCAGCCCATCCAGATCCTTCAGGAAATCGGGCGCCTTGATGCCCGCGGCCCACACCTTGATGCGCGCGGGAATGAAGCGGCCGGTGTGCGTCTTGATGCCTTCGGGCGTCGCCTCGACGACGCGCTCGCCGGTGACGAGGTGGATGTTCAGACGGCGCAGCTCTGCAGCGGTCTTCTCCGACAGCTCCGGCGGCAGTCCGGGCAGGATGCGGTCGGCGGCTTCGATGATGCTGATCTTGATCTGCGCCGGCGCGATCTCGTCGAGACCGTAGGCGGTCAGCAGCCGCGACACTTTGTGCAGCTGCGCGGCGAGCTCGACGCCGGTCGCCCCCGCGCCGGCGATCGCCACGTCGAGCTGTCCCGGCTCGAGCGGCCGGCCCTGGGTGTGTGCCTTCAGGTAGGCCTCCAGCAGCCGCGACTGGAAGGCTTCGGCCTGCTCGGTCGTGTCCAGAAAGTGGCAGTGGACCTGCACGCCGGGTACCCCGAAATCGTTGCTCACGCTGCCGACGGCGATCACCAGGGTGTCGTAGGCGAAGACGCGTCCGGGGATGATCTCCTCGCCACGGACGTTGAGTGTCGGTGCGACGTGGATTTCCTTGCGCGCGCGGTCCAGGCCGACCATGCGCCCGAGGCGGAAGCGAAAGCCGCTCATCGTCGCCTGGGCCAGGTATTCGAGTTCATCCTCGTGCGAATCCAGGGTGCCGGCCGCGACCTCGTGCAGCAGCGGCTTCCAGATGTGGGTGCGCTGGGCGTCCACCAGGGTGATCTCGGCCTGGCCACGGCGGCCGAGCCGGCGGCCGAGGCGGGTGGCGAGTTCCAGGCCGCCGGCGCCGCCGCCGACGATCACGATGCGGTGCAGCGGAGCGGGGGATCCGGTCATGGTCGCGCGCCCCTCAGCCCTGCAGGAGCTGATCGAAGGCCTCTTCGATCAGGGCGACGGCGCGCATCAGCTCCGCTTCCGTATAGGGTCGGGGCGCGTGCCGGCCCCACACCGGTGCCGGCCAGGCCGGGTCGCTGCGGTGGCGGACGATGTGATGGATGTGCAGCTGCGGCACCACGTTGCCGAGGTTCGCGACGTTCATCTTGTCGGCGGCGAAGGCCCGGGCCAGCGCCTGGGCGACGAAGGCCGACTCTTCCATCAGCTGCCGGCGGTCATCCGGAGCGAGCTGGTAGATCTCCGTGACATCGGGACGCTCCGGGACCAGGATCACCCACGGATAGCTCGCATCGTTCATCAGCAGGACCTGACAGAGCTGCAGCCGGCTCAGCGGGATGCAGTCCTCGGCAAGGCGGGGATGGAGTTCGAACACGCGGGGCCTCCCTGTGAGTGCGATCGGTACGCATCATACGGACAAACATCATCTTTGCCAGAATGGCACTTACTTGAGCCGATGTCTTGAAAAAAGATGGCCACGGAAGCCACGGAATGACACGGAAAAAGGCTAAGGAACCTCTGATTTATTCGTCATTGCGAGGAGCGCAGCGACGCGGCAATCTCCAAGCTGTTGATCTGCCATCGAAGGAGATTGCTTCGCTTCGCTCGCAATGACGGTACGATGAATTAATCAGAGGTTCCCTAATTGTAAAAACCCGAACACCCGACCGCGGGGGGTGATGCCGGGTTTTGGCAATGGATGCTTTCCGTGTTGTTCCGTGGATTCTGTGGCCAATGCGCTGTCAAGCATCATACCAGCGAATCCGCCCCGGAATCGCGGGTCGCCGTTCAGCTCGCGCGCGGCCGCCCGCACTGCCAGCAGGCGTCGAACTGCGGCTCGCAGGCCGTGCCGCAGTGCCGGCAGGTCCAGTCGGCCGCGACCGGCGCGGCGTCCCGCGACTCGGCCTCGATGAGTTCCCGGGCGCGGGCCGCGTCGGCGTCCGCCACCCACAGTTCCGGCCAGCAGTCGAACACCGGCAGGTCGCCGGCTCCGCCCATCAGGAACTCGTTGCGCACTTCGCTGGTGATGCCCGCGGTCTGCAGGATGTTCCTGTAGTGGTGGACGAGCAGGCGGTCGGCACCGCTGAAGACGCGCTTCATGGCTGCGCTCCATGGCGGATGATCCAGCACTGGTGGATCTTCTTGTTGGAGAAGTCCTCAGGCACCGTCTGGCGCGAGATGTCGCGGATGTCGCAGCCGGCGAGCGCGTCGGCATCCAGCTGGAAGCCGCGCCGGTTGTTGGAGAAGAACAGTTCACCGCCGGGTGCCAGCAGTCGCAGGCAGCCTTCGATCAGAGGCACGTGGTCGCGCTGCACGTCCAGCACGCCCTCCATGCGCTTGGAGTTCGAGAACGACGGCGGGTCCATCACGATCAGGTCGTACTGCGCCTGCGCGCGGCCGGCATCCTCCAGGAACTGGAAGACGTCGGCGCGCACCAGGCGGTGCGCCTGCGGATCCAGACCGTTGAGCTCGAAGTTGCGGCGGGTCCAGTCCTGGTAGGTGTTGGACATGTCCACCGTGGTCGATGCCGACGCACCGCCGGCCGCCGCGTACACGCTGAAGCTGCCCGTGTAGGCGAACAGGTTGAGGAAACGCTTGCCGGCGGCCCGTTCGCGCACCATGCGCCGGGTATTGCGGTGGTCGAGGAACAGGCCGGTGTCCAGGTAGGCATCCAGGTTCACCCAGAACTTCAGATCCTGTTCCTCGACGATGAAATCCTCGCCGCTGCGACCGGTCTTTTCATACTGCTC
>CAYWKV010000077.1:0-12591 GCA_964458835.1 uncultured Gammaproteobacteria bacterium | reverse complement strand
CGAGCTGAACCATTTCCCCACGGCGCCGCGCTCGAAGGGCACCTCCGAGTCGCCGTAGTACCAGATGTCGCCGGCGGTGCGGGGGGGCACGCCCTGGGCCGCGAATACGTCGCCCGGCTTGTCACCGAAGCCGAAGGGCGGTGCGTAGCGCTTGGGCGGGTGCGGCGCGGCTGGAACCGCCGGCGCGCGGCCGGCGACCGGCGGTTCCAGCGTATCCGCCGGCTCGTCGGACGGCCGTGAGGCGTAGTAGGCGAGGGCGCCGACGGTCAGCAGCATCAGCCAGATGCCGATGCTGCGGCCGCGGTCCGTGGAACGGGCGCGCCGCGGGACATAGGCATCGTCGGACATCGCCGGCCCGCGCGCGCGCCGCGGCGGGGGCGGCTTGAGCGGGAGTTCGCCGTGGCGCTCGAAATGGGCGGCCAGCTGCTCGAAGGCGGCGTTGACCTTGAGCATGCGCTGTTCCGCCTCGGCTGCCAGCTCCGGCCGCTGCTGATAGCGGTCGGGATGCCACTTCTGCACCTGGCGGCGGTAGGCGGTACGCAGTTCCTCCCAGCTGCAGCCGGGTTCGGCCGCCAGGATGCGGTAGCACTCGCGGTGGTTCATGCTGGCCGGACGACGCTCGACATGCGCGGAGTGTAACAAACGGACCGGGGCTTGTACGCGGCCATCCGCGCATTCCGGCGTCCGATTTCAGCGCCGGGCCTGACGAAAATGGGCAGCGCGGCTGCGATCCCATACACTGTACGTCATGACGATCGACGCCTCGCGGATTCCGTATGACTGATCCCGGCTGGCACGCGGCGCAGGCCGCCGCCTCGCTGAAGCGGCTGCTGCCGCGGCTGGAGGCGCGCTTCGCCGCGCAGGTCGATGCCGATGCCTGGCAGGGCTACGTGCTGCGGCTGCAGGCGCACTTCCCGCGGCTGTTCACCGGTCTGCACCGGCTCTACGGCCAGCAGTACGACTTCTTCTACCATCTCGAGGCCATCCTCGCCTCGGCGACCGAGCTGTGGCATGCGCGTTCCGCCGAGCTGAAGGCGCTGGACGCCCTGCGCGAGGCCGATCCGCACTGGTACCAGTCCAGCCGCATGCTGGGTGCGATGTGCTATGTCGACCTGTTCGCCGGCGATCTCGCCGGGCTGCGCGAACGCATCCCCTATCTGCGCGAGCTGGGCGTGAACTATCTGCACCTCATGCCGGTGTACCAGGTGCCGGCCGGCGACAACGACGGCGGCTATGCGGTGTCCAGCTACCGCGAACTCAATCCGCGGCTCGGCACCCTGGACGACCTCGCCCGGCTCGCCGCGGAGCTGCGCCGCCAGGGCATGTCGCTGTGCCTGGATTTCGTCTTCAACCACACCTCCGACGAACACGCGTGGGCGCGCCGCGCGCTGGCCGGCGATCCGGAATACCAGGCCTATTACCGGCTGTTTCCCGACCGCACGCTGCCGGATGCGTACGAGCGCACCCTGATCCCCGTGTTCCCGGACGAGCATCCGGGTTCGTTCACCTACCGCAACCGTATCCGCAAATGGGTGTGGACCACGTTCCACAACTACCAGTGGGATCTCAATTACGAGAATCCGGCGGTGTTCAACCGCATGCTGGAGGAGCTGCTGTTCCTCGCCAACCAGGGCGTGGAGATCCTGCGCCTGGACGCGGTGGCCTTCGTGTGGAAGCGCCTGGGCACCAGCTGCCAGAACCTGCCGGAGGCGCACACCGTCATCCAGGCCTTCAACGCCCTGGTGCGCATCGCGGCGCCGGCGACGGTGTTCAAGTCCGAGGCCATCGTGCACCCCGACGAGGTCGGCAGGTACATCGCCGAGACCGAATGCCAGTTGTCCTACAATCCGCAGCTCATGGCGCTGCTGTGGAACTCGCTGGCCACGCGCAAGGTGCGCATCCTCAGGCATGCCATGCAGCGGCGCTTCGCGATTCCCGAGGGCTGCGCCTGGGTGAACTACGTGCGCTGCCACGACGACATCGGCTTCGCCTTCTCCGACGACGACGTCCGCGACCTGGGCATGGAGCCCGCCGCGCACCGGCGCTTCCTGACCGAGTTCTATACCGGGCGCTTTCCCGGCAGCTTCGCCCGTGGTCTGCCGTTCCAGGAGAACCGGGCGACCGGTGAGGCGCGCATTTCCGGTACCTGTGCCTCGCTGACCGGGCTGGAGCAGGCGCTGGAGCGGGACGACGCGGCCGGTGTCGATCTGGCCATCCGCCGCATCCTGCTCATCCACGGGGTGATCCTCACCCTCGGCGGCATCCCGCTGCTGTATCTGGGCGACGAGATCGGCATGCTGAACGACTACGGCTACGAGCAGGACGCCACCAAGATCGGCGACACGCGCTGGCTGCACCGCGCCGCCTTCGACTGGGAGCGCGCCGAGCGGCGCCGCGATCCCGAGTCGGTGCCGGGGCGCATCTACCAGGACCTGCTGCGCCTGATCCAGATCCGCCAGCAGAACCCCGCCTTCGACCGCGGCGAGACCGAGATCGTCGACACCGGCAACGAACGCGTCTTCGGCTACTTCCGCACCAACGGCGACCACAGCGTGCTGGTACTGGCCAGCTTCAGCGAGGAGCCGCAGACCATCGAGGGCACGCGCCTGCGTCTGCTCGGCCTGCGCAAGAGCGTCGTCGACCTGGTCGCCGGCCGCCCCATCGTCGCCGCCCACGCGCTCGAACTGGAGCCGTACGACTTCATGATCCTGGCGCGGTCATGACCGCCGAAACCCGTCGATGGCCACGAAATCCAAAACCTTTGCCACGGAAAACACGGAAAGCACGGACAAATCCCTTTATAGCCACGAAACCCACGAAATCCACGCAAGGTATGAGAGGGGAAACCGCTCCCCGCAAACAGGATTTACAGCTCCATACCTGTCCGTGTTTTCCGTGGCGGGGGTTTCGTCTTTAAGATTTTCGTGGGTTTCGTGGATTTCGTGGCCAACACGGGTTTTGGCCCTGTTTTCCGGGGCGCGGCGCGATGCGGCGCGGTGGCTGCGGCAAGGCGTTGCCGCCGGGGCCGGCAACGGGCGGCGGACCTGCCGCCCCGGAGGTCGGATTTTCGCGGGCTTGCGCCGCTTCGCGCCGGCTGGCCCCGATCTTGCGTTGCCCTTCCCCGGAGATCCGCCGGCCGGTCGGCGGACGATCGGGCGGGAGATGCGCACATGGCAGGCTGGCGGCAATCGACGGTTCTCGGGCTGCTCGGAGGCTTCGCCCTCGTGATCGGCATGATGGTCATGTCGCCGGAACACGTCGGTGCCTTCGTGAACGTTCCGGGGCTGCTGATGGTGGTCGGCGGCACCTTCGCGGCGACCGTCGTCAGCCGCCCGCTCACCGAGGTCCGCACCGTGCTGCGCGAGGTGCCCGGACTGCTGCGCGACACCCGCGAGTCGCGCGCGACCGAGGTGCAGCAGCTGCTGCGCTTCGCCGACTGGCTGCGCCACGGCAATGTGCACGCCGCCGAACGCCAGCTCGCGCACATCGAAGAACCTTTCCTGCACGCCGGACTGCGCATGGTGATCGACGGCTGCCAGGCCGACGATCTGCTCAAGGCGCTGCAGTGGCGCATGGCCGGTCTGCGCGCGCGCGAGCAGGGTCAGGCGCACATCCTGCGCAGCATGGCGGTGTTCGCGCCGGCCTTCGGCATGCTCGGTACCTTGTTCGGGCTGGTGCACATGCTGTCCGGGCTGGGCAGCAGCGGTCTGGAGCAGATCGGCGGCAGCATGGCCTTCGCGATGATCACCACGGTGTACGGCATCGTCGCGGCCAACCTGTTCTTCAAGCCGCTGGCGATCAAGATGGAGCGTCGCACCCACCAGCGCCTGCTCAATCTGAGCATGCTCATGGAGGGCATGCTGCTCACCCAGCAGCGCCGTCATCCCCTGCTCATCCGCGAGACGCTGGAGGCCTTCGACGTACAGCGGACCGAACCCGCGCCCGCAGCGCCGCTGACACTGGTGAAGGCCTGAGGCCCGCACCGCCCCGCGCATGAACGCGTATCCGCATCCCACCGATCGGCACTTCATGCCCGCGGCCGCGGCGGCGCTGCCGTGGGAAACGGATGCGGCGCCGTCCGCGGAGCCGGAGGCCTGGCTGATCAGTTTCGTCGACGTGCTCATCCTGCTGCTGACGCTGTTCGTGCTGCTGCTGGCCCATCAGCACAGCCAGGCGGACCGCGGCGGGGACGCGCCGGTGCCGGCGCGCGTCGAGCGGGTACCGGAACCCGCGGCCGGTCCGGTCGAAGGGACGACGGAAGAACTCATCGTGCCCGCAGAAGAGGTCGGGCGGGACACCGGCGTCTCCGGCGCCGGGCGGGAACGGGCGCTGCCGGATCCGGCGGCGTCGCCCGCCGCCGTCGATGCGCTGCCCGCCTTCGGTGCCGATCCCTTCGCGTGGTCCGCTGCCGATCATGCCGCGACAGATACAGCGAGCAGCCCCTGGCCGGAGGTCTCGCTAACGCGGTTCGCCCCCGGTCTGGCGCCGCTGCCATTCCGCACTGCCGAGCTGCACGTGGGAGATGCGGAATCGGCCACCGACGCGCCCCGCACGGAATCAGCCGTCATGGACGCGGTTCCGCAGGACAGAGCCGACGCGGCCGCCCGCGAAGTGCTCACCGCGCTTGCCGCCGGCGGCTTCGAGGACCGCGCCGAGATCCAAGTGCAGCCCGGTGCCGTGCGCCTCGACGTCAGCGACCGCATCCTGTTCGCCCCGGCGAGTGCGGATCTGACGGCCGAGGGGCTCGCCCTGCTCGACGAGCTCGCGGCGCTGCTGCGCGCGCAGACCTTCACACTGTCGGTGGAAGGGCACACCGACGACGTCCCCATCCACACCGCCCGCTACCCTTCCAACTGGGAACTCGCCAGCGCACGCGCCACCGAGGTCACGCGCCGGCTCGTGGCGCTCGGCATCGACCCCGGCCGCCTGCGCGCCATCGGCTACGCCGACACCCGGCCGCGCGCCGCCAACGACAGCGCCGCCGGCCGCGCCCGCAACCGCCGCGTGGCGTTCATGCTCGAATTGCGGTGATCCGGCGGCGGCTCATCGCCGCGCAACCCACGGACAAAACCCTTCGTTGGCCACGAAACCCACGAAATCCACGAACGTCTTAAAGACGAAAACCCGGCCACGGAAAACACGGAAAGCACGGACAGGTATGGAGTTGTAAACCCTGTTTCCGGAGAGACGGTTTTCCCCTCTCATACCTTTCATGGATTTCGTGGGTTTCGTGGCTAACCGGGGTTTTGTCCGTGCTTTCCGTGTTTTCCGTGGCGGGGTTTTCGCCTTTAGCGGCCTGCGTGGGTTTCGCGGCTGTCCGCAGGGACGGTGTGGAAGCGTGCGGCGGCCGTGTAGAATCGGCGTGCATGCTTTCCGAGGAGATCCGTCCATGCCTATCCGCAGGCTTTCACTGCACGTCGCGATCGGTGCGGCGCTGCTGGCCGGCTGCGATCAGACGCCGCAGACCGCTGCGCCGCCGGCCGAGAAACCGGCACCGATGGTCAACGCACCGGCGGCTGCCGCGCGCACCGACTT
Organism: uncultured Gammaproteobacteria bacterium; assembly: GCA_964458835.1. Classification (GTDB taxonomy): domain Bacteria; phylum Pseudomonadota; class Gammaproteobacteria; order Thiohalobacterales; family Thiohalobacteraceae; genus JAHJQQ01. The sequence continues at coordinate 7,056 of CAYWKV010000077.1, read as the reverse complement.
CCAGATACCGCCCCCCGGCTTCCGCGGCGATCCCATCCGCGGCCGCCAGCTGTTCACCGCCAATTGCGCCAAGTGCCACGGCGAGGAGGCGCTGGGCACGGACCAGGGGCCGCCGCTGATCCATCGGATCTACGAGCCTTCGCACCACTCCGACCTGGCCTTCTACATGGCCGTCGCGCGCGGCGTGCAGGCGCATCACTGGAACTTCGGCAACATGGCGCCGGTGCCGGGACTGGGCGGCGAGGATACGGCCCACATCATCGCCTGGGTGCGTGCCAAGCAGCAGGCCGCGGGCATCCACTGAGGCGCCGCGCTCAGCGCACCACGGCGATGGTCGCCTCCAGCACGATGGCGCGGCCGAGCAGCCGTTCGATGTCCTGCTTGACGCGGTCGACGCGGTCGGTGTCGAAGGGGCCGTCGGCCAGCAGGCGCGCCGACAGGTAGAGGGGCTGCGTCGAGCGGATCTTCACGTCACGTACCTGCACGCCGGCTGTTTCCCAGCCCTCCAGCGCGCGCAGGATGCGGTGCTCGTCCACCATGCGCATGAAGCCCAGGGCCAGTGGCACGCTCACTGCCGCGGCCAGCAGCAGCGACAGCAGCAGACCGCGCTTGGCACGGCCGAAGGGGCTGTAGCCGAGCAGCAGGAAGGTGAAGGCCGCGGCCAGCACGATGCCCACGAGGTTGGTCAGGAACAGCAGGAACGCGCCCCAGAACACCGGCCATTCGCCCCAGCCGATGCCGACGCCCGCGACCGACAGCGGCGGCACCAGGGCCACGGCGATGGCCACACCGGCGAGGCTGCGGGCGATCTCCGCGCGCGCGTGGGCATAGGCGCCGGCGATGCCGGACACCACCGCCACACCCAGATCCAGCAGCGTCGGGCTGAGGCGCGCGGCGATCTCGCTGTTGATGGTGTGCAGGGGCGTGATCCAGGTGAGCAGCGTCGCGCAGGCCAGCGCCACTGCGATGCCGAGGGCCAGCGAGCGACCGCTCTCGATCAGCAGATCGTCCTGCTGGCGCAGCACGCCCATGGACAGCGAGATGATCGGCGCCATCAGCGGCGCCAGGATCATCGCACCGATGATGACGGGGGTGGAGTTCGCGAACAGGCCGATGGTGGCGAGCAGCGTCGAGAGCACCATCAGGATCAGATAGGTTTCGGAGGCGCGGGCGTTCTCGCGCAGCGTCATGAAGAGTTCCTTGAACTCCTCCGTGGCCGCGTGATGGATCCACGGCAGCGGGCGGCTCACCAGCGCCTTCACCGCCTCGCCGGTGGGCAGGCCCTGTACGCGGAAACCCTCCTTGCCTTCGGGCACGCTCGGATCGACGCTCAGGTTGCGGCCGGGGATCAGCGCGATGGCGCGCGGGACGACGCGCAGCTCCAGCGTCTGCGCACAGGCGGCGACGCCGTCCAGCGTGTAGGTGATGGGCTTGGCGCTGGCGATGGTCAGCGCCTCCGTCTTGATGTGGCCGACGAAGGCCGGCAGCCGGCCGCCGCCGAAGCCGCGCGGGAACAGCGAGCGCAGCAGGAAGCCGATCATCTCCAGCACGCTGCGCGGCGCCAGCACCAGCGCGTGCAGCATACCGTCGTTGATGGCGGAATCGCCGAGGATCGGCCGCGCCAGAAGGGAACTGCGGCCGTGCTCCAGCGCGACGATGCCCAACGCAGCGGTATCCAGCGTCTTCTCCTTGCGCGTGCTGAGCCTGAACGGCTGCAGCATCGCGCCGCCCAAGCCGCGCAACAGGCCCGCGAACCGTGTCAGCCGCGCGCGCAGGCCTGCGGCGGCCAGACTGCCCGGCGTCAGCGTGCAGGGATCGCCGATCACCACCGAATTGAACACCGGCTGGTCGTTGCACAGCATCACGTCCACTTCGATCGCGGTTTCCGCCGTCAGCACGTCCTCGACCGCATCCTCGAGGCGCGCCGCGATGCCGAAGCCCAGGCGTGCGTGGCGCAGGTCGGGATGCGGCAGCAGGCCGAGCCGCCAGCCGCGGGCCTGCGCCTCGTGCAGCATCCGCGCGAACTGGTCGTCGCTGACGAAGGTCAGCACCAGGGCCTCATCGCCGGGCTCCGGCCAGGTCCGGCCGTCGAAGGGCAGGGGCGTGACGGCGTGCTCCGTGAGCAGCGGCAGGATCTTCTCGTGTACCAGCGGTTCCTGCGCGGGATCGAACAGCAGCGTGATGGTGCTCAAGCGGACATCCTCGAGGACGTGGAGGGGCGGGTCGTGTCCTGGACGATGGACCCATGAAGGGTTGTGCCGGGGTAGGGTAGCCCAGCAGGGTACCGCTTGGGTACCGCCCGGCGCCGGCGGGCGGGCGCTGCGGACGATCGGGAGCGGGCCGGATTGATCTGGGCCAAGGTCGCGGGCGCGCATCCTGGCCTACACTTGAATTCTTCTTTCCAACTCATGATGAGACGAGGTCCGGTATGAAGACTTTCAAGGTTGTGATGCTCGCCGCCTGCCTGGCGGCCGTCCATGCGCAGGCCGACGAGATGCCGGCGGACGATGCCCAGGCGCGCGCCCAGGCCAGCCGGGCGGCCATCAAGAACTTCGCCCAGAGCCTGCAGGGTGAACTGCAGGCGGCGATGAAGGCGGGCGGTCCGGTCAATGCCATCGGCGTGTGCCAGGAGAAGGCACCGGCCATCGCCGCCTCCATTTCCGACACCCAGGGCTGGGAGGTGGCGCGCACCAGTCTCAAGCCGCGCAATCCCGACAACGCCCCCGACGACTGGGAGCGCGGCGTGCTGGAATCCTTCGAAGAGCGCCGGGCGGCCGGCGAGGACGTCGCCAGGATGGAACACTTCGAGATCATCGAGAGCAACGGCGCGCAGGAGTTCCGCTACATGAAGGCCATCGGCATTCCGGCGGACGCACCCTGCCTGGCCTGTCACGGCACCAAGATCGCCCCCGAGGTGTCGGCGAAGATCGAGGCGCTGTACCCGGACGACCGGGCGACCGGCTACGGCACCGGCGACATCCGCGGCGCGTTCACGGTCCGCCAGCCGATGTAACCGCCGCTGTGCGCCAGGGATGGCGCGAGCGGACTCGCAGGGCCACGAAAACCTCTTTAAAGACGAAACCCGGCCACGGAAAACACGGAAGGCACGGACAAAGGCATTTTTAGCCACGAAAGTCTTGAAGGCGAAACCCAGCCACGGAAAACACGGAAAGCACGGACAGGTATGGAGTTGTAAACCCTGTTTCCGGAGAGACGGTTTTCCCTTTCATACCTTTCGTGGATTTCGTGGGTTTCGTGGCTGAAGTTGGTTTCGTCCGTGCTTTCCGTGCTTTCCGTGTTTTCCGTGGCTGGGTTTCGTCTTTAAGACTTTCATGGCCATCAAGGTTCTGTCTGCCTCTTCCGCGGCTGTGCTAGGCTCGCGCCATGTCTCGCGCAGCCCTCAAGGCCGGACTCACGCTGCTCGCCCTCGCGTTGGCGGTGCTGGCCGCGTTCGGGACGGTCGATAACGCCGGGCGTGACTACACGGAGGCGGGCTTCAAGCGCGCGCTCGTCACGTTCGGCATCGCCCGGGCATTGAATGGTGTGATTTCGGTGGCGCAGGGCACCGAGGTGGCCTTCGAACCGGCCGGCATCGGCGTGGTGTTCGCGCCGGGGGAGATCCTCGATCCCGTCAACGATCTGGTCGAACGCTTTTCCTGGGTCATGCTGGCGAGCGCCACCTCGCTGGGCATCCAGCGGGTGCTGCTGGACGTCACCGCCTGGCCGGCCTTCACCGCACTGGTCATCGCGCTGCTCGCCGCCGCGGTGGCGGCGCTGTGGTGGCCGGGCGCGGTCGCGCCGGTGCGGCGCGCGCTCTACCGTCTGGCGCTGGTGGCGGTGATCCTGCGCTTCGCCGTGCCGCTCATCGCCATCGGCGGCGAGATCGTCTACGCGCGGTTCCTGGAACCGCAGTACGACGTCTCCAACCGCCACCTGGAACGGACCGCCTCGACCATCGGCGAATTCAGCGCCGAGACACACCCGCCGCTGACGGAGGGCGAGCCCTCGCTGCTCGACAGCATGCGCCACCGCTACGAATCCGCCGCCGCGGCCATGAACGTCGAGCAGCGCCTCGAATCCCTCAAGCAGGCCGCGGCCGAGGTCAGCGAACACACCGTCAACCTCATCGTGGTGTTCGCGCTGCAGACCATCCTGTTGCCGCTGCTGTTCCTGTGGCTGGCACTGCAGCTGGCGCGCGGCGCCGCACGGGCGCGCTTCGGCGCAGGGCGCGAGTGACGGGACGATGGGGTCTTAAAGGCGAAACCCAGCCACGGAAAACACGGAAAGCACGGAAAAAGGCATTTTTAGCCACGAAACCCACGAAATCCACGAAAGGTACGAGAAGGAAAACCGTCTCTCCGGAAACAGGGTTTACAGCTCTATACTTGTCCGTGCTTTCCGTGTTTTCCGTGGCTGGGTTTCGCCTTTAAGACTTTCGTGGATTTCGTGGGTTTCGTGGCCATCCAGTAGTTTCATGACCCATGGCCGCCGCGCGGTTCGTCTGGTAGAATGCCGCGCATTCCGGCGCACTTCGGTCTGCGTCCGATCCTCTCGCGGTCGCCGCTTCCCGGCACACCCCGATACCCACTGCAGTGAATTCCGCCTGGACCGAGCCGGGGCAACTCCCCGGGCAGGCCATTCCAGGAGCAATATCCATGTCGTTTTCCAGTCTCGGCCTGTCGGCCGAACTCCTCCGTGCCGTGTCCGAAGAGGGCTACAGCGAACCCACGCCCGTGCAGCGCCAGGCCATTCCGGTCATTCTGGAAGGCCGCGACGTGCTCGCCGGCGCCCAGACCGGCACCGGCAAGCCCGCCGGCTTCACCCTGCCGCTGCTGCAGCGCCTGAGCGCGCGGGCCCCGGCCGGCGGCGCGCGCCCGGTGCGCGCGCTCATCCTGACGCCTACGCGCGAGCTCGCCGCGCAGGTCGCCGAGAGCGTCGACACCTATGGCCGGCACCTGCCGCTCCGCTCCGCGGTGATCTTCGGCGGGGTCGGCATCAACCCGCAGATCGCCCAGCTCCGGCGCGGCGTCGACATCCTCATCGCCACGCCCGGCCGCCTGCTCGACCACATCGGCCAGAAGACCGTCGATCTCTCCAAGCTGGAGATCCTGGTACTGGACGAGGCCGACCGCATGCTCGATATGGGCTTCATCCGCGACATCCGCCGGATCCTCGCGCTGCTGCCGCCCATCGGCCCGAACGGCCGGCAGAACCTGCTGTTCTCCGCGACCTTCTCCGACGAGATCCGGCAGCTCGCCTCCGGCCTGCTGCACGATCCGGCGCACATCGAGGTCGCGCGTCGCAACACGACGGTGGAGACGGTGTCGCAGGTGGTGCACCCCGTCGACCGCGCGCGCAAGCGCGAGCTGCTGTCGTTCCTGATCGGCTCCAACGACTGGCGCCAGGTGCTGGTGTTCACCCGCACCAAGCACGGCGCCAACAAGCTCGCCGAACAGCTCGGCCGCGACGGCGTCAGCGCCGCGGCAATCCACGGCAACAAGAGCCAGGGCGCGCGCACCAAGGCGCTGGCGGACTTCAAGAGCGGCACCATCCGCGCCCTGGTGGCCACCGACATCGCCGCGCGCGGCCTGGACATCGACCAGCTCCCGCACGTGGTCAACTTCGAACTGCCGAACGTGCCCGAGGACTACGTGCACCGCATCGGCCGCACCGGCCGCGCCGGCAACGAGGGCGAGGCGATCTCGCTGGTGTGCGTCGACGAACACGATTTCCTGCGCGACATCGAACGCCTCATCAAGCGCGAGATCCCCAAGGTGGTGATCGACGGCTTCGAACCCGATCCGAGCATCAAGCCCGAGCCGGTGTTCAAGCAGCGCCAGCCGCGGCAGCACAGCCAGCCGCGCCAGCCGCATCAGAGCCGGCCGCGTTCCGGCAACGGCGCGGGGCAGGGCCAGCGCGCCCAGGGCCACGGCCACGGCGGGCATCAGGCCGACGGCAAGGCGCAGGCCGGGCACGGCCATCGCCAGCCGCAGGGCGGCAACGCCCGGCGGCCCGGCGACGGGCCACGCAACCGCACCCACCAGGGCCGGCCGGGCCAGGGCCAGGGGTCGGGGAACCGGCGGTCCGGGGTGTGAAGACAGGGCCCGACCGGTGCCGCCACGGCACGGGTCGGGCGCTCCGGTTTCCCCCAGCCCCCCAGCTCTGCACTGCTGTCCGGGCTTGACGTCCGCCTGAACGTCCACTGTGAACGTTGGCAACACCTCCGTTCGCACCGAACGGGTCTTCTTCTCCATGTGAAACAATGGAATGGCGCCATGGCACGGTGCTTGCTCCGTGGCCGGCGCGCAGGTCGCGCGAGCCGCAGACACTTGGAGAGGGCCGATGCCGGTGAATTCCACGTACACGCTGTATGAACGCCTGGGAGGCTACGACGCCATGGTGGCCGTGGTGGACAACTTCCTGCCACGCCTCATGGACGACCCGCGGCTCGGGCGCTTGTGGGAACAACGCGGCTACGATGGGATCGCGTACGAGCGGCAGCTGCTGATCGATTTTCTGTGCGCCTCGGCCGGCGGACCGACGTACTACGCCAGCCGTGACATGCTGCTGACCCACCAGGGCATGCGCATCGACGCGGATGAGTGGCGGGCGGCGGTCGGCCATCTGCGGGAGACGCTGGACGGTTTCGGCGTGGCGGTCGATCTGCGCGAGCAGGTGCTCGCCTTCGTCGAGCGCACGAAGCCGGATGGCGTCGCAGCGGCCTAGGGGGCATGGCGCTTACGTGATCTCCTTTGGGTCACCGGCCGCGCCGGCGCTTGGGCGATGCGCGTGGGCTTGCGTATCATGGCGCCCATCCCTGTTCGGACACGAATGGCACTTACTTGAGCCGATGTCTTGAAAGAGGTGGCCACGGAATCCACGGAACAACACGGAAAGCGTTCATTGCGTAAACCCAGGATCATCCCGCCGCGGCCGGGTCTTCGGGTTTTTCCAATAAGCTTTTTCCGTGTTGTTCCGTGGATTCCGTGGCCAAGAAGGGTTTAAGGAACCTCTGATTAATTCGTCGTACCGTCATTGCGAGCGAAGCGAAGCAAT
>CAYWKV010000076.1:0-12761 GCA_964458835.1 uncultured Gammaproteobacteria bacterium | reverse complement strand
GTGGGCGGGCGGGGCGGACGCGCTCAGAACGGCTTGAGGACTGCGAGCAGTACCACGGCGATCAGGAGCAGGGCTGGGAACTCATTGAACCAACGGTAGAAAATATGGCTGCGGCGGTTGCGGTCGGCGCGGAAGTCACGCACCAGCTTGAGGCAGTAGAGGTGGTAGGCGATGAGGGCGGTGACCAGGACCAGCTTCAGGGGCAGCCAGGCGGTGTTGAACAGGGTCTGCCACTGGTAGACGAACAGCAACCACAGCCCGAAGAAGCCGGCTGCCGCGGCGCCGATGCTCATGATGGCGTAGAGCTTGCGCTCCATGACCTTGAAGCGGACGTTGCCGGGCTCGTCCGTGCAGTCGGCGTGGTAGACGAACAGGCGGGGAAGGTAGAACAGACCGGCAAACCAGGTCACGACGAAGATGATGTGCCAGGCCTTCACCCAGAGCATCGGCGGCCCGCCCCTCAGGCGCCCAGCATCGCGCGGATCTGTGCCCGCACGTCGGTCATTTCCATTTCGCCGATCTTCTGCCGCACGATGCGCCCGTCGGGCGCGATCAGGAAGGACGTGGGCGTCAGGCGCACGTCGCCGAAGGCGCGCGCGGCCTCACCCTTGATGTCCAGGGCGATCGGGTAGGGGATCTGGCGGGTATCGCGCATGGCGAGCACGTGATCCGGGGGGTCGTAGCTCATCGCCACCGCCACCAGCTGCAGCCCGCGGGGCCCGAATTCCTGGTAGAGCTCGATCAGGTGCGGGATCTCCTTTACGCAGCCGGGGCAGGACGTGGCCCAGAAGGTGACCAGCACCGGCTTGCCCCTCAGCTCGGCCAGTTTGATCTCATCGCCGTCGAGGGTGCGCAGGGCGACGTCCGGTACCCGCTTCAGGCCCTCGGGGGACAGCCAGACGTAGGCCAGCGCACCGACCAGCGCCAGGGCGAACAATCCCAGAAGAATGTCTTTCGCTTTCATGTGCGATGTTCGTTACGGCTCAGTTTGGGCAGGGGGACGTCGTCGCCACCTGCGGGTGGGCGCCTGCGGGCGCCGGTCAAGCGGCCGACGAAGCCGAAGAGGGTCTTCAACCCCCGCCAGATCCGCGGCAGCAGCCAGATCATCAGTACCACGACGGCCAACAGCAACCCCAGAAACAGCCAGGGGTTGTGCAATGCCACCCACAGGCCGCCGATCACCGCCACGTCTTCCGTGATGGAGGCCGTCCAATTGCTCACCGGTTCGGGCGAGGTATTGATCAGTACCCGTGAGCCCGCCTTGGTGGCATGGCTGGCGCTCGCCAGGGCACCGCCGACCAGAACCGCCGCGAACTGGGCCGCGGGACTCACCTCGCCGACCGCGCCGGCCGCCAGGACCGCCCCGGCCGGGATGCGGATGAAGGTGTGGATCACGTCCCAGCCGCTGTCCACGCCGGGCGTTTTGTCGGCGAAGAATTCCACGGCATACATGAGCCCGGCCGCCGTCAGGACCAGCGGGTCGCTCAGCAGCTGAAGGTCCGGCGGCAGCTGGATGTGCCCGCTCATGCCCAGATAGCCCAGTGTGAACACGGCGGCATACAGGTTGATGCCGCTGGCCCAGGCCACACCCAGGGTCAGCGCGATGGTCTGGATCGGGTCCATGTCAGCCTCCCCGCCGGCGCGTGCGCCCGGCAAGTGTGCCTTGTCGGTGAGACCGTCGCAATCCGGCGGGGTTCAGTCGGGCGCAGGCGCCCGCTGGCTTGCGCCTGGAGTCGTGCGCCCGCACGCCGTACTATTGGGGGTTCGCGGCGTTGGCATCCGGGAAGCGGGAACATGATCAGAGTCGGTGTGGTCGGTGGCACGGGATATACGGGCGTCGAGTTGTTGCGCCTGCTGGTTGGACATGGGCAGGTCGAGCTGCGGGTCATCACCTCACGCTCCGACGCGGGCCTGGCGGTGACGGACATGTTTCCCAATCTGCGTGGCCACCTCGATCTGCGGTTCTCGGCGCCCGACGCGGCCGCGTTGCACGGCTGCGACCTGGTGTTCTTCGCCACGCCCAACGGCACCGCCATGCAGATGGTCCCGGAACTGCTCGCGGCCGGCGTGCGGGTGGTCGATCTCGCCGCCGACTTCCGGTTGCGCGACCCTGCCGTGTGGGAGCAGTGGTACGGCATGCCTCACGCCTGCCCGGACGTGCTCGCCGAGGCGGTCTACGGTCTGCCGGAGGTGTATCGGGAGGGCATTCGCTCGGCGCGCATCGTCGCCAACCCGGGCTGCTATCCGACCGCGGTGCAGCTGGGCTTCCTGCCGCTGATCGAACAGGGGCTGGTGGACCGCGGAACCCTGATCGCCGACGTCAAGTCCGGCGTCAGCGGCGCTGGCCGCAAGGCCAGCGTCGGCACCCTGCTGGCCGAGGCGGCCGATAACTTCAAGGCCTACGCCGTCGCCGGTCACCGGCATCTGCCGGAGATCCGCCAGGGGCTGACGACGGCCGCCGGCGAGGCGGTGGACTTGACCTTCGTTCCCCACCTCACTCCGATGATCCGAGGCATCCATGCGACGCTGTACGCGCGCCTGAGCCGGGACGTGGGCGATCTCCAGGGGCTCTTCGAGCAGCGCTATGCGGCCGAACCCTTCGTCGACATCATGCCGCCAGGCGCCCACCCCGAGACCCGCAGCGTGCGCGGCGCCAACCACTGCCGGATCGCCGTGCACCGGCCACAGGGCGGCGAGACCGTCGTGATCCTGTCGGTTATTGATAACCTCGTCAAAGGTGCGGCCGGCCAGGCCGTGCAGAATATGAACCTCATGTTCGGGCTGCCGGAGCGGACGGGTCTGGAAGGGGTCGCGTTGCTGCCCTGAGGGGGCGTGGCCCGAATTTTGCCTGCGGCTAGGACGTGGATGCGAACCGGAAGGAAATCCTGATCTATCGGGCATGGAGGCTGCGGCTGGCGCTGGGACTGGCGGTGCTGGTCGCTGTCGTCGGCGGCTGGGAGCTGTACCAGTTCGGCCGCTCGCGGGCGGGCGGCGATCTGGAGTCCCTGTATGCGGAGCGGGAGCGCCTGCAGGCCCAACTCGGTGAGCTGGACGTGCGCAACGCGGCGCTGGAGCGGCAGATCGCGGTCCTGGAACGGGCCCGGCAGATCGACCAGCAGGCCTATGCGGTGTTCAAGCAGGAGCGTTCCGGCCTACAGGACGAACTGCTGGGACTGCGCGAAGAGCTGGCGTTCTACCGTGGCGTGATGTCGCCGGGCACGGACAAGGTCGGCCTGCACGCCCAGGATTTCGACCTCGAGCCGGCCGTCGGCACGGCGCGTTACCGCTACCGGTTCGTCTTGACTCAGCCGGGGCGCCGCGATCAGACCGCCAAAGGCGTCGTGCGCCTGCTCGTCGAGGGTGTCCAGGAGGGCGTGGCGCGGCGTCTCGGGCTGGCCGAGGTTTCCGACTCGGGTACTGAAGATATTCCGTACCGCTTCCGCTACTTCCAGTCTATCGAGGGGATTCTGCAGCTACCCGACGGCTTTCTGCCCGAACGGGTGACCCTGCAGGCGGTGCCCGCGAACGCGCCGCGCCTTCCGTTGGAGTGGAGTTTCGATTGGCCGTCCAACCAGGGTGGTCCGGCCGAGGAGGAAGAGTGATGTGGGGACAGGGTAAGAAGGCGACGAGCGCCAAGATCGGCACCTTGATCGGACAGGATACCGAGATCGTGGGCGATGTCCGGTTCAGCGGCGGCCTGCACATCGACGGTTCCGTGAAGGGCAACGTCATCGGGACCGGTGAAGACGCCGTGTTGATGGTGAGCGGGCACGGGCGGATCGAGGGTGAGGTCCGCGTGCCCAACGTCATCCTGAACGGGGCCGTCAGCGGCGACGTGCATGCCAGCGGACGCATCGAGCTCGCGCCCCAGGCCAAGGTGAACGGCAACGTCTATTACAGCCTGATCGAGATGGCCATGGGGGCTGCCGTAAACGGCAGCCTCGTGCATCAGGCGGCCGTCGCGGCGCCGGGCGCGCAATCCCGCAAATCGAGTACGGAAGAGGTGTCGTCCAGCATCATCCAGGGCAATTCTTGACTGCAATTGTCAACAACCGGATAATGTTCGGCAACGTTCGTTCACCCGTATTTGCTGGAGATGTGACCATGACAGAGACTGCAACCCGTGTCGAAACGGAAGCTCCGCTGATCTTCACCGAGGCTGCGGCGCTCAAGGTCAAAGGCCTGATCGAAGAGGAATCCAATCCGAACCTGAAGCTGCGCGTGTTCGTGTCGGGCGGCGGCTGCTCGGGCTTCCAGTACGGCTTCACCTTCGACGAGGCCATCAACGAGGGCGATACCGCTGTCGAGCAATGCGGTGTGACGCTGCTCATCGATCCCATGAGCTTCCAGTACCTGGCCGGTGCCGAGATCGATTACAAGGAAGATCTGGAAGGCGCACAGTTCGTGATCCGCAATCCGAACGCGGCGACCACCTGCGGCTGCGGGTCGTCGTTCTCCGCGAACTGACACACCTCGCTTCACCCCTGCAGAAAGGGACGCTCCGGCGTCCCTTTTGCTTTCCGGGCCGCGCTGTCACGGGCACATCCTCATTTGCTATGCTTGGCGCCACCTCACGCGGTGGGCCCCGAGGCGGTCCAGCGGCCCGAGCGAGCCAAGAGGAATGACAATGAACGAATACCTGCCCGGTCTGGAAGGTGTCCCGGCGACCAAATCCAATATCTCCGATCTCGACGGCAAGCGAGGCATCCTCACCTACCGTGGCTACCGCATCAAGGACCTCGCCGAACACAGCAGCTTCGAAGAGACCTCGCTGCTGCTCCTCGACGGCAGGCTGCCCACGCGCGCGGAGCTGGCCGAATTCGACCGGCAGATCCGTACCAACCGTCCGGTGAAGTACAACATCCGGGAGATCATGAAATACCTCCCGTCGACCGGACACCCGATGGAGATGTTGCAGGCGTCGGTCGCCTGTCTGGCGATGTTCTATCCGGGCGACGAGTGCCTGACCGACCGCGATATGTGCCGGGATCTGAACTACGTCCACAACATGTCGGTGAAGATTCTGGCGCGCATGGCGACGCTGGTGACCACTTGGCAGCACATCCGTGCCGGCTACGATCCGATCCCGCCCCGCAAGGATCTGTCCTATGCGGCCAATTTCCTCTACATGTTCCACGGCGAGGAGCCCGATCCGCTGCTTGCCCGCATCCTGGACGCCTGTCTCATCCTGCATGCCGAACACACCATCAATGCATCGACCTTCGCTGCCCTGGTCGCCGGCTCGACGCTGACAAGTCCCTACCTGGTCGTCGCCGCGGCCATCGGCACGCTGGCCGGTCCCCTGCATGGGGGCGCCAACCAGAAGGTCATCGAGATGCTGCAGGAGATCGGCTCGCCGGACAACGTCAGGCCCTGGCTGGACCGGAAGCTCGCCAACAAGGAAAAGATCTGGGGCATGGGGCATCGTGAGTACAAAGTGAAGGACCCGCGCGCCACCATCCTGCAGAAACTCATGCTGGACCTGATGAAGCATCGCGGTGGCAGCGTCAGCCCGATGTTTGAGACCGCGCTGACCTTGGAGGAGGCCTGCGAGGAGCGCCTCGGTGCGAAGGGCGTCTGGGCCAATGTCGACTTTTATTCGGGGCTGCTCTATTCCGAGATGGGCATCCCATCGGACCAGTTCACGTCGATCTTCGCAGTAGCGCGCTGCGCGGGTTGGCTGGCGCACTGGCGCGAACAGCTCAAGGATAATCGCATCTTCCGCCCGACCCAGGTGTACACGGGTGAGCGGGAGCGCGATTACGTGCCGATCGCGGAGCGCGCCTGACCGGGGCGCCGATCTGTGCGGTGAGCCCGCGGAGGTGCCTCGCATCGACCGTCCGGATCGGCGGCGCCGGTAATGCGCCTCACGACGTCCGCTGGCGGGCGTAACGGAATCCCCCTCGGATGAAGACCTTCAGCCCTGCCTTTTTCGTCACCGGACTGTTCCTGGTTGGTCTGGCCCTGGTGATGTGGGTCCCGATAGGCTACATGCTGATGGTCGGCGAATCCGAGACATCAGACTTCCTGTTGTCCAGCGCAATCACCTTGATCTGTGGGCTGGCCCTCGCCTGGGCGGGCCGACGCCGCGGTGGCTTCGCCCTGGTGCCGCGGCAGGTTTTCGTGTTGACCACCCTGACCTGGATAAGTGTCGTGCTGTTCGCGGCGTTGCCGATGGTGTTCATTCAGCACATCAGTTATACGGATGCCTTTTTCGAGACCATGTCCGGCGTGACGACCACGGGGTCGACGGTCTTGACGGATCTTGATCATGCCCCGCGCGGCATTCTGTTGTGGCGTTCGCTGCTCCAGTGGATCGGGGGGATCGGCTTTATCGTGATGGGCGTGCTCATATTGCCGTTTCTCCGTGTGGGCGGCATGCGGTTGTTTCATGCCGAATCGTCCGACCGGTCCGAAAAAGTGCTGCCACGCTTCGAATCCGTCGCGAAAGCGATTGCGCAGGCCTATCTGATACTGTCATTGGTCTGTGCACTTGCTTATTGGTTGGCGGGCATGTCGGCGTTCGATGCCATTACGCATGCGATGACCACGCTGTCGACCGGAGGATATTCCAACTACGACGCGTCCATGGGTCATTTCCAGAGTCGGACGGTTCTTTGGGTCGCGGTCACGTTCATGCTGTTGGGAGCGCTGCCATTCTCGCTGTATGTGCACGCTCTGCGCGGTCGATTGGCGCCGTTATTGCGTGACCGTCAAGTACGGGGGTTTCTGGCGTTGGTCCTGTTCTTCGGCCTGCTGCTGACGCTGGTCAATGTGCTGGGTCGGGAGCGTGGTATCGCCTCCGCCCTGGCGGCAAGCTTTTTCAATGTCGTTTCGGTGGTGACGACGACCGGCTATGCGTCGGAGGACTACAGTCTCTGGGGTGGGCTGGGCGTGATGGTGTTCTTCTACCTTACGTTCGTAGGCGGTTGTTCCGGATCGACCGCCGGCGGCTTGAAGATATTCCGTTTTCAGGTGGCGTACATTCTGTTGCGTCACCAGCTTCGGCGCCTGGTCCATCCGCATGCCATATTCACCGAGCGCTATAACGATCGCGACATCGGTGAGGATATCCTGCGCTCGCTCGTCAGCTTTTCCTTTTTCTTCGCCCTCACCATCGGGCTGCTCGCGCTGGCGCTGTCTGCGGTTGGGCTGGATTTCATGACCAGTCTGACCGGCGCGGCCACCGCTGTGACCAATGTCGGTCCCGGGTTGGGGGCCACAATCGGTCCGGCCGGCAACTTCGCGTCACTCCCTGACGGCGCGAAATGGCTGCTCGGTATCGGCATGCTGCTCGGCCGCCTGGAAATCATGACCGTGCTCGTGCTGCTGACTCCGGCCTTCTGGCGGGGGTGAGAAGGCGATAGTTCGCCGGTCTGTCTGCGGGACATCTCAGCGGCCCGGTATTGCCGGGTAGATGCCGCCGAGCAGGGTTGCGACGCGCGCCCCTGTGACGCTGGTCTGATTCGTGGTTCTGCCCGCCAGGGTTTCCCTTGCCATCCAAGCGAACGCCGCCGCTTCGATCCAGTCCGGGTGCAGGCCGTGTGCATCGGTCGATTCGATTGTGACATGCGGCATACGCTCGCGCAGGTTGGAGAGCAGTTTCGAATTGTGCGCTCCTCCACCGCAGACGAGCATGCGCTGCGTTCGCGGCGCCCAGCGGCCCACGGCAGTCGCGACGGACTGCGCGGTGAGGGCGCTCAACGTCGCCTGTATATCCTCGGCTGACGCGGCCGGTTGTTCCAGGTGCCGTTCCAGCCAATCCAGATGGAAGTACTCCCGGCCGGTGCTTTTCGGTGGCGTGCGGGCGAAGTAGGGATCCTGCAGCAAGGAATCCAGCAGGGCCGGAACCGGGCTGCCGCTGGCGGCCCAGGCGCCGTCCCGGTCGAAACTGACGCCACGCTCCTGATGGATCCAGGCATCCATGAGCACATTGCCGGGCCCCGTGTCGAATCCGCCGATAGCTTGCGCCGGATCGGCTGGCAGGATGGTGAGGTTGGCCATGCCGCCGACATTCAGCACCGCGCGGTCTTCGTCCGGCGAACGGAAGCATGCGGCGTGGAAGGCGGGCACCAGCGGTGCACCTTGACCGCCGGCGGCCATGTCACGCCTGCGGAAGTCCGCGACCGTCGTAATCCCGGTACGTTCGGCCAGAATGTTGGGGTCGCCGATCTGCAGCGTGAAGGGATGGGGGCCGTCGGGACGGTGGCGCACGGTCTGGCCGTGACTGCCTATCGCGCGGACATCCCCGGGTAGCAGTCCCGCCTCACCGACTAGATTCAGGGCGGCCCGGGCGAGCGCTTCCCCCAGCCAGTGGTCCGCTTCCCCCAGACGCTCGATTTCACGTTCCAGCCGTCCCTGGACAAGACCCAGCAACAGGTCCCGCAACGCCGGTTCGAACTCGAACGTGCGTGCCGCCGTCACGCGCGGTACGCACGTGGAGCAATCGATGATCACGGCATCGATGCCGTCGAGACTGGTGCCTGACATCAGGCCTAGATAGAGATCGTGCATGACTTGGCCGCCGTGCGTTTGAACTGGCCACAACATACGGGAACAAAGTGAGTGGATCTCCTGCTCCGCCGCGGCCTGCTGCTGCGTGCATTCCCTCTCCCGCTCGTGGAAGAGGGCATGCACGGTTTCACGTCAGATTGAGATATTCCTGCGCGCGCCTCTGCACCCATGGCGGTTAGCGCAATCATCGGTGGCTGTGCAAAGAGTCATCGGTGAAGGTACCCCGGTAGGCCGATCATCGCCGACCGAGGTGGATGCGGGAAGGCGGTGGGGGTCAGTCACTCCCGGACAGCGCCACCTGGGTGCTCTGCGCGCGCACCAGGTCGATCTGCGCCAGCATGGCTTCTGCCGTCTTCTGGAAATCCGCGCGGAAGCGCTTCTCGATCGGCTCTGCGTCGGGAAATTTCACGGTCAGCGGATTGCGATGCGCGCCATTGACCAGGAATTCGTAATGTAGGTGCGGCCCCGTTGCCAAGCCGGTCATGCCGAGATAGCCGATGGTCTGACCCTGACGCACGCGCGTGCCGGTATTGACGCCGGAGGCAAATCCGGAGAGATGTGCATACAGGGTGCTGTACGTGCTGCCATGCTGCACGATGACCACATTGCCGTAGCCGCCCTTGACGCCGCGGAAGACGACGCGGCCGCTGCCGGTCACCTTGATGGGCGTGCCTTTGGGGGCGGCATAATCGACGCCCTTGTGTGCGCGGATGCGGTTCAGCACGGGGTGTTTGCGCTTGAGGTTGAAGCCCGAGCTGATACGTGAGAATTCCACCGGCGTGCGCAGGAAGGCCTTGCGCAGGCTGCGTCCTTCGGGAGTGTAGTAATCCGTTCTGCCGTCGGGATCAGTGTAGCGGATGGCACGGAAAACCTGCCCCTGATTGACGAACTCCGCAGCCAGGATATTGCCGTCGCCGATGCGACTGCCATCCAGGTAGAGTTCGTCATACAGGACGGTGAAGCGATCACCCTCGCGGATATCCAGCGCGAAATCGATGTCCCAGCCGAAGATCCCGGCGAGGTCCATGATCATGCTGTCGGACAGTTTGGCCTTCTGGCCGGCGAGGAACAGCGAGCTGTCGATGACCGCCGTGGCATTGGCCGTCTGCCGGTCGGGTATCCGGTGGGTCGTGGTGGCGGCAAAGCCGTCGGCTCCGCGCACCACCTGCAGGCCCAGCGTCTGGCTTTCTTCGTAGCGCAGCTCCAGCAGCTTCCCATCGGCGTCTGCGCGCAGATGCAGGATCTGCCCGGGATGGATGCGCTTGAGTGTATTGACAGCAGCACCCAGGGTCATCAGTTGATGGAGGTCGCGGGCATTGACGCCGGCGCGGGCGAAGATGCGCGCCAGGCTGTCTCCGGCTTGTACGGTGACCTGTGTCCAGGTGCTGTCGCTCTCGGGTTGGCTGGAGGATTCCGCGACAGGGGGTTCGGAAGACCCAGCCGCGGCCTCCGTGGGCTCGGCCGGCCGATCGGGCAGCTCAGTGGCGGGGACCAGGCTTGCCACCGCAGTTTCTGGGATCCCCGCGGTGGGCTGGTCCTCAGCGCCGACGCCTGGGGGCGCTGCGGGGATCTCGAGCGCCGCTATGGCCGATACCGCGGTCCTGGTGGCCTGCGCATCTTCACTCGTATAGCTGAATAATGCGGTACCGGTGAAAACTGCGCCGGCCAGTACCAGCCAGTGGATCTGGCGGAGTTGGGGGCCGGCCGCGCGCGGGAAAGGGACTGCCTGGCGGCCACGCTGGCTGAAGAATGGGTAGTTCACAGAATTTCCTTATAAATCACCCGCCGACAAGGTAATGGGCCGGCCGGAAAAGGTCAACACCTGGGTAGGGATTCGGCCAATCGGCCAGCGACTTGACTGATAAGGCATTTTTATGGCCTGGTCGACCCTGAGCGGTGCCGTCCGGGAGTCGTCGCGAGTCTACCGTGATCGTGCGCGGGCGTATGTTAACCTGTCTGCCTTTTGCGTCAACGGGCCATCCGGGGAGTAGAAACGATATGCTGTCAGCCACCGAGGCGCTGGCCGAGATCAAGCGCGGCGCGCACGAGATTCTGATCGAATCCGAGCTCTTAGAAAAGCTGGAGGCGGGGCGCCCGCTTCGCATCAAGGCCGGGTTTGATCCGACCGCGCCCGATCTTCATCTCGGTCACACGGTGCTCTTGAACAAGCTGCGGCAGTTTCAGGAACTGGGTCATGAGGCGATTTTCCTGATCGGCGACTTCACCGGAATGATCGGCGATCCTACGGGCAAAAATGTCACCCGCAAGCCGCTGACCCGCGACGAGGTCATCGAGAACGCCAAGACCTACGAAAGCCAGATATTCAAGATCCTCGATCCCGAGAAGACTCTCGTGATGTTCAATTCGAGCTGGATGGGGGCGATGGATGCCGCCGGCCTCGTCCAGCTCGCCGCCAAGCATACGGTCGCGCGCATGCTCGAGCGCGACGATTTTCAAAAACGCTACAGCTCGGGACAGCCGATCGCCATCCATGAATTCTTGTATCCCCTGATTCAGGGGTACGATTCCGTGGCCTTGAATGCGGACGTCGAACTCGGAGGTACGGATCAGAAATTCAACCTGCTGGTGGGTCGCGAACTGCAGAGGCACTACGGTCAGCCGCAACAGGTCGTCCTGACCATGCCCATTCTGGAGGGTCTGGACGGCGTGCAGAAGATGTCCAAATCCCTGGGCAATTACATTGGGATTGCCGATGCCCCGGATGATATGTTCGGCAAGCTCATGTCGATCTCTGACGACCTGATGTGGCGGTATTTCGATCTGCTGAGCTTCCGACCCCTTGCCGAGATTCAGGGGCTCAAGCAGCAGGTATCCGAAGGGTTCAATCCGCGCGACGTGAAGTTCGATCTGGCGGAAGAACTCATCACGCGCTTCCATGACGGGGCGGCTGCCCGGCAGGCGCGCGAGGCGTTTATCGCGCGCTTCCAGAGAGGGGTTCTGCCAGATGTCATCCCCGAGGTGGAGCTTATCGTGTCGGCTGACGGGCTGGCGGTCGCCAATTTGCTCAGGGATGCCGGGCTGACCGGCAGCACGTCGGAAGCACTGCGGATGCTGGGGCAGGGGGCCGTGCGGGTCGATGGCGAACGGATCGACGACCGTGCGTTGCAGTTCAAAGCCCCGGCCAGCGTGGTTGTCCAGGTCGGAAAACGGCGCATCGCCCGGGTGACGCTCAAGGCCGGCTAGGGATGCCTCCCGGTAGGTGTCCTCGCGGCGCAACCTGGTGTGGCGGGACCGCAGGCGCAACGTTGCTGACCTGCGTGCCGATCCAGGGCAAGACGGCGATTCTTCCCGGGAAATCACGGTCTTTCCGGGCGCCGGATCTGCTTCCGGCGGTGTGTCTGCGAAACGCCGGGGACTATTTTCTGCAGGATTGTGGAAAAGGTATTGACGACCCGGCAAAGCTTCGTATAATCGCCGCCTCCTGCACACGGCGGGTCACCGGACGAAACAAAAATTTTGGTGATTCGGGGTGTTGACGGAAGTCGAAGCCGCTGTATAATGCGTCTTCTTTGTCGGGCAAGCTTCTCGACAAGCTCTTTAACAATCAGGATCAGGTAACTTGTGTGGGCGCTCACGTCGATTGGGTTGCGAAGCAAACCAAATTTCGATGAAGAGCGTCTATGTAGTAATACCTAGACAGTAATTCATCGAGCCAAGATTGGTCGCCTCAAGCGACTAAACATGATTGAACTGAAGAGTTTGATCCTGGCTCAGATTGAACGCTGGCGGCATGCCTAACACATGCAAGTCGAACGGTAACAGGCCTTCGGGCGCTGACGAGTGGCGGACGGGTGAGTAATGCGTAGGAATCTGCCCAGTAGCGGGGGATAACTTGGGGAAACTCAAGCTAATACCGCATACGCCCTACGGGGGAAAGCAGGGGATCTTCGGACCTTGCACTATTGGATGAGCCTACGTCGGATTAGCTTGTTGGTGGGGTAACGGCCTACCAAGGCGACGATCCGTAGCTGGTCTGAGAGGACGATCAGCCACACTGGGACTGAGACACGGCCCAGACTCCTACGGGAGGCAGCAGTGGGGAATATTGGACAATGGGGGCAACCCTGATCCAGCAATGCCGCGTGTGTGAAGAAGGCCTGCGGGTTGTAAAGCACTTTCGGTAGGGACGAAAAGCTGAAGGCTAATATCCTTCAGTCTTGACTTAACCTAAAGAAGAAGCACCGGCTAACTCCGTGCCAGCAGCCGCGGTAATACGGAGGGTGCGA
>CAYWKV010000075.1:7159-12818 GCA_964458835.1 uncultured Gammaproteobacteria bacterium | reverse complement strand
CCGCCGCCCCC
Organism: uncultured Gammaproteobacteria bacterium; assembly: GCA_964458835.1. GTDB lineage: Bacteria > Pseudomonadota > Gammaproteobacteria > Thiohalobacterales > Thiohalobacteraceae > JAHJQQ01. Next base: position 12,807 of record CAYWKV010000075.1, on the reverse strand, counting down.
GCTCCGGTAGACGCAGCCCCGGCAGCGCCCGTGGCTGAACCGGCCGCGGCGTCACCCCCGCCCGACACCGCGCCGCCGGCTACCGCACGAGGGGAGAAAGAAGTCCAGCCGGAGATGGCGCCGCAGGACAGCGCGGCCGCCCCGGAAACGGCACCACCGGACGCCGCCGGCACCACCGCCAACCCGGCCGCGGAGACCGGGGCGGCACCGCCGGCAGGGACGGACATCAGGACGGAGGCGGCGAAGGCCACGCCCGACCGCCGCGACACCTCCGACCGGCTCCCGCCCGGGGAGCGCGCCCGGCTCGGCCGCCTGTACGCCGAGCGCGCCGACTACGAATGGCGCAACGGTGATGTGCAGGCGGCCTACCGCAGCATTCAGCTCGGCCTGGCCAGCGATCCGGGCAATCCCGCGCTGCTCGACATGCGCACGCGACTCCGGAGTCTGCTGCGCGGCGAATGAGCCGCCCCTGCCACCGGCGGACGCCTCGCCTTCAGCCCGCTCCTACAGAGCCATGTCAAACGGTTTGGTAAAGATCACTAGTTAAACCCGTCTTGGCCACGGAATCCACGGAACGACACGGAAAAAAGCTTATTGTAAAAACCCGAAGACCTGACCCCGCTGCGATGATCCCGGGTTTACGCGATGACCGCCTTCCGTGTCATTCCGTGGTTCCGTGGCCAGGAAGGGTTTGAGCAAGTGCCCGCGCGGCCAACCCGCCCCTGTCTGGCGAAGCCACGCTCAATCCGCTGTCGTTCCGCGCGTTACCGCGTCGCGCAGCGACCGCAGCATGGCCTTGATCTCCGCCGCATGGGCGCTGCCCATGCGGAGCAGCGTCTTCTGTCCCGCTGACAGCGCCTCCAGCTCAGGGTCGGCGTACTGATAGAACACGTGCGGGCGCACCAGCCGGATGGGACCCTCCACCTCCGGCGTCTCCAGCAGATGATCGATCACCTCGACCAGGCGGTCGTTGAAATACGCGTCGGGATAGCCCAGTTCCGCATAGGCCTCCTGGAACAGCGGGTAGTAGCGCACATAGAACGCCGCCAGGTGCCCGGCGTCCACCGCCGTCGCCAGCCGTACGTAGGGCGCGTAGCGCGCGGCGTTGTCCGGGCTGATCGTCCACGCGTCGCCGTCGGCCGGATACGTGACGAACATCCCCGCGACCGGTTTCGCCACCAGCTGCCGGCGCGGCAGTTTCCTGCGCGGGAGGTTGTCGACAGTGACCACCAAGCGGCGCACGAACTCGTCGAGCTGAAACAGCTCACGCAACGGGTCGGCACCCAGGATGCCGGCCAGCGCGTCCAGGAGCGGCGGATCGCTCTGGTTCAGCGCCGGCAGCGGCTCGGCCGCGGCCGGCGGCTCACCCCCGACAACGGCGCCCTCGCCAGCCTCCGGCGCCGCATCCGGGTCCGCACCGGCCTCTGCAGCGGGCGCAGGAATGGGATAGCGCGGCTCGGCCGTGGCCTCCGGCACCGGCTCCGCCGGAATCACCTCGGGCATCTCACGCGGCATTTCCCGGAACTGGAGATAGGCAACCACCGCGAGCACCGCCACCAGTAACAGCACTGCCCAAAGCGAATAACGTTTCATGCGCCAGCCACCTCGCCGCTCCGATGCCGAATGTCGGACCATGATACCGCACCGCGCGGCGGCACACGCCGCAATGCCGGACGCGACCGGACGTCAGAGCGCGACCGGCAGATAGAAGAACACGAACCGCCCCCGGCCGATGTCGATCATGAGTGTCGCGCCGTGATGGATGCCATAGTCCACGTAGCCCGGCACCGCACTGTCCTGATGGCATTCGCTGGCGTGTTGCGGCGATTCGAAATCGCGGTCACGGTCGTACCACGACAGCAGCATGGCATCGCCGAGGCGCGCCTCCGCCTCACGCTCCGCGAGCCGCATGGCCGCCCGGTAGTCGGCCGGCCGCGGGTCCGGATCGAGGGTGATCACCGTCACCCCCGACAGATCCGCCGCCCGTGGCAGCGTGCAGACCGGGCCCGGACCGTTGTCGTTGTCGGCAGTTCCATCCATGCCGCGACTTTACGACACCTCCACGCGATGACCAAGGGCCGCCTTGACGGGGCGCATTGCCTTGCCGGTGCACGCGGACCACACTGAAACGGATCCCCACCAACCGAGGAGGCAGGCCATGGATCTCCAGCACCATCGCGACTTGGCGCACGAGTTTCCGCGGCTCAAGCACCGCATCCACGAACTCAAGCAGTCGACCCCCGAGTTCCGCCATCTGTACGAGGAATACCAGTCCGTGGACAACGAGGTCCTGCGCATCGAACAGGAGATCGAGACGCCGTCCGACGATTACACCGAGGACCTGAAACGCCGGCGCGTGCAGCTCAAGGACCGCCTGTACGGCATGCTCACCGGCCGCATCCACCCACCGGCCGACACCGAGGAATACGTGCTGCGCCGCAAGTTCCGCCTGCCCGTGGACTATGGCGAGGTGTACCGTGACTGGGCGGAGCAGGGCTATTCCTGCGCCCCGTTCACCGATCCGCCCGGGCAGGAATGGCGCGACTATGCCCACGATACCAACGAACTGGTGACCGTGATGGAGGGCCGCCTGGAGGTGGAGATGCATGATGTGCGCTATACCCTGGAGCCCGGCGACGAACTGTTCATCCCGCGCCATGCCGTGCACACGGTGCGCAACGTGGCAGACCGCGAGACCCGCTGGCTCTACGGCTACGACTGAAGCACCACGCCCCTCCCGCCTCCACCCGGCGCCGGATCGCCTTCTGGCCGCCTCCGTCTCCGCTTAGCGAAATTTTAAGGATCCCTGAGCCAAGATTTAGCAACGCCGTCCGGCGTACAGGACTAGGCTCTCCCGCACACCCAAAACGATACCGTGCCAAGGAGACCGCCATGAACACCAACGGACTGCTGTATTCCCTGCTGCTATCGCTTACAGCGATTCCTACCCCTAGCATCGCCGCCGATCCGTCCGCTGCGCGGATGATCGAGCGCGGGCGCTACCTGGTCGCGACCAGCGGCTGCAACGACTGCCACACACCGGGCTACATGAAGGACGGCACGGTGCCGGAAGCGCTCTGGCTGACCGGTAGCGAGGTCGGCTTCCAGGGGCCGTGGGGTACGACCTATCCCGCGAACCTGCGCCTCAAGCTGCAGCAGTTCACCGAGGCCCAATGGCTCGTGCACGCACGCCGGCAGACGCGCCCGCCCATGCCCTGGTTCAATCTGCGCGACATGCACGACGAGGATCTGCGCGCCATCTACCGCTATATCCGCGCGGCGGGTCCCGCCGGCAGGCCGGCCCCGCAGGCGGCGCCACCGGGCATGGCGGTGACGACGCCGTATGTCGACTTCACCCCGAAGAACCTGCCGCAACAGCAGGCGCTGAAGTGATACGAGCGGCGTCGGCCGAACACCGGTATGACGCGAAACCCGCTGCGACGAGGAACATCCCGATGAGTGACCATACCCTTCATCCACGCCTGCGCCAGCTCGAGACCATGCTGCTCATCCGCGCCTGCGAGGAACGGCTGGTGGAACTGCAGCACGGCGGCGCGCCCGGCACCTGCACCAGCGTCGGCCAGGAGGCCTGCGCGGTGGGCGTGATCGACGCGCTGCAGGCGCGCGACCGCATCCTCACCAACCACCGCAGCGCGGCGCATCTGCTGGCGCGCGGCGCCGATCCCGGCCGGTTGATGGCCGAGGTACTCGGCCGCGTCGACGGCTACTGCGGCGGCCGCAGCGGCAGCCTGCATATCTCGGTGCAGGATCTGGGCGTGGTGCTGACTTCCACCATCGTCGGCGGTGAGCTGTCGATGGCGCCCGGCGTGGCGCTCGCACAGAAGATGGGCCAGGGCGAGCCCGGTGCCGTCACCGCCGTGTTCTTCGGCGACGGCGCCGCCTGCGAGGGCATCTTCCACGAGGCACTCAACCTGGCCGTGCAATGGCAGCTGCCGCTGCTGTTCGTGTGCGAGAACAACCAGTGGCAGGCCTTCGTGCACCGCCGCGAGACCATGACCGAGGAGGCGATCTCCGCCTGGGCGCGCGGCCATGGCCTCGAGACCCAGCGGGTCGACGGCAACGACGTCGGGGCCGTGCAGGCCGCCGCCGAACAGGCGGTGACGAAGATCCGCGCGACCGGACAACCACAGTTTCTCGAGCTGGTGACCTACCGGCTGCGCGGCCATTTCGAGCCCGACGACCAAGCCTATGTGGATCCGGCCGAGCTCAGACACTGGCAGGCGCGCGACCCGATCCTGCTGCTGCGCGAATGGCTGCTGGCCAGGGGCCTGACCGATGCCGCGGGCCTGCACGCCATGGCGGAACGGGTCCGGACGCGCATCGCCGACGCCGCGGCCTTTGCGCAGGCCAGCGCCTGGCCGGCGGCGGAGACGCTCACGGAGCATGTCTACGCCTGATACCGCAGGTTGGGATTCGCTGCGCTCACCCCAGTCCACGGAACCTCTCACCGTTGGGAACGCGATCGGACCACAGACAGGAGAACTCAGACATGATCCACATGACCGCCGCCGATGCCATGCACCTGGCCTTGCGTGAAGAGATGCAGCGCGACCCGCGTGTGCTATTCATGGGCGAGGGTGTGGCGACCAAGCACCCGGACCTGGTGCGCGATTTCGGCGCCGATCGCGTGCGCAACACGCCGCTGGCCGAGGCCGTCATCGCCGGCACCGCGGTCGGCGCCGCCGCCGGCGGGCTGCGGCCGGTGATCGACCTGCTGTTCGCACCGTTCCTCACCTACGCCATGGACGCGCTGGTCAACAGCGCCGGCAAGCTGCGCTATCTCTCCGGAGGCCAGTTCGAGTTCCCGCTGGTGACGCTGGCCATGACCGGCAGCGGCTGGTGCGTGGGCGCGCAGCACAACCACAACCTGGAGGCCGTGTTCGTGCACGCGCCCGGGCTGCACGTGCTGATGCCGGCCGAGCCGGCGGACTTCAAGGGCCTGCTCAAAGCGGCCATCCGCGACCCCAACCCGACGCTGTTCTTCACCGACATGGCGCTGCTGCACCAGGCAGGCGAGGTGCCCGAGGACCCCGGGCACGTGGTGCCGCTCGGCCAGGCCGCGGTGCGTCGCGCGGGAGCGGACGTGACCCTGGTGAGCTACGCGAAGACGGTGGCCGTCTGCCTGCAGGCGGCGGAAGCACTGCACGCACAGAACATATCCGCCGAGGTGATCGATCTGCGCAGCCTCAAGCCCCTGGACGAGGCGACGCTGCTCCGCTCCGTGCGCAAGACCGGACGGCTGATCGTCGTGCACGAGGCCAGCGGGCTGTGCGGCCTCGCCGCCGAGATCGCCGCGCTCGCCGCGACGCGGGCCTTCGACGCCCTGCGCGCGCCCGTGGTGCGCGTTACCGGTCCGGACGCGCCCAGCGCCGCGTCCTGGGCACTGGAGCAGGCGGCCGTGCCGCAGGCGGGCGCGATCGTGAAGGCCGCGCGCGGACTGATGGCGCACGATGCGTCGTCCACCGGGACACACCTGCATATCGCCTGAGCCGGATGCCCCGCAGGCAGGCGGGCGCGAGCGCGGGGAACCCGACAATCCCACGTATTGAGCTTGCCGCAATATATGACATTTGTAGGAGCGGGGGGGGGGGGGGGGGCGCCGGACCGCACAAGGGGCGGGGAAGGGG
>CAYWKV010000075.1:0-7149 GCA_964458835.1 uncultured Gammaproteobacteria bacterium | reverse complement strand
GAACGGCCCTGTGTAGACCGGTTCGCGGGCAAAGCCCGCTCCTACAAAATCTGCCCTGCGATTCGCCTCAACGCACCCCCACCTCGGCGAGCTGCAGGGGCCGGCCGACGTTCAGGCGGAAGCGGCCGCGGCCGGTCTTCTCGATGGCGAGAAAGCCACAGCGCTCGGCGAGGCGGCGCTGCAGGAGGATCAGTCGCGCCTCCAGGTTGTCGCTGACGTCGGGGAGCCTCAGGGACGGGTCGAGGCGCAGTTCGCGGTTGGTGAATTCGCTGCGCCCGGCCTCGACGTAGTCGCGCACGAGCTTCCATACGATCGCGCCGGCGACGCCTTTGATGAGGTAGTCGTTGCCGAGGAATACGCTGTGATCGGCGGCGAAGTGCCGGACCGTGACCGGCGCGCCCTGGGCGACGGGCGGCGGCGGACAGCAGGCGGCCGCCTCTTCATGCTGTTCGGCGCTGTGTGCCAGCAGTTCGATGAACAGGGCAAGCTGGGACGCCAGCACCACCAGCGCATCCTCGTCCTCGTAGGTGAAGCGGCGCTGCTCCGGACTCTCCACGTAGAGCACGCCATGCAGCCGTTCGCCACGCACGATCGGCACGGCGAGCTGACTGCCGGAATCCGCCAGCCCCGGGAACGGGATGGCGGTCTCCAGGGCGTCGCCGGCGGCGGCCTTCTCGAAACCTTCGCGCATGGCCCGGCCGTAGAGATACTCCTGCGCCGCGTAGCCGATACGGATGGGCGTGCGCTCGCGCGCGGCCACACCGATGATGCCTTCGCCGATGCCGATCTCCGAACCGACGCCGGACTCGGCATAACCGTGCGTGGCGACGGTGTAGAGCCGCGCGCGCGCCGCGTCGTGCATGAGCAGCATCGCATGGCGGATCCCGCAGTGGCGCTCCAGGCCGCGCAGTACCGCATCGAACAGCGCCGCCAGATCGGCGCAGTCGGCCAGGCTGTCGAGGCAGGCACGCAGACCGGGCAGCAGCGGCTGGCGCTGCGACGCCTGGCGGGAAGATTCGCCGAAGACGCACTCGATGTCGAGAACCCGATAGACGTCCGAGCCCAGCAGCCGGAACACCTTGCTCATCCCGGTGTGCGAGGCGATGCCCGCGAGCTTGGCCTTCATGTTCTCGAACAGCGGGCCGGCCGTCTCCGTGCGCAGATATTCGAGCCGCAGACGGTAATGCGCGGCCGACCCGGGGTCGATGACCTGCACCACGGCGCGCGGATTGGCCAGGATGTTCTTGCGGGTGGTGTTGAAGAACTGGAAGGTCAGGGCGACGTGCGCGTCATCGACATAGTGCACCTGGGACAGATAGGCGACGTTCGGCGTGCCGTCCGGTGCGCAGGTCGCGATCACCGACGGTATGGCGCCCTCGAAGCAGTGGCGGAGTTCGCCGAGCGCGGGCGTCATGACCGCACGGCCAGTGGCTGCCCGGCCGCCGGGCCGGGTGTCTGCTCGAAGGCGGCGGTGGGGACGAAGGTCACGGCGACGGCCTCGTCCTCGACGCCCGCCATGATCGCGCGCCGGAAGCCGGCGTCGAAGCCGACCACGCCGATCTCCTCGGCGAAGCTCCGGGCATAGTCCCGCATCAGCTCGCGGTCCCCCGCGGCGAGCGCATCGAGGTGTGCGCCGGTACCCTTGAGCTGCACCGTTTCGTGCGTCGTGGGCCGGCTGAAGACCGCGGCGATGCCGCCGCCCGCCCGCAGATCCGCGAGCACCGCCGTCGCATGCGCCACCGCCAGGAACACCGTGACCGAGCGCCGGTCCGGCGCCACCCGGCAGCCGAAGGCGCGCACGACCGTGGGCGCGCAGCGCGCGTCGCACGAGCCGACCAGGATGGAGACGTGGTGGGTAAGGAACGCGGCGCGCGCCGCGTCCAGCAGCACTGTATCGGTGTCGGTCGTCATACGGAATGCATACGGACCTGCGCGTCACGCACGGCCGCGGGGAGGACGCCCGAAGCGTAGTCGTCCGATGGCAGATTGTAAACCGATTTCGGACCCCTGCCCGGCAGCGGGGCGGGCGCGGGGATGGACGCCAACCCGCCTGTCTACGGCGCCTTGAACGCGGCCCGCATAGCGGCATACGGCACCGGCGGATCAGCGGCCGGAACGGGACGACAGTGACGCCGATTTTTCGTGGTCACGGAATCCACGGGAAGACACGGAAAGAAATCAAGGCGTGAACTCAGGGCGATAGCCCTGCGGATGTGTTTCCGGGCTCTTACAACCAATTTTTTCGGTGTTTTTCCGTGGATTCCGTGGCCAGCAGGGGTTTTGGCGCGCGCCACGCCGCTCCGACCGCGAATCTAGAGCCATCCTCCCCGTCCGCATATAATCCGCGCAGCCCCGGGCCGCGCCCGCCATCCACCACATCCCAGGAAGTTCCCCCATGTCTGACGCCCGGATCATCTACACCGAGACCGACGAAGCGCCGATGCTGGCGACCTATTCCTTCCTGCCCGTCGTGCAGGCTTTCACGAAGGCGGCGGGCGTGCGCGTGGAGACGCGCGACATCTCGCTCGCGGGCCGCATCCTCGCCAGCTTTCCCGAGAAGCTGACCGAAGCGCAGCGCCTGGGTGACGCCCTGGCCGAACTGGGCGAATTGGCCAAGACGCCTGAGGCGAACATCATCAAGCTGCCGAACATCAGCGCCTCGGTACCGCAGCTGATCGCCGCCATCAGGGAACTGCAGGACCAGGGCTATGCGGTCCCGGACTATCCGGCCAGTCCGACCACCGAGCAGGAGAAGGCCGTCAAGGCCCGCTACGCCAAGGTGCTCGGCAGCGCCGTGAACCCGGTGCTGCGCGAGGGCAACTCCGACCGGCGCGTGGCCGCGGCGGTGAAGGAATACGCACGCCGGCATCCGCACTCCATGGGCGCGTGGTCAGGTGATTCCAGATCCCGCGTCACCTCCATGCAGGAGGGCGATTTCTATGGCAGCGAGCAGTCCGCCGTGATCGATGCCGCCGGCAGCGTGAAGATCGAACTGGTCGGCGACGACGGCATGACTCAAGTCCTGAAAGAGAAGACTGCGGTGCTCGAAGGCGAGGTGATCGATGCCGCCGTGATGCGCGTCAAGGCGCTGCGCAGTTTCTACCGGCAGGCCATCGAGGATGCGAAAGCCGAGGGTGTGCTGCTGTCGCTGCACCTGAAGGCCACCATGATGAAGGTCTCCGACCCGATCATGTTCGGCCATGCGGTGAGCGTCTACTTCAAGGACGTGTTCGTGAGGCACGCGGAAACCTTCAAGCAGCTCGGCGTGGACACGCGCAACGGCCTCGGCGATGTCTACGCCAAGATCGCCACGTTACCGGACGCGCAGCGCCAGGCCATCGAAGCCGACATTCAGGCCGTGTACCAGACCCGCCCCGCGCTCGCCATGGTCAATTCGGACAAGGGCATCACCAACCTGCACGTGCCGAGCGACGTGATCGTCGACGCCTCCATGCCGGCGGCGATCCGCACCTCCGGCAAGATGTGGGGCCCGGACGGCAAACCGCACGACACCCACGCCATGATCCCGGACCGCTGCTATGCCGGCGTCTACCAGGCCACCATCGACTTCTGCAAGCAGCATGGCGCCTTCGATCCCGCGACCATGGGCAGCGTGAGCAATGTGGGCCTGATGGCGCAGAAGGCCGAGGAATACGGCTCGCACGACAAGACCTTCGAGATTCCCGTCAGCGGCACGGTGCGCGTGACCGATGCGGCTGGCCGCGTGCTGCTGGAACACACGGTCGACGCCGGCGACATCTGGCGCATGTGCCAGACCCGGGATCTGCCGATCCGCGACTGGGTGAAGCTCGCCGTCAGCCGCGCGCGCCTCACCGGCCAGCCGGCCGTGTTCTGGCTCGATCCGCAGCGCGCGCACGACGCGAATCTCATCGGGAAGGTCGAGCGCTATCTGAAGGACCACGATACGCAGGGACTCGACATCAGAATCCTGCCGCCGGTGGAGGCCGCGCAATTCTCACTGGAGCGCATGAAGGCTGGCCGGGACACCATCTCCGTGACCGGCAACGTGCTGCGTGATTACCTCACCGATCTGTTCCCGATCCTGGAACTCGGCACCAGCGCCAAGATGCTCTCCATCGTGCCGCTGCTCGCGGGCGGCGGCCTGTACGAGACCGGCGCCGGCGGCTCGGCACCGAAGCACGTGCAGCAGCTGATCAGCGAAAACCATCTGCGCTGGGATTCGCTCGGCGAATTCCTCGCACTGGCCGTGTCGCTCGAGGACTTCGCGCGCAAGCACAACAACGCCAAGGCCAAGGTCGTGGCCGCCGCGCTCGACCGTGCCAACAGTGAATTCCTGAACAACAACAAGTCACCCTCGCGCAAGGTCGGCGAACTGGATACGCGCGGCAGCCATTTTCATCTGGCACTGTACTGGGCGCAGGCGCTGGCCGGACAGAATGACGACGCCGAGCTGAAGGGGCTCTTTGCGCCCGTCGCCAAGGCGCTCACCGACAACCAGGCGAAGATCGTCGCCGAGCTCAATGGTGTGCAGGGCAAGCCGGTGGTTCTGGGCGGCTACTACCATCCGGACAGGACCAAGACCGCGCAGGCGATGCGCCCGAGCGCGACCTTCAATGCCGTCATCGACGGCCTGGCCAGCCGCTGACAACGAAGCCGCCAGCCGGCGGTCAGATCGATTGCTTTGGAGAAGATCTTCTTGAGGTGGTCGCAAACGGGCTGCGGCACTAGGGGCGGGGCGTGGCTGATGGCGACGGTGTCCTGCCCGTGGACGGTCAGCCGGAGGAACTCCCGTGCGTGTTTGCTCAGCCGGAAAAGGAGTGCCGGGTCGGCGGCCGGTGCGGATCGCTCGCCATCTGACGAAGGACTGCCCGAGTGGCGACAGCGCCGTCATGCTCGACGAGGGCGGCATCGCGGAGACCCATCACACCAGGCGCCTCGGCCGCAACCGCATCGGATTTGCCCGGGGACACGGACATCGCCATCGGCAAGCGGAGCGGAATCGGGTCGCGCGCTGGGCGGCCTGCGGCGCGGCCCACCACCGACTGCGGCTCCGGGCCGCCTAGCCCCGGGTGGCGAGCACCAGAAAAACGGAGTAGTCCCTGCCTTCCTTGTGCACGGTATGCGCAGTCACGAAGCGGACATCCTTCAAGCCGCTGCGCTCGAGCTTCTCCTTCAACTCTTCGCGGTCGAAGCCGGCATGGAAAACGCCTTGCGCGTCTTCCGGGTGGAAACTGCCGTCCTCCTTGTCCAGGTCCGCCAGGGCAAGGCGCGCGCCGCTCTTGAGGTGTTCGGCGAACGCCCGCAGCAGCCGGTCGGTGTCTTCCACATGGTGCATGGCCATGGCGCTCATGATGAGATCGAACTGCATCCCCAGCGGCTCTTCGATGATGTCCTGACAACGGATCTCCACTTTGCCCGCCAGCTCCTGCTTGGCCAGCAGCCGTTCCAGCATGGACCGGGAGACATCCACCGCGGTGATCCTGCGGACATGGGGCGCCACCTGCGAAGCGATGAGCCCGGTGCCCGCGCCGAAATCCATCACCTGCATGGCCGCGTGCAGCTCGACATGCGCGAGGAGGGTCCGGCCGATGCCGGCGGCGAGTGCCGCGACCATTTCGTTCGCATCCCAATCCTTCGCCTTTTCTTCGAAAAGATCCGTCATGCCGTCACTCCATTAATCCGGTGACCGTGCCGCAGGCTCGCGGATTCCGGCCTCTTGAACTCCACAACTTTCTCCACTACACCCTTCCACCCTGGCTCAGGCTTGGGTCGGCGGCATGGGGCTGTATTGGAAAGGGCGCGTTCTCCGGAGCGGCACGGGGTCAGGTCAAGGCCGCAGCCGGAGCGCCGCTATTATCGGCGTCGATTCCTGGAACGATCAACCTGGGCCGGTCACGCATGAATCCCGCTGTGAATGTCAGAGATGTCATCGGGCGGGTCGCCCACAGCGGACTGCCTGACACGGACGATATCGAGATCCGGCGCAAGGTCTTCCTGGTCAACCTGTTCTGCACGGTCGGCTGCCTGTTCCTGTTTTTCTTCGGTCTCAACAACCTGTTGAGCGACCGCATGATCCTGGCGGTCGTGACGCTGTCCTGCGCCGGCGTAGCGCTGGGCAATTTCCTGTTCCTGCGCTACAGCGGCAATTATCGACGCGCCGGCGACGTCGTGGTGCTGATCATGCTGGCGGTGTTCGTCTACCTGGTCTGCAGCGGCGGCGTCGACAATACCGGACCATTGTGGTGCTATTCGGCGGTGCCGATCATCCTGTTCCTGTACGGCACGGTCAGGGGCCTGTCGGTCATCGCCGGCCTGACATTGTTCACGGCCCTGGTGATGCTGACCCCGGACATGCCGCTGCGCCAGACCGAATATACCCTGAATTTCAGCTTGCGGTTCCTGGCCTCGTTCACGGCGGTGGTCATCATGTCGGGCGTCTATGAGTACGCCCGGGACCAGTCCCATCGGCAGATACACGAACTGCACGAGATCAGCAACCAGGAAGCGCGCACCGACAGCCTGACCGGTCTGCCGAACCGCCGCTATATGTATGAGAGCATCGGAGAGGTCTGCCTGCGCCAGGCACCGGACGACGGCGATGCGGCCTTGTTGTTGTGCGATCTCGACCGTTTCAAGCAGATCAATGACACCTATGGTCATCGGTGTGGCGATGACGTCCTTGTGGAGGTGGCGCGGATTCTCAAAGCAACCCTGCGTGGCGATGACATCGCCTGCCGCTGGGGCGGCGAGGAGTTTCTGATCGCCTTGCCGTGCACCGGGCGGGAAGGCGCCATGAAAGTCGCCGATACGATACGCGGCCGCATCGAGTCGCTGAACATCGCGTGCAATGGCGAATCTCTGCGCCCGACGGTGAGTATTGGCGTGCACGTATACCGTCGCGACTGGCCGCTTGGGCAGAACCTTGCGCAAGCCGACCAGAACCTGTATCACGCCAAGGAGCTGGGACGCAACCGCGTCTGCGCCGGGGAAACGGGGGTAGATCCATGTCACCCGCAGACCGGGTCAACAACAAACGCCGGGCACCCCGCTGCTGTTCGGGACTTTTCCATAACCCGATAGCCGGCAAGTGTAGATGCCGTTATCGACGTGGCTGCCAGATGTGGCGACATGGCTTCGGGCCGTACCGTCAAGACGCGCGGTGAATAC
>CAYWKV010000074.1:3387-12885 GCA_964458835.1 uncultured Gammaproteobacteria bacterium | reverse complement strand
GGGGCGCGGCCACCGCGCGCCCGCGCGGCGGCGCTGACAGGCGTCAGCCGGCGACGCGCGTCGCGCCGAGCAGGATGCCGCGCGCGCGCCAGTCCGCCAGCAGCACCGCGCCGCCGGCCAGCACCTGCGCCGGATCGGGGTGGCGCAGCTCGGCGCAGATCGTCTCCAGCGCCCGCCGGCCGGTGTAGGCGCCGTCGGTGGCATGCTCGCTCAGCAGCCCGAACAGGCGGGCGCTGACGGCGTTGAGCTCGATGCGCCGCACCGCGTCGTCGCGGTCGCGGTAGGCCAGCAGCCGGGTCGGCTCCTCCGGCGCCTCTTGCGGCCAGCGGTCCGGCCAGTCGGCCGCGACGCGCTGCACCGGATAGCGGTAGCACAGCGGCCAGGCCAGCGGCGAGACCCGCGGATGGCCGTCGAGCGGATCGCCCTCGAACCCCGCCGGCGGTTCCGCCGGCTGTTCCGCGGGCTGTTCCGCGTCGGGGTGCGCCGCCAGCGCCAGTTCCACCCATTCGTAATGCGCCAGTTCGCGGAGGAACGGAACGGCCGCCGTGGCCGCGCCGGGCGCGCGCTCCAGGTGGTCCAGGAACTCGCGTGGAATGTCGCGGAAGTAGGGCGAGCGCGCCCGGTGGCGCACGAAGAAATCCCGCACCAGCTCATGCCAGGCGCCCGCCGCCAGAACGCTGCGCGTCAGCGGCAGCGTCTCGGCCAGGAAATTCTCGACGTTGCCGAACAGCAGATCGCGGTACACGCCCATGCGCCGGTCGTCGACGCCGGCCGGCGGCGGATTGTGGCGCGGATCGCGGATGTGCGCCGTGAAGGCGTACTGCAGCCGCTGGAAGCCGGGGCGCTCAGCCATGGCGTTCCGTGCGTCCGGCGGCGGACTGCCGCGCCTGCAGTCCGGCGATGCGTTGCACTTCGCCCAGCAGCTGCGCCAGCGGCGGCAGATCGAAGTCGCGCTCCAGCAGCGTCGGGATGACGCCGAAGCGCGCATAGGTCTCGTCCAGCAGCGCCCATACCGGATCGATGACGTCGGCACCGTGGGTATCGATGAGCAGGTCCGGGTCCTTGCGGTGGTGGCCGGCGACGTGCAGATAGAGGATGCGTTCGGCGGGCAGGCCGGCGAGGAAGGCGTGCGCGTCGTAGCCGTGATTGACGCTGTTGACGTAGACGTTGTTGACGTCGAGCAGCAGATCGCAGTCGGCCTCGGCGAGCACCGCGTCGATGAATTCCAGTTCGCTCAGCTCCTGGCCCGGCGCGGCGTAGTAGGAGACGTTCTCCACCGCGATGCGCCGCTCGAGGATATCCTGGGTGCGGCGGATGCGCGCCGCGACGTAGTGCACCGCCTCGGCGGTGAAGGGGATGGGCAGCAGATCGTACAGCTGGCCGTCGTCGCCGCAGTAGCTCAGGTGTTCCGTATAGGCGCGGATGCCGTGTTCGTCCAGGAAAGGCTTGAGCCGGTGCAGGAAGTCCTCGTCCAGCGGCGCCGGTCCGCCGAGCGACAGCGACAGGCCGTGGGTGACGAAGGGATGGCGTTCGGTGAAGCGGCGGAACTGCTTGCCGACGCGCCCGCCCACGCCCCTCCAGTCCTCGGGCGCGACTTCGAAGAAGTCGCGGGGGGGGGGGGGGTGGGCGGCGCGCGGGCCCATGCGGGCCGGCCGCAGACCGAGGCCGGCGCCGTGGACGGGGAAGGGGCGCGGCGTCTGCATGCGTCCCGTGCCCGTGTCCGCCGGCGCCGTCCGGATCACTCGGCGGCGCCTTCCGCCGGCTTGTCGTCGGTCGCCGCACCGCCGCGGGAGCGCGGACCCATGCGGGGGCAGTCGATCTCGTCGCCGCTCAGCACGCCGTCGCCGTCGGTGTCCATCATCTCGAACATCTTGGCGTGGCCGGCGTTGAATTCCTCCAGGGTGACCTTGCCGTCGCCGTCGGCGTCGAACTTGCCGGGGCCGCGGCCCTTGCCCATCATGGCGCCGCACTTGCCTTCCTTCATCATGGCGCCGCATTTGCCCTCTTGCATCATCTTCGCACCGCACTTGCCTTCGGGCGCGGCGGCGAGCGTGTAGCTGCCCGACAGCTCGGTCTGTACGAAGGGGTTGTCGGCGGCGACGGCGCCGCCGGAGAGCGCGGCGGCGAAGGCCGCGCCGAGGGCGATGCCGAGGGGTTTGATCGTGGTCTTGTCTGACATGGCGATGCTCCTTGGAGATTGTTGTCGATCGGTGCTGAGAGTGGCCACCGGGGATGTCGCGCGCCGGGTCGGCGCCGGCGGACCGCAGACACCTTGAAGTGGGACATTGCCGCGCCGGCCGGGTTCCACTGAATGAACCGAAAACCGC
This sequence comes from uncultured Gammaproteobacteria bacterium, assembly GCA_964458835.1. Classification (GTDB taxonomy): domain Bacteria; phylum Pseudomonadota; class Gammaproteobacteria; order Thiohalobacterales; family Thiohalobacteraceae; genus JAHJQQ01. Next base: position 10,558 of record CAYWKV010000074.1, on the reverse strand, counting down.
ATTTGCCACGGAAACACACGGAAGACACTGATACAAAACCTTGTTGTGAAGCCCCGACCAGGCACGGTGAGTGATGGGGGTGCTGTGTGAAGCGTGTGATTTCGTCCGTGTGCTTCCGCGGCTGAAATGAGTCTATCAGGATGCTGGCGGGATGTGGCTGCGCCGGCGCGCCTAGCGTTGCAGTAGACGCTCCAGGCAGCGGAGGTATTCCCCTTCGTCGGGCGGGGTGTCGTCGCGCTGGCTGCGCCAGATCGTCTCCGCCAGGCAGTCCATCATCCGGTGCTCCAGGGCGTGGCCGTCGGCCCCGGTCAGGCGCAGCCGCTGCGCCACGGCGCGGATGCCGGCCGGCCGGTCGGTCGCGAGCTGTTCGTGCAGCGCCAGGTGCAGGCCCATGTGCAGAAAGGGATTGGTCTCGCCCAGCCCGGGCTGGTAATCCCGGCCCAGGGCGGCGTCCGGGCGCTCCAGCAGGGACTGGTATTCCGGGTGCATGAGGATCACGTCGCGGACCTGCGCCTCCAGCGCTTCGAGCGCCTCGCCGGCCCGGTGCCGGCGCCAGACGTCGCAGTAGAACTGCCGGAGCTGATCGCGGTTCTGCGAAAAGAGCATGCGCTGTCGACCTGTCGGTGGTGGTGGGCTGCGGAAGCCGGGAAACCATGATGGCCACGAAATCCACGAAATCCACGAAAGCTAATGGGTGTAAACATAAATCCTTTTCGTGGGTTTCGTGGATTTCGTGGCCATCATGTTTTCGATGTTCTTTGCGCGCCTTGGCTTCCCTCCGTCACCGAAACGGCGTCGGGCAATGGCGCCTTCGTGTTGAAAGCCTTTGGGTCTGATGGTTGTCCCGGCGATTCCGTATCACGCCGGTAGCGTCGTCTTGGCGCGGTACTCGCACAGGTCGGCGATGGGGCAGTCGGGGCATTTGGGCTTGCGCGCGAGGCAGGTGTAGCGGCCCAGCAGGATCAGCCAGTGGTGGGCGTCGTGCTTGAATTCGTCGGGGACGAACTTGAGCAGCTTCTTCTCCACCTCCAGCGGCGTCCTGCCCGGCGCCAGCCCGGTGCGGTTGGCGACCCGGAAGATGTGCGTATCCACCGCGATGGTCGGTTCGCCGAAGGCGGTGTTGAGGACGACGTTGGCGGTCTTGCGGCCGACGCCGGGCAGGGCCTCCAGCGCGGCACGCTCGCGCGGCACCTCGCCACCGTGCTGCTCTTCGAGGATCGCGCAGGTCGCCAGGATGTTCTTCGCCTTGCTGTTGAACAGCCCGATGGTCTTGATGTGCTCCTTCAGGCCATCCTCGCCGAGCGCCAGGATGTCGCGCGGCCGCGTTGCGATCCTGAACAGCCTCGCCGTCGCTTTATTCACGCCCCTGTCCGTCGCCTGCGCCGACAGCACCACCGCCACCAGCAGCTGGAACACGTTGCCGTAGTGCAGCTCGGTGGTCGGGTGCGGATTCCCGGCCCGCAGGCGCTCGAAGATCTTGCGGCGTTTGTCGGGATTCATGGGCGGATTCGGCCGGTATTCAGACAAAAATCACTTCTACCGCAAAGGACGCAAAGGCGCACGAAGAACATCGAAAACATGATGGCCACGAAATCCACGAAACCCACGAAAAGGATTTATGTTTACACCCATTAACTTTCGTGGGTTTCGTGGATTTCGTGGCTATATCGGTTTTTCTTGCACGGCTGTGCGTCCTTGGCGGTAGAAAGTGTTTTCGGCCTCAGCCCGCCGCCGGCGCCGGCTCCGCTGCCGGGATACGCTGGGCGCGGCGCTGCTGGCGGCCGTCGATGACGTTCTTGAGGGCGATGATCAGGCCCAGGCCGATGAAGGCGCCGGGAGGCAGGATGGCGAGCAGGAAGCCGCGGTAGTCCGCGACGACGTGCAGCGTCCAGTCGCGTGCGGCCTCGCCGAACATCATGTGCGCCTGGGACAGCAGCGTACCCTGACCGATGAGTTCGCGCAGGGCGCCGAGCACCACCAGGACCAGCAGGAAGCCGGTGCCCATCATCAGGCCGTCGACCAGTGCGCGGCCGGGGTCGTGCTTGGAGGCGAAGGCCTCGGCGCGGCCGATGAGATTGCAGTTGGTGACGATCAGCGGAATGAAGATGCCCAGCACCAGATACAGCTCGTGCAGATAGGCGTTCATGGCCAGCTCGATCACCGTGACGATGGCGGCGATCACCAGCACGAACACCGGGATGCGCACCTCGGGACGCACGACGCGGCGGATCAGCGAAACGGTGACGTTGGAAGCCGTGAGCGCCAGCAGGGTGGCCAGGCCCAGGCCCAGGCCGTTGATCGCATTCGAGCTCACGGCGAGCAGCGGGCACAGGCCCAGCAGCTGCACCAGGCCGGGGTTGTTGGACCACAGGCCGTCGCGGGCGATGCTGGCATAGGTCGGTTCGGTCATGGCGAGGTCTCCTCCGCGCTGTCCTGCGCCCCGGCGAACAGGGTCTGCCGGTGGCGATCGAAGTATATCAGGGCCTTCTTCACGGCCTTCACCACGGCGCGCGGGGTGATGGTGGCGCCGGTGAACTGGTCGAAGACGCCGCCGTCCTTCTTCACGGCCCAGCCCTTTTCGTCGGGGTCGCCGAGCGCGCGGCCGTCGAAGCCCAGGATCCAGTCGGAGCGCGCGGCCTCGATGAAGTCGCCCAGACCGGGCGTCTCGCGGTGGCCGGCGACGCGCACGCCGGCCAGGCGGCCGTCGGCCTCGATGGCGACCAGCAGGCGGATCTCGCCGCTGTAGCCGTCGGGCGCCACCGGCGCGAGGATCGCGGCCACCGGCCGGCCGTCCTTGCGGGCGCGGTAGACGGTGACCGGCCGCGGCGTGCCCAGCAGGTCGGGATCGGTGACCTCGATGATGTCGGTGAAGATGTCGTTGTCGTGGCGTTCGGGCGGGACCAGCACGTGCAGATTGCGCAGCAGCGCCTCGCGTTCGTTGTGGGCGATGCGCTCGTGGGTGTTGTCGAAGGTGAACGCCACCAGGCCCGTGCCGATGGCGGCGAACAGGAACAGCAGCAGGCCCGTGACCAGGACGTGGCGCGCGTTCACGGCCCGTCGCCCTTGCCGCCGCGCGTCGTCCCGAACACGCGCGGCTTGGTGTAGTAGTCGATGGTCGGGGTGGCCATGTTCATCAGCACCACGGCGAAGGCGACGCCGTCCGGAAAGCCGCCCCAGGTGCGGATCACGTAGGTGAGCACGCCGATGCCCGCGCCGTAGATGAGCCGTCCGCGTGGCGTGGTGCTGGCGGTGATCGGATCGGTGGCGATGAAGAAGGCGCCGAGCATGGCCGCGCCGCTGAACAGATGGAACAGCGGCGAGGGGAAGGCGTCGGTGTCGCTGCCGTGGAACAGCAGGGCGATCACGAACAGCGCGCCGAGCATGCCGACCGGGATCTGCCAGGCGACGGCGCGCCGGTGGATCAGATACAGGCCGCCCGCCAGATAGGCGAAGTTGATCCATTCCCAGCCGATGCCGGCGTAGCCGCCGAACAGCGGGCCGGCGGTGATCTCGTGCAGGGTCAGGCCCAGGCCGGTGGAGGTCTTCACGCTGTCGAGCGGCGTGGCCATGGTCAGGGCGTCGAGGCTCGTGGCCTCGGGCAGCACGCCGGAGAACGACCAGGCCAGCGTCTCGCTCAGGCCGAGTCCGGCCGCGCCGATGCCGGCCGGCGCGCTCCACAGCGTCATCTCGCGCGGAAAGGAGATGAGCAGCGCCACGTAGCCGATCATGGCGGGGTGGAAGGGGGTGAAGCCGAGCCCGCCGGAGCGCTGCTTGGCGACGACGATGGCGAACAGGCCGCCGAGCACCGGGACCCCCCACGGTGCCAGCGGCGGCAGCGCCAGCGCCAGCAGCGCGCCGGTGAGGATGGCGCTGCCGTCGGCGAGCGTCGCGCCGACCGGGCGGCCGCGCAGGGCGAGCATCAGCGCCTCGGCGGCGGCGCAGGTCAGCACCGCGAGCAGGAGGTTGACGAGCACGCCCCAGCCGAAGAACCACCAGGCGCAGAGCGTGCCGGGGATCAGCGCCAGCAGCACCTGGCGCATGATGCGCGCGACGCTGCTGGTGCCGGGCAGGTGCGGCGAGCTGAAGGTCGGAAACTGCATCAGCGGCGGCCTCGTAGGCTTTCGTGGCGACGCCTGTAGGAGCGGCCTCTGGCCGCGAACCGGCGGTTCTCCGGACCGTTCGCGGGCAAGCCCGCTCCTACAGGTATGCGGCTCGATGCACGGTGCGATGGCGACTCCAGCAGGGATTCCGTGCAGGGGCTCATCATGTCTCCTCGCCGGTCTCGGGCGCTGCGGTCGCCGCGCCGTCCGCAGCGGCACCGCTTTCCGCGGTCTTCTTGGCCTTGACGCGTTCCAGCGCGGCCTGGATCGCGGCCTTCTTGGGGTCCTCGCCGGCCGTCTCGGGGGTCTGCAGGGCCTTCTGCTTCTGTTTCAGGCGCGCGGCGCGCTCCTCCTTCTCGCGCTCCTGGCGGAACAGCCGGAACTCATGGCGCTGGCGCGCGACGTCGGCCTTCTCGCGCTCGCGCTCCTGGTTCCAGATCTCGGTCTTGGCGAAGCGGAAGTACTGTACCAGCGGGATGTGACTCGGGCACACGTAGCTGCAGCAGCCGCACTCGATGCAGTCGAACAGATTGAAGTCCTGGACGCGGTCGAAGTCCTTGGCGTGCGCGTACCAGTAGAGCTGCTGCGGCAGCAGCAGGGCGGGACAGGCGTCGACGCAGGCGCCGCAGCGGATGCACGGCAGCGGCGCCTGCGGCAGCGGCAGCTCCGCGCGGCTGGCGACCAGGAGGCAGTTGGTGGTCTTCACCACCGGCACCTCGTCGGTGCCCAGGGCGAAGCCCATCATCGGGCCGCCCATGAGCAGACGGTGGGCGTGCTCGGTATAGCCGCCGGCGGCGGCGATGACGTCGGCCATCGGCGTGCCGATACGGACCTCCAGGTTGCCGGGGCCGGCGACGCCCGCGCCGGTGACGGTGATCAGCCGCGAGATCAGCGGTTCGCCCGCGACCAGCGCGCGGTGCACCGCCGCGGCGGTGCCGGGGTTGTGGCAGAGCACGCCGATGTCGGCCGGCAGTCCCTGCGAGGGCACCTCCCGGCCGGTGATGACCTGGATGAGCTGCTTCTCGCCGCCGGTGGGATAGAGGGTCGGGATCGTCACGACCTCCATCGAGCCCTCCGCGCCCGCGGCCGCGATGGCCGCCCGCACGGCGTCCGCCGCCTCCGGTTTGTTGTCCTCGATGGCGACGAGGCAGGTCCCGGCCTGCACCGCGTGCTGCAGGATGCGCGCGCCGCTGACCACCTCCGCGGCGCGGGTGCGCATCAGCATGTCGTCGCAGGTGATGTAGGGCTCGCATTCCGCGCCGTTGATGATCAGGGTGTGGATGGGGCGGTCCGGGCCGGGGTTGAGCTTGATGAAGCTCGGGAAGCCGGCGCCGCCCAGGCCGACGAGGCCGGCGTTGCGGATGCGGTGGCGCAGCTCGCTGGGGTCGAGCTGCGCGGGATCGCCGGAGAGGACGTCCGGCGCGGGCTCGTCGCGGCCGTCGGTATCGATGACGATGCAGGGCGCGCGCAGGCCCGAGGGATGCGGCACGGCCCGCTCGCCGATCTCCGCCACGGTGCCGGAGCTGGAGGCGTGGATGGGCACGCTCACGTAGCCGCTGGCGCGCGCGATCATCTGGCCCTTGAGGACGCGCTCGCCCACCCTGACCAGCGGCTCGGCGGCCGCGCCGATGTGCTGCGCCAGCGGCAGCACCAGCCGCGGCGGCACCGGCATGACGCGCACCGGCGCCGCCGTCGACTGCGCCTTGTTGGGCGGCAGGTGCAGACCGCCGTGGAAGCGGTGGAGCTGTCGGGGTGCGTTCGTCATGGAGATGAACTCCGCTGCTGCGCCGCAGGAGCGGCCCGAAGGTGGGACGCTTGCGCCGGGAGGCTGCCCCGGGGCATGGGTGCGAACCCCGTCGCGGGCAAGTCCGCTCCTGCAGGCATCCCGGCCGCATTCATGGCTGCGCCGCCGGGTCTTCGGCTTCCGTCCCGGTCGCGACGGTCAGACGCTCGTCCGGCGACGGCCATTTCCAGGTGGCGATGTCCTGCTTCACCGGCACCATGCGGATGCAGTCCACCGGGCACGGCTCGACGCACAGCTCGCAGCCGGTGCACTCCTTCTCGATCACCGTGTGCATGTGCTTGGCCGCGCCGAGGATGGCGTCGACCGGGCAGGCCTGGATGCACAGCGTGCAGCCGATGCACAGGTTCTCGTCGATGACCGCGACCGTCTTCTCTTTGTGCGCACCGTGTTCGGCGTTGAGCGGCTTGAAGTCGCGGCCGAGCAGGTCGGCGAGCGCGCGGATGCCGGCCTCGCCGCCGGGCGGGCACTGGTTGATGTCGGCCTCGCCGGCGGCGATGGCCTCGGCGTACGGCCGGCAGCCGGCGAAGCCGCACTGGCCGCATTGGGTCTGCGGCAGGATGGCGTTGATCTGGTCGGCCACCGGATCGCCCACGACCCGGAAGCGGATGGCGCTGTAGCCGAGCAGCAGCCCGAACAGTCCGGCCAGTATCCCGAGGGCGAGGATGGCGGTCAGCATCGAGCGGCCCTAGCCCTTGATCAGTCCGGCGAAGCCCATGAAGCCCAGCGACATCAGGCCGGCGGTGACCAACGCGATGGAGGCGCCGCGGAACGCCGTCGGCACGTCGGCGACCGCGACCCGCTCGCGGATGGCCGCGAACAGCGCCAGCACCAGCGAGAAGCCCACGGCCGCGCCGAAGCCGTACACGGCGGACTCCAGGAAGCCGTGCTGTTCCTGCACGTTGAGCAGCGCCACGCCGAGCACGGCGCAGTTGGTGGTGATCAGCGGCAGGAAGATGCCCAGCACCTGATACAGCAGCGGGCTGGTCTTGTGCACCACCATCTCGGTGAACTGCACGACCACGGCGATGGTGAGGATGAAGGCGATGGTGCGCAGATAGCCGATGCCCAGCGGCTCGAGGATGTAGACGTTGACGAGATAGCTGCACACCGACGACAGCGTCAGCACGAAGGTCGTCGCCAGCCCCATGCCGGTTGCCGTCTCCAGCTTGCGCGACACGCCCATGAACGGACACAGCCCCAGGAACTTCACCAGGACGAAGTTGTTCACCAGGATGGTGCTGACCAGGATCAGTGCCAGTTCTTGCAT